>DATBHD010000363.1:0-2564 GCA_036557635.1 Gemmatimonadaceae bacterium
AACTCGAAGTCGGGCGACAGCACGACGTCGCCTTCCTTCAACGGCAGCGAAAACGCGGCGAGGTTGAGACCGTAGGTCGTATTCGTCGCGACCGCGATCTCGCCGGTCTGCGCGCCGACGAGCCGCGCGATCAGCTCTCGCGATTTCGCGAGTGTACCGAATTGCAGATCCGCATCGACACGTTGCGGATTCGCGCGAAGCTGGGCCCACTCCTCGGTAACACGTATCGTGCGCTCAGGGAGCGGCCCCGTGGACGCGTTGTTGAGAAAGATCGTTTCGCCCGACGCGGCCCATGGAAACTCACGCCGCCGGAGGGCCTCGACGTCATAGCTCACGTTTGAACGGTCGTGCGTGGAAGCGTCGATCGCACGGCGCGTGGGTCCAGCGCATCGCGCAATGCGTCGCCGAGGAGGTTGAATCCAAGCACCGCGGCGCCGATGGCCAGACCCGGGAAGACCGACGTCCACGGCGCGCGTCGCAGCTGATAGAGGTCGCGACCGTCCGCGATCATCGAGCCCCAACTCGGATTTGGCGGCTGTACGCCCAGCCCGAGAAACGACAGCGACGACTCTGCCATGATCGCCCCCGCCACGCCGAGCGTCGCCGCAATCACCACCGGCGCCACGACGCTCGGCAGGATGTGATAGATGAGAATTCTCGCATCACGCGCGCCCAGGGCTTGCTCGGCTTGCACGAACTCGAGCTCGCGGACGACGAGCACCTGCCCGCGAACGAGACGCGCCATCCCGGCCCAGCCCACGAGTCCAATCGTCACGAAAACGACAGTCAGCGACGGCTGAAGCGCCGCGACCAGCGCAATCAACAGCAGCAGGGTGGGAAACGCGAGCGTGACATCGGCGAGACGCATGACGGTTTCGTCGATCCATTTGCCGTAGTATCCAGCCAACAATCCGAGAATCACGCCCAGCGTGAGCGAGATGCCCTGGGACACCACGCCGACCGTGAGCGAAACACGCGCGCCGTAGACGAGACGTGCCCACACATCACGCCCCTGAATGTCGGTGCCGAACCAGTGTCGTGCGCTCGGCGGCTGCAGTGAGTTGATGAGATCGACGTCCGTCGGGTTGTGGCGAGCGAGCAGCGGTGCGGCCATCGCGAGCACGACGAGCAAGACGATCACGCCGCCGCCGAACCACGCGCGCCGATCGCGCTTGAGACGGTCGGTCGAACGACTCACAGCGGATCTCCCAGTTCGGGAGGTGTGCCCGGACGTTGATGCTTCCACCGCCGATGATGCCAGAAGTACTGCTCCGGCGCGCGACGCACCCATCGTTCGAGCGTGTGCGTGTACTCAGCCACGATCCGATCGACGTCTGCCTCGCGATCGCCAGTTTCCGTCGCTTCGATCGGCTCGAACGCCAACTGGTATTTCCCCGACGGCTGGCGAAGCGCAACGCCGAACAGGATTGGAGCGCCGAGTCGAAGCGCGAACACGGCAGGACCGCGTGGCGTCTTGGCGTACCGTCCAAAGAACGGAACCCAGGTCGATGCCAGACCGATGGCGCCTTGATCGACGAGAAACGCAACGGCGCGCCCCCCGCGCAGCGAGCGCGGGACACGGCGCACAGCATCTTCATCGTGAACGACGGTCATGCCGATGCGCTGGCGTGTGGACGTGAGATATCGGTCGAACAACGGATTCGCCATATGGCGCGCGATGGCGTCGACTGGCAAGCCCCGCGCTGCGAGGTATGCGCCGCCCAGCTCCCAGTTTCCCAGGTGACCCGTCACGAGGATCAACCCCTTTCCTCGCGCCATCCGCTCTTCGACCAGATTCCAGCCGATCACCGACTCGAACAGGTCGATGATCTCCAGCCCGCTGTACGACGGAAGAATCGCCGTCTCCATGCTCGTGCGGCCCAAGTGACCGTACGCCGAGCGCGCAATCCGCTCGATCTCGTCACTCGTACGCTCGGGAAGCGCGGCACGCAGTTGCTTCTCCACGACGTCGCGCCGAATGCCGAGCGGCGCGTAGCCGAATCGGCCGATGCGGTCGCCGATGCCGCCGGCGCGATTGAAGCTCAGACGCTCGACCGCCGCGACTGCGCTTCGAAGCGCCGCATACTCCGCGCGATGTGCGATTGTCGGATGTACGCCGTTCTCGGCAGTTGTCACTGCGGCGTCCACTTCGTCGGATCGCCGGCAGTCGTGATGGCGCGCTCGAACCCGTCGATCATCGGCGTCTGGGCGAATTCGCGCTGGACGCGTGTGTAACCGGCGTGACCCATCGCCACGCGTCGTTCTTCAGCGGTGAGAAACGCCGCAACCCGCGACGCGGTGTACGCGGGATCGGCCTTCCCCAACAACAACCCGGTAATCCCGTTGGCGATGTAGTGATGCGTAAGCGGCGATCCTTCCGCGATCACCGGCACACGAAGCGCCATGAAATCGAGACACGCAAACGCACCGTCGTCGCGACCCGAGACGACCCAGCCCGCAGTCGCCGCGCGCATCACTCCGCGTTGGTCCGCGCGTTCGCCGAGGAACGTCACGATCGGACCGACGCCGAGGGCGGAGGCGTGGATGCGCAGCTCGTCGTTGTC
>DATBHD010000364.1:0-25493 GCA_036557635.1 Gemmatimonadaceae bacterium
GAACGAGAGCGCGAGCAGGCGATACATGGCCGCGAACAGGACGGCGAGCGGCAGCAGCGTCGTGGCGAGTTGGAGCACGGCGCGACCTGGTCGCGGGAGCTGATACTGCGCGACGAGCGGGCGCCAACTCGTCTTGTCGGCAGGTGGCGGGAGAGGCACCCGGGTTTCTGCGGAAGCGGTCATTTCACGTAGTCGATGGGTGAGCTGAGCCTGATGCGGCGCAGGCGCTTGCCGTCGATGACGAAGAGCGCGGCACCCGTCACCACGTTGGATGCCTTGCATCGCACGCAGTTCGCCGTGCCGTTCAAGGTTGGCGCGACGTGCTCGCCCGCTTCGACAGGGCGAATGGGAACGAACCCGCCGCATGTTGCGCAGGTCATTGCCCACCATTTCTCGGTCGGTGTCACGACGGAACGCACCGCGCCATCATTCGACTGGCTGCTGGGGAAGGGAAGGAGGCGTCGCCAGAATCGCCGGTCGCGTCGGGCAGCGGGGCTGGTGACAGGCGTTCCCGCTACGCTTGCTCGAAAGGTACCGCACGGCGACCTCGATGGATAGGGGAGCAGCCTGCTTCGTTGACCACGTGGTCAATACGACATACCGTTCTCTGACCAGCTGGTCAATGCACGGCGTGACGAAACCGCCGGGGTCTCATTCCGTGAGGACACCCATGATCGCACAGCAGACAGTGAGGGTTTCTCCGCTGGCCGACCGCGTCGTCATCAAGACGGTGGCGGAGGTCGAAGCGAAACATCGCGGGCTCTACATTCCCGATACGGCGAAGGAGAAGCCGCAGCAGGGCGAGATCATCGCCGTCGGGCCGGGGCGGTTCGAGAAAGACAAGCGGGTGCCGATGGATGTGAAGGTCGGCGATACGGTCCTCTACGCGCAGTACAGCGGCGCCGAGGTCACGATCGGTGGTGAGCAGTTGCTCATCATACGTGAAACCGACGTCCTCGCCGTGCTCGCCTGACGAACGAGACGACTACATGCCGGGTCAGAAGGCGTCGGAGGCGCGTCGCCGCGAAGACATCATGCGCGCGGCGTACGATGTCGCGGCCCGGAGCGGCGTGGAGGCACTCACGCTGCGCGCGGTCGCGGCACGCGCGGCGGTGAGCCATGGGACGGTCCTCTTCCATTTCGATCGTCGCGACGCGCTGGTGATGGCCTTGCTCGAGCGGGTTCTCGATGCGACCGCGGTGCTGCGCATTCCGAGTGGCGTGGAGAGCATCACGCGGCCGCGTGACCGGATGCGAGCCGTGCTGCGCGCGGAGATGGAGCGACTGTCCCGCGATCCGCGGCATTTTCGCCTCTTTCTGGAGTATTGGGCGTTGGGCGTGCGCAACGCGTCGATTCGGCGGCGCGTGGGCGCGGCGCTCGATGGCTACCGCCGTGCGTTGCGTCTCGTCAGCGAGGGGACCACGGGGGAGAAGCGCGCGACGCGGCGACCGCTGGCGGATGCCGGCGCGCTGGCCGCGGTCGCGGTGAGCCTCATCCACGGCTGCGCGCTGCAAGCGGTGATCGATCCGAGGGCCTTCAGCGTCGGGCAGCATTTCGACATGGCTGCTCGCATGCTCGAGAGCCTTGTCGGGAGTGGAAATAGCGCGAGGCGTCCCGGCCGTCGGCGTTGAGTGATATCGAGTCTCGCGATAGATTGGGGAGAACGCGGGCGTAATTCAGTTGGTAGAATGCCAGCTTCCCAAGCTGGACGTCGTGGGTTCGAGTCCCATCGCCCGCTCTGTTAGGCTTCGTAATAAGCACTTACTGAACTGGCCTGCCGATCTCGGCAGGCTTTTTCCGCCTCCAACGGTAACCGCAACGGCAACCAACCGTGTCGGCGCTGGTTACCGTTGCCGAACCGCCGCGCCGAAAGCGCCGTGGAGCTCCTTGTCCGAGGCCGATTTCCAACCGACAGCGAGTACGATGTCATTCGTTAGGTTCCTGTAGAAGCGCTGCAGGCTTAGCTGGCATTCTGAGGTACTTCGGGCGGCGATCTCCCGTTCTATGATGCGCCGGCAGCAGCCCGGGCTCGGGACCTTGTCAAACTCGGACCGGTAAACGCCGAGAACTCTGACGCGATCGGCCGGCTGATCGAGGCGTCTGATCCGACGGGCGCTCGTCGGACACGCCCTTGTCCAGTCACGAGACGGGATCGCTCTCGGCGGCGTCGGCGCTCAGGCGCGCCGCATCGCGACGCGGCGGCTGCCCGAAAAGTCGTGCGTACTCCCGGCTGAACTGCGACGCGCTCGCGTATCCAACCTCATAGGCGACGGCTTCCGCGCTCGTGGCTCCCGCCAGCAGCCGACCGCGAGCCTCCCCGAGCCGCAGTCGCTTCTGATACTGGACAGGGCTCATCGCCGTCACCGCTTTGAAGTGATGGTTCAGGCGCCGAGGGACTCATGTTGACCTGCCTGGCGACCGCCTCGATCTGCAGCGGCTCCGCGTAGTGCTCTTTGATCCAGGCGATTGTAGCGCGGTAGCGGGTAAGCGGGGATGCGGATGGTGTTACTAAATCGTCTCGTAGTTCGAATCTCGCGTTGGCTTGGGTGGCCATGCGCGTCGAGGGCGAGTCCATCGCATAAATGCAATGCACGCCGCGCGAGTGTATTCGTCGCGTCAACGCCGCCGGTGGCCGCAGGATCGAGAGCGGTCCGTACAAAGGTGCAGGAAGGAACAACGCGAATCGCTGCGCACGGTGACGAGCTCGTAGGACTACTCATGGATAGACATCCCTTGAACGAGGTAATACCGTCGCGATCGACTCAGAGCTTGTGGTGCCCGGCGGTCGCCGCGGCCGTGCTTTGCACGCTCGTTGGTGCGAGCGCCGCGTTCGCGCAAACGCCCGACACCACGCGGCGCCCGATACTCGATACCGTCAAGGTCGTCGGGCGTATCGACGAGCTGCACGGGATCGCCACAACTGCCTCCCAAGGACACGTTGGCGCGGCGGACCTGGCGCCGCGCCCAATCTCGCGAGAGGGCGAACTGCTGGAAACCGTTCCCGGTATGGTCGTTACGCAGCACTCAGGGGACGGCAAGGCGAACCAATACTTCATCCGCGGATTCAATCTCGACCATGGCACCGACTTCCAAACGCGGCTCGAGGGAATGCCACTCAACATGCCCACGCACGGCCATGGACAGGGCTACACCGATCTGAATTTCCTCATCCCGGAGCTCGTCGACCACGTGGACTACGAGCTCGGGGTTTCTCATCCTGAGATTGGCGATTTCGGCAGCGCCGGCAGCGCCGAGTTCCACATGATGAAGTCCCTCGACCACGGCTTCGTGAATACCGAGTTCGGACAGAACCGCTTCGACCGCGTCGTTGGCGGCTATTCACACAACGTGGGGCCCGGCACCATCCTACTGGGCGGCGAGTCGAAGAACTACGACGGGCCGTGGACCGTGGGACAAGGTGTTCGGAAGCGAAGTGGCCTGGCACGCTACACGGCCGGAGGGCCCCTCGCCCAAATCTCCATTCTCGCGATGGGATACATCAACGCGTGGAAAGCGCCGGATCAGATACCGCAGCGCGCGTTGTCCGAGGGGATCCTGTCGCGCTTCGGTGAGCTCGACTCCACCGACGGCGGGATGAGCCGACGCTTCAGTCTCTCGGCGACCGCCACCCGCGTTGGTTCGGGTTCCACCGACCGCATCGAGGCATTCGCCATTCGCTCCGATCTGACTCTCTTTTCAGACTTTACTTATTTCCTCTCCGACACGGTCCGCGGCGACCAGTTCTCGCAGACCGACCACCGCTGGATTCTTGGCGGACGCATAGTCGACGAGCGCGAATTGGACGCGCTTGGTGCGGAGCACATGCTGCGACTCGGCCTCGAGTCGCGCACGGACCTCATTGACAGCGTCGGCCTGTTCCTGACGGACCGACGCCAACGGTACGACAGGGTGCGGGAGGACGCGGTCCACGAGGCGGCTACTTCCCTATTCGCCGCGGCAGAGTCGAACTGGGGCGCCAGCTTCAGGTCGATGCTTGGCTTGCGCGCCGACGGTTACGCGTTTCACGTCGTGAGCGATCTCGCGGCGAACTCCGGACACACCACGGCGGGCATTCTTAGCCCCAAGGCGTCGCTCGCGTACGCCCCATCTAAATCAGTCGAGCTGTACCTGAGCGGAGGATATGGCTTCCACAGCAACGATGCGCGCGGCAGCACGCTGAGAGTCGATCCGTCGACCGGCGGCTTCGTTTCGGCGGTGACCCCGTTAGTTCGCTCACGGGGCGCGGAGGCCGGCCTCCGCATGTCGCCGGTGGACGGGCTTCGCACGACCGTCTCGGCGTGGCTGCTGAATCTGGACAGTGAGCTTCTCTTCACGGGCGATGCCGGCATCACCGAGCCGAGCGCGGCGACGCACAGAGGGGGCATCTCACTCGCGAATTTCTATCGGGTGAGTCCGCGTCTCGCCGCGGACGCCGACGTCTCGCTGACGCATGCCGCGTTCGTCGGGCAGCTGCCGCGGGCCATCATCCTTCCGGTCTGCTCGATCGTCGGTTCCGAGGGCGCCAGCCTGGCGTGCCAGCCGCCGAGCCTTTTCCCTGGTGCGAGCTCTACGTCGAGTTCGCATTCGTACATCCCGGGCGCCATCGAGCGCGTCGTCACCGCTGGCATCACGGTCGATTCGGCCCGGAACGCGCACTCCGTGGCCGATCGTCTGTCGGGCTCCCTTCGCCTCCGGCATTTCGGATCGTACGCGCTGGTGGACGACAACAGTGTGCGATCGCGTCCGTCGACGTTGTTGAATGCGGAAGTCGGCTATCATGGCACTCGCGACGCGGACGTGCGCTTGAGCATTCTCAACTTGCTCAACACGACGGCGGCCGACATCGCGTACTACTATGTATCGAGATTGCGCGGTGAGTCGGCGGCAGGTGTTTCGGACGTACACCTCCATCCAGCCGAGCCACGTCAGGTGCGGTTGTCCGTGCGCTATCGCTTTCGGTAGGGCTCGTGGACGAAACTTTGTTCGTTAGGCAAGATAAAATCGGCGGCGCTCTGGGACCTGACGAAGCGAATTCAGCGGGTCGCCCTGAGGGCGTAAGGCGCAACGTACTCGTTACCTGAGTGTGTGAGGAACCCAGCAACCTACTTGGGCGGCAATGTTGCGGAGCAAAACCTACGGCGCGAAGCGGTCGTTTTCCGGAAGGCACTGGAATAGGCTCGCAGCGCGGGCGCTACTGCGACTGGGATTCGCCGATGTTCTCCGACCGGCGTACCGAGGCCGCTGTCAGGCTGACGCTTCCGCGCCAGCCTGAGAGAACAGTATCTGGCAAGACCTGCCGCCCAGGGGCACTTTGCACACCGATGACTTCGAGAATATCACCATTCCGCAGCCGTTTGGGTCGCGTCGGACAGGACTTGCGTTATGCCGCCCGGAGTCTCCGTCGCACGCCAATCGTTGCGACCACAATCATCGTGACACTCGCCCTCGCCATTGGCGCGAACGCCGCGTTGTTCTCGCTGCTGGATCGCCTCTTCTTTCAGGCTCCGAGTGGCGTGGAGAAGCCAGAGCAGTTGCGGCGCCTCTATGTGCGGTCGCTGAGCGTGGGGCGTCCGATTGTGCGCGACGTGTTCGAATATCTGGAGTACACGCAACTGGACTCAGTGCTTGCGCCGGGAGCTCGGCTCCAGGCGTACACGCCACCCGATTCAGCACGGGTGGGTTCAGATAACGGAGTCTACCGGCGCGTTGTCCATGCGACTGCGGGTTACTTCTCCCTACTCGGCGTCCACCCGCGTCTGGGTCGCTTCTTCTCCCCGATGGAGGCTGGTCCACGGGATGCCGCCAACGTTGCCGTCATTGGTGAATCGCTCTGGCGCGGCCTGTTCGGCGGCGATCCACGGGTCATCGGTCGCGAGATCCGCATCGACGATGCGCCCTACACGATCATTGGTGTTGGGCCCGCGGGCTTCAGCGGGAGCGATCTCGACGCGGCAGAGGTCTGGTTGCCGTTAGGCAAGTATCCCTATCCGCCCATCGGTGGTGAACCGTGGTACCGTCGCTGGCGTTCGGCGCACCCGCTGCGGATTCTGGCGCGCCTTCGCCCCGGAACGTCGGAGTCGTGGATCGCCTCACGCGCGACGGTGGCACGCCGACGAGGCGGACCCGGAGAACCCCACATCGACACGACCGCGACGGTGCTCACCGGTTCGCTCGCGGCAGCGCTCGGCCCATCCACGGAGCCGCGACAGGAGGTCGCGATCGGGACGCGGCTGGCCGCTGTCGTCGCAATCGTGCTTCTGATCGCGTGCGCGAACGTGGCGAATCTCCTGCTCGCGCGCGCCATGCAGCGACGCCGGCAGATCGCCGTGCGGCTCGCGTTAGGTATTTCACGTGGGCAGCTCGTGGCGCAGCTGCTGGTCGAGAGCCTCGTGCTTGCGCTGATTGGTGGCGCGGTCGGCCTTCTCATTGGCGTGTGGGGCGGAGCACTGCTCCGCTCGATACTCATGCCCGAGACGCATTGGGCCGGTCCACCGTTCGACGTGCGCGTCGCGATCTACACGGCAGTGGTGACGATTGTGGTCGGGCTCATCGCCGGCCTCGCGCCCGCGCTTCAGAGCACCACCCCTGACCTCACCAGCTCTCTCAAGAGCGGCGCACCCGATGCCACATCCCACCGCTCGCGGCTCCGAATGGTCCTCATGGCCGCGCAGGCGGCGCTCTCCGTGCTTCTTCTCGCCGGCGCCGGCGTCTTCATCGAGAGTTTACGAAATGTGAAAGCGATCGATCTGGGCTATGACGCCGATCGGCTGGTGTTCGCGTCAGTGGACTATCGCAATCCCGCGTGCCGATGCGTGGATCGGTTCTTCGGGGACCGGAACGAGATCGCGGCGGGTCTCGAGCGCGCCGCGGCAGGCCTGTCGGCTCTGCCCATCGTGGAGCGCACGGCGCTCGGAAGCGCTGGTCCAATGGTCGGCTTTGCGTTGACGCGCACGTATCGCGCAAGTGGCGACACCATCCCGAGCCTCGAAGGAAAGGAAGCCGCGATCATGAACGTATCGCCGGAGTATTTCGCGACGACAGGGCTCCGGCTGTTGCAGGGACGTTTGTTGTCATCCAACGATGGATCGGCCGCTCCGCCCGTGATGGTGGTGAATGAGACAACGGCGAGAACGGTCTGGCCTGGCGACAACGCCATTGGACAGTGCCTGGTGCTCGGCGCTCCGGTGCCCCAGGGCCGTTGCTACACCGTCGTGGGTGTGGTGTCGGATGGACATCGCTTCGAACTTGTAGAGCCGCCAACGATGCAGTATTACGTGCCGTTGGCGCAGGGGATCTCGGGCCATGCGACGCCGGCTCGCATACTCATCGTCCGCGCGGCTCCGGGACGCGTCGTGCTCGTGGCAGAACGGGCGCGCCGATTGTTGCGAGAGATCTTTCCGACGGCCGAACCGCCCCGCGTCACCACGTTGACTGCGCGACTGGCGCCACAATTCCGGCCGTGGCAGCTCGGTGCCGAGCTCTTTTCGGCGTTTGGTGCCCTTGCCCTGATTGTCGCCATGTTAGGCATCTACAGCGTCGTCGCGTTCGCGGTTCAGCAACGGCGACATGAGCTGGGCGTGCGCCTGGCAGTGGGCGCCACGGGACGGGACGTTGTCGCTTTGCTCATTGGCGGCAGCGTTCGAGTCGTCGCCATCGGAGTGGTGTTAGGCGTGCTACTGACACTAGCGCTCGGTCGAGCCGTGGAGGCTACACTGTACAACACATCGGCGACCGATCCACTTATTCTAGTGTCCGTCGCCGTAATCATGGTGGGCGCCGCCGGGCTGGCCAGTTGGCTTCCTGGCCTATCGGCGACGCGAGTTGACCCCGTCATGGTCCTTCGCGCGGACTGAGTTCCTGTAACAGGACAGTGGGACAGGTCGAGCGGGATCGCGTCGCGCAGCGTCTCAGGATCGCCGTCGCGACTCTGCGTCCAGGCTGAATGAGGAAAGCCACTCCTATTGCCACGCATGCGCATGGTCACCGTTGGTCACCGTTGCCGCTAGAATATGCGCTAATAGCTTGGCGCGTACTGAAGTAAGCTGGACGTACAGCGTTGATTCTTGGCGCGTTACGCAACGGAGCCGTTAGCTTCGTGCCGCTTCCCAAGCTGGACGTCGTGGGTTCGAGTCCCATCGCCCGCTCTTTGGAAGTTATTTCGTTTGAATGAATAAGAAGCGCCTGGTCACCAACGGTAACCAGGCGCTTTTATCACGGTGACCGTTGCGGTTGGCGTTGGTGCCAGTTATTCGCGGCTTTCTATGGCTCGAGAGCGCCTCGCGCTCTAGAGGATCCAGACGACCGTGCCTGGTTTTTGGGAGGTCCCGACAGCATGGCGATCGCCTGTCGAGTCCTCGAGGCGCGTTTCAACGAATCCGCAAAGTGCCACGTGCGTTGTAATTCCAGCCGCGGAGGAGACGAATGCCGTGATACGGGGTGTCAGGCAGGCTGCATTCCGAGTCTGGACTCCTGCGACGCCGTGGGCAGTGAAGGAGTCGACCGAATCGGGCACGCGCCCGGCCACTACCGCGGATTGGGCAGGGCGTGATGCCATTCACGCGATGGCTGCGGCCTAACGACGGACCGCCCAGCGACCGCGTACGTCGAGGGTGTCGCCAGCGAGCCCGAGTATCAGGGCTGCGGCTACACGACGGCCGGCATGGAGATGTTGATACGCGCAGTCCGCGGCTTCGCTCTAGATCTTGTGCCGACGCGGAGTCGTGTTCGTTGTATGCCGATTGGGTAAGAGTCCTGGCAGGCCCATTGTTCATTCGCCCGGCGACCGATCTGATTGCTACGCCTCCTGACAGTCAGCGACGCCGTGTCGTAAGCGGTAGTGAAAGCTCGGCAGCCAAAGCGCCTAGCGGGCGTCCATCCCGTGCACAGTGGTGGCCCCGCACGCGCTCGTGATCGGATCCAGTAGCTCCGCAGGCGGTGAGAGACGCGCTGGCGGCAGCAGCTCGAGCAATGCATGTCGGTCGGCATGACACTGATCAATCGCATGAGCCGAGTCATCGGCGGAGAGTAAAGCGGCGGCACCGTAGTACGCGAGCAGGCCCATGATGATGGTCACGTCGCTGAGCGGCACTCGTCTGTCAGCATAGCCCCGGTACTCTGGCTTCTGCAGCAAGTTTGTACGAAGAAGCGGCGCGTCTGGCGCGGGATCGGAGATAGGCACGACGCGATAGTAGAGTCCATCCAGCCGACCGTATGGCGCGAGCCACTCCAGTGCACTCCGCTCACCGGTGATTGAGAACGTCAGGGGCCGCTTCCAGTCATTGCTCTGAAAGATGTCGAGCAGCACGATTTCGGCCGATGACATTCTGTCGCCACTCGCCGGATGCACGTCGAGCTGGATCGAAGCGGGCAGGCGAGTGCTCGGAGCAAGGCCGAACTCCGATGGTCGGCCGTGCACACGTAGCGTGAGTGCGGTGTCGACCCACGGCTTCGACACCAGTGCCGTGCGCTGGGACGATGAGAGTGATAGCGGAAGCGACGCGTCGCGTTCCCGCTCCCGGTCGGGCCACGCGGGAACGTTCGCCACTGACAGATTGATGGTTGTCACGTCTGGCCGCATCCCCTCGACCGATTGCACGTACCAAACGGGGAAGGAGTCATTGTCTCCGACGGTGAAATAGATCGCGTGCGCCGGCAAGCTTTGCAGCACGTTCACGGCGTAATCGTGCGCAAAAAACTGACGTGACGCGTCATGGGCGCTCCATCGGCTGATCAATTGCGAAAGTGGCACCATCCCGAGCGCGCCCGCGGCCGCAATGCCTAACGCCGACGACCGATGGCGGAAGTAATTGCTCAGCCATTTCCCGGCTACTCCGAGACCGCACGCCACGAGCACACCAATCGTTACGCAGACCGGCAGGTAATGGCGGTCGAAAGTGCGGAAGAAGTTCGCCGGAATGTTGAAGTACACTACAGTGCAGATCGACTGGAGAACGATGACCGCGGCGAACGCCGCACCCAGTCGCGCGTTCCGCCGCCAAAGCCAACCGAGGCCAAGGAGGGCCGCGGCTCCGGGAAGTAAGGCGAGCGCCTGCGGGCCGCGCTCCCAGTGCAGGAAGTTGTTAGCGAGCACCCGCAGGAAGTCCATCGTCTGCACGTGCCAGAAGGGTGCCTTGCGTGGGTATAGGCTAAAGAGAAAACCACCTCCGCGCATCTTCACGCTTGCATAGTCCCAGAGGCCGGCGAGCGTGCTGTTGGGGAACGCGAAATCCAGCGGCGAGCGCGTGTGTGCGGCGATGGGAAGAATCGCCAGTTGCGCCGAGAGCCCAATCGTTAGGCCCAGCATTGCAGCGGCGACCGCGCGAGGCGCTCGAAACGTGCGCGGCTCTCGGATCAGAACCCACACGAAGGCTGAGGGGATAAGTAGCGCGTTCGTCCGATGGACGCTGGAGTCGAGTCCGAATGCGAGCCCGAGTAGTGCCAGCCAGCGCCAGTCATTCGCCGGGTCGGCCGAGCGCCACCACCGAAGCATGGTCCAGAGAATGATGGCGGTGAACAGCGGCGTCAGAATGTACGGCGTGAACATCCCCGCGTATGCCCAGAGCGTGCCACAGAAGGCAAGGGTGAACGCCCCGAACGCTGCGCCGATCTTCATCTCGCGCAAGTGTTGGTCGCGTGTGTCGGCGCTGGCGATATCCAAGGCTCGCACAGCGGCGACGTATACCAACGCAACCGTCAGTGCGGCGAGAACGGCGGCCGTCACATCGAGCGCGCGCGCCGCCGCATTTCCGCCGGCCAGACGCGTGACCGGCCAGCCGATGAGGGTGAGGAGTAGCGAGCCTGGCGGGCTGTAGATTCCTAACGTTGCGGCAGCGAGGGAATATCCGCTCGAGTCCCACCACGTAATTGACGGGTACGCGGTCCTCCAAAATATGATCGCCGTGACAACGGCCACGGCGAGGGCGATGACCGCGCTCGTCCTTTCAATCGGAGAGGTGGTCCCGCCTCGCGCGTCGCTGCTCGACGCGAGGCTGATAAGCATTCGATCTTTCGACGGAACCGAGCTTTCAGCTTGCATCAGACGCCGACACTGACATGGGTTTGACTCGTATACGGGGTTGGCTATAACCATGTTCTGGCGCCGCGTCGCGCTGCTCCAGCTCCTGTTTGTCAGCGATGAGTCAGAGATGCAGTCGGGTTGAAGTATCGGCGGCTTCTACTCACCCCCACTCGTCATTCCCGTCGGGAGCCGACTGCCGCGTGCGCGGGTCGTCGCTGAAGAATCGCATTCGGGATCCTACTTATCTCCCATTGGGACTATAGAGTCTCTCCAGTTCCATCGAGCAGTGGAGCGTCGGACATGAACGGCTACAACTTCACCGAGCGCGTGAGGAAGGTTCTCGCTATGGCGCGAGAGGAGGCTGCACGCCTCCACCACGAGTACGTCGGCACCGAGCACCTCCTGCTCGGAATCATCCGCGAGGGTGAGGGTGTGGCGGCGACCGTTGTGCAGAATCTCGGTGTAGAGTTGCACGAGCTCCGGCAGAGAATCGAAGAGACCATCAAGAAGGGGAAAGCTGGTCAGGTTCGAGGGCCGGATCTCCCCTATACCTCGCGCGCGAAGAAAGTACTCGAGCTCGCGATGAGCGAGGCCACCGGCATTCAACACAGTTATGTAGGCACGGAGCACCTTCTGCTTGGGCTACTGGCGGAGGAGAAGGGAATCGGGGCGCAGGTGCTCAATTCCTTCGACGTCACACTGGACAAGGCGCGCGCCGAGGTGCTTCGGATCGTCGGCACAGAGCTCGCCCGTCGACCTACCAAGGCCCAAGAACCGCCGTCTGGAGAGAAGCCAGCCGAGATTCGCCTCATTCTGCGGTACTCGAACGGCGCCGTCGTGATGAGACAGTTCAGCGATGCCACCGACGCCACGAACTGGCTGTCCGGATTGTGAATCTCGACGAGGACGATCGGCAGCTCGCACCCGACATCCTCGGCACCCATGACCAGGCCGTCATCGAGCCGGCGATCGGCGCCTTCTGCTGCGCGCACCTGGGTCGAGATGTGGTTCGGGTTCGCTATGTGTCGTTCAGTGTCGGCGCTGGCATTGAGATCGCGCCGGACGACGGACGATCAGTATTCATGAAAGTGTGGCCAGCGAGAGCGTCACGCGAGTCGCTCGCTTCTTTGCGAACTCGCCGTCGCGTTTCGGCCGACTTGGCACGGATCACTTCACGATCCTGCTCCTGATACACTTCGCGCCGAGTCTCTGGTTTCTTGTGTCGTGTTTCCATTCGCAGTACGTGCGCGGATCCGTTCCGCGCCACTCGCCGGGCCCGCGCGAATGCGCCGACGAGCGCCGCGCGCGCTACTCACGGCACCGTGCGGCGCAGCATGTCAATGCGGGCGACCTACTCTGCTCGCAACGCGATCACCGGATCGACACGCGACGCGCGTAATCCTGGAACCCAGCTCGCCAACACCGCCGTCACGCCCAGCACGACGACGATGGCGAGATAGGTGACCGGATCGCTCGGCGTGAGCTCGAACAAGAACGAGCGCAGCAGGCGGGCTCCTGCGAACGCGCCGGCGAGGCCGAGGACGATGCCCACGGTGACGAGCGCGAGTCCCTCGCCGATCACGAGCCGCTGCACGTTCCCTGGCTCGGCACCAAGGGCGATGCGGATTCCCAACTCGCGCGTGCGCACGGTGACCGCGAACGAAAGGACGCCGTAGATGCCGATGGCGGCGAGCAACAGGGCGGCGAGCGCGAACGCGGAGAGCAGCATGGCGCGGAAGCGGTTCTGGGCGGTCGCTCTGCCTTCGCGCTGACTCATTGTCTGCATGTCCGAGAGCGCTAGCTGCGGCGCTACCTCATGCACGGCTTTACGGAGCCCGCTAGCGATTGTCGCCGGGTCTCTCATCGTGCGCACGAACACGAGCATTTGCTGCTGCGGCGATTGCGTACTCGGAAAGTAGGTGATCGCGCCCGGAGCCGAATCGGGCACCTGGCGCACATCGCTAACGATCCCGATCACCTCCGCGTCCTTGATCTGCTGTCCGAGCGAAATGTGCTTGCCGATCGGATCGTCGGCGCCGAAGAACATTTTGGCCGCGCTCTCGGTGAGCAAAACCACACTCGGGCCGCCGCGGCGATCGGTCGGCAGGAACGCACGCCCGCGCACCAGGCGCACATGCATGAGAGAAAACCAATTCGGCGTCACGACCTCCATCCCGCTTACCTTCTCGTAGTCGTACTCGGGCACCGGACCGGCTTTCTGCAGGAGCGGCAGTCGCGCGCAGGTGGGAGCAAACGGCACGCAGCTGTCGAGCGCGACGTCCGCGACGCCGGGGACGGCGCGAACGCGATCCAGGATCCGTGAATAGAATCCGGGCAGCGCCTCCTCGGCGATCGGGTCAACCGGGTCGACGCTGAAGGTGAGCAGGTTGGATTTGTCGAATCCAACGTCTACAGAGAGCAGCTTTGCCAAGCTGCGCACCATGAGTCCCGATCCGACGAGCAGCACGAGCGCGAGCGCGACCTGGGTGACGACGAGTATGCGTCGGCCGAAGCTCACGCCAGTCACGGTTCGATCGCTCTTGAGGACGTCGGAAACCGATGCGCGGCTCGAGTGGAGCGCCGGCGTGAGGCCGAAGAGAAGACCGACAACGAGCGATGTGGCCAGTGCAAACCCGAGCGTATGCCAGTCGAGCGCGATGGACGAGAACGCGACCGCGCCGATCGTCGCTGCACTCTGCCTCATGCCGCGGAACACCGCGATCGGATCGACGGAGGCAAGGAAGTGCGCGCCCATCCACGCGACACCAATGCTCGCGATGCCGCCGAGCAGCGCGAGCATGAGGCTCTCCGCGAGCAGGAGTCGCACGAGTCGGCCGCGCCCCGCGCCCATTGCAACGCGCACCGCGATCTCGCGCCGTCGAGCACTGGCGCGCCCGAGCAGGAGACTCGCCACGTTGACGGCGGCGATGCCGAGCACCAGGCAGGCCGCGCCGAACAACACGAGCAACGACTGCCTGACGAGAGGCTCGAGGCGCAGGGCGTCGAGTGCCGAGGCGCTTACCTCCCATTTGAGCTTACCCATCCGGTTCGGAAACTCGTTCGCCAGGCGGCCGCCGAGCGTCGACATTTCCTCGGCGGCACGCAACGTCGTGACTCCCGGCGCGCGACGAGCGACAATCGAGAGCATGGACGTTCCCGGCCGTTGCAGGTCAGCAGCTATTGCAGTGACTGGAAGGAAGACATCCGCCTGACCCGACAGCCCGCGAAATTCGCGTGGGCCCACGCCGATGATCGTCCACGGCGCTCGATCGATGTCGATGATGCGGCCGATGGTCGACGGATCGGCGTTGAATCGCCGCTGCCACAGCGCGTAGGAGATGATCGCCTCGTGAGGCGCGCCGGCGTGCGCGTCGAGCGCGCGGTCGAAGTCTCGACCCCATGCCGGCGCGAGCCCCAGCGTGCGCAGGTACGACGCACTGATGTATTCATCCCAGATGCGCTCGACGTCGCCGCTGGTCAACGTCACCGGCTCTGCGGTATAGGCCGCGAAAATCGTGAAGCTGTGTTGGAGGCTGCGCAACGCCGTGTACGTGGGATACGCGAAGCCGACCGTCAGCGTCGGGTGCCCGCCCTCGGCGGGAAGGACCAACGACGCTTTCATCAGCTCGTCCGGGCGCGCGTAAGGTAACGGCCGCAGGATGAGCACGTTCAGCGCACTGAAGATCGCCGTCGTCGCACCGACGCCGATCGCCAGTGTGAGCACGGCAACGGCGGTGAAGGCTGGGCGACGCGCGAGGCCACGCGCGGCGTACCGGACGTCCTGCATCACGCTCTCGACGAAGTCGACGATGCGCATGCGACGCTCCCGCTGATCGGCGTTGGTGTGAAGTTGATGACGAACCTGATCCACGGACGCGCCCAGCCGACGCATGGCCTCGGCGCGCGCGTCGTCCGCGGACATCCCGCGCGCCATCAGATGTTCGACGCGACAGGCGATGAGCGTCTCGAGCTCCTCGTCCGCGTCACGCTTGATCGTGGCTCGCGTCCGAATCGGAAACCGCAGCAGTCTGCGCACGCCCGGGCGAATGTCGAAGCGCATGGGGCTTACCCTCGCGATTTCGAGGTCTTGGCGGAGAGGATCGAGATGACCGCGCCGAGGTGATCGACGAGCCGCGCGCCCTCGGTGCGGAGGTAGTCGCGGCCGGCGGCCGTGATGCGGTAGTACTTAGCGCGTCGCCCGTTCTCCGTCACGCCCCACTCGCCAGCGATGTACCGGCGGTCCTCCAGGCGGTGGAGCGCCTGAAGCAACGCCGCATCGTCGATCTGCACGTGTCCCTCGGACCGCTCTTCAATCCAGTTCGTGATCTCGAAGGCGTGCATGGGCGACCACGACACGGTTTTGAGCACGAGCGGGTCCAGCGTACCGCGCAGCATCGCCATGGCGTCCTCCTGGTATCTAGGGCTAGATACGAGGAGGAAGGGGAAAACGCAAGGCATGGACGGAGACACGGCGCGGTCAATGCAGCACGGATCAAGCAACGCCGAAAGCCTCGTGTGTCAACCAACGAGAAACAACGAGCTGGGCGCGCGATCGCTCCGTTCCGCATGCCTCAACCAGGATGTCGCGATTGACGGCCCTTCGTTGCGACAGCATGACGTCGTCTTTCGCGTGATCGGCGATACAAGCGTCAGTGAGGCAATTGAAGGCTTGGGTTGGACGAATGGCGTTCCCGGCGCAGCTGTGGTTATCCGACAACTCGATTCATCAAAGACGCTCGTCGACTCCGGTCTGACGGATGTAGCGGGACGTCGTCTGGTGAAAGCATTGGCCGCTGGATCGTAGACGATATCGATTCTACGGCTGCTGGCTGACTCGGAACTGGCAAAGCTACCAGGTACTCACAGCGTCGATGCGTTTGCGCTAGAACGACAGATACAAATCGAGGCCGCGGATTCAATGGCGGTCATGGTGCTCGCGTCCACGGGCATGTCTTGCCTTGAACTCATGCGCGGCGGTGCGTCTTGGACTAGCGAGTGGCTGGCGGAGGCAATCTTCGACTCATACGAAGAGCGATGTTCAGCAATCGGGGAGTGAACGCTGGCCATGGTCCGGCCGCGATGCGACCTCCGAGTCTGTCGGCGTCAATGGTAACAGCGGCTACCGCACCGAGGGGCGCTAAGGCGTTGCGTGAGTCGCTGGGCTGCAGCAGCCGACATTAGAGATGAGCACGTTTATGACTCCGTACAAAAACGACGCAGCGGGGTCGCGTGTCGCGCCCGTTGCGAGTCAATAT
The DNA here is from genome assembly GCA_036557635.1 of Gemmatimonadaceae bacterium. Lineage (GTDB taxonomy): Bacteria > Gemmatimonadota > Gemmatimonadetes > Gemmatimonadales > Gemmatimonadaceae > AG2. The sequence goes on from DATBHD010000364.1 coordinate 16,273, forward strand.
CTTGTCATGGCTGACAAGCATCGGTGCGTGGATTCCACTTGCATTCGCGAACATTCTGCGCGTCAAAGCGGGCCCGAAGACTATCGACCAACTCACGCCGGACACTATCTGCCCGAGGTGAGAATTGGCGGCGCGGGAACTCTGACAACAAAAGCTGCATCGTCGCGCCTTCCGCTTTTCCGCACAATCGAAGTCCCCCTCCTCCGAAGCATTCCTGCCACCCGTGTTTTTCGACGTGAGCGGAATCGGCCTCGCGCGTTAGACCATGCCTTCTCGCCACGGTTTCCGCCGTGGCAAGGACTCGGCTATCCAGATTGGTGGGATCGATTCCTGGACGAGGCCCAACGGAAATCCCGGATCCGATGATCGGATCGCAAGCCGTGACTGCCCCGATTACCGCAATTTGGAATAGCCGGGTGGAGAGGAGTCTTCTGCGCTCGCGCATAGGTGTAAGGTGCTAGATCGAGATGTTGTCGTTTTCACCGGCATTATTGAAGGCGAGGATACTCACCACGGGCACGCCTCGATTGATTTGGCTGCCATGCTAGCTGGTCGTCAACAGTTCGCGCCGGATCGGAATGAGCCGAGGCCGGCAACGACGCCTGTCCCGGGTGCCAGCTCTAGTGGTGGCGGGGAGAGACGTTCGAACTCTCTAATGACTGCTACCCCAACTGGCCTTGGACCACGAACCCCAATAGGTCGATCGGTCTTCTCCCCGGCCGCAGTAAGGAAGCTCGAGTGTTTCAGGGCCCTTCTACGGTGCCAACTCACTTGCGGCGAGGCCGATTCCGCACGGTCCCGACAACGCGTGGAAATCACGCATTCACGCGGACTTCGCCGCGGAGTGAGAATGTACCGCCGGTGGAGCCCAGCGAGTTCGGAGCTCCTCGTCGACTCATCGGCGAGCGTACGAGCCGCCGCCGAGGATGCACTCCGAGCGCTCGACGTGACTCGACGAAATTAGCTGCCGCGCTCAGTCGTCGTGACAGCCGCACCCGCACCCGGCGGCGGGCCGGACCGCGGATCGAAGACGCAGGTTAACGGTATGCGCCGAAACGATGGCTGAGGCACCGACAAGCACGAGGAACAGCTCGCGTGCCGAGTGAGCGGACGTCTGGAGAGACGCCGTGAACAACAGGGCCATCCCACCGACAAACAACCCGAGTGGTAACCAGCGGCGATGGACCACGCGGTAGGAGTGACCGAGACTCACAACGCCGAGCACCAATGCGAGGCCTCGGAACGCGTGCTCGGTCCCTTCGCCCACGTACCCCCCGACGGCGTACGGCAGCAGCGGAAGCAGGAGCGGTGTCAGCGCACAATGGATGGCGCAGGCGACCGACGTCCACACAGCGACGCGGTCGGGCGCCTCGCCGTGGAGCGCGGAACGAATACCGCGAGCGGTGAACTTGACGATCATGATCAGGGGGAAACGAGTTGTCTGTCGCGCGCAAACCGAAGAATCCGCGCGCTGTTGGCCACGACCGCCAGAACTGCGGCGCTCTGGGCGAGCGCGCCGCGAAGCGGATCGAGAACGCCGAGCGCGGCGAAGGCGATGAGAACTAGTGAAAGACCGAACGCGAGCCACACGTTCTGGCCGATCACCGCCCGCGTCAGATCGGCGAGGCCGAGCAACTTCGGGAGTCGCGCCAAATCGGCGCCAAGCAGCGCCACGTCTGCGCCGCCCACCGCGACCTCATTCAGCTCCGCACCGATCGCGACGCCGACGTCAGCGCCACCGAGTGCCAGCGCGTCGTTCACACCATCGCCGACCATCATGACCGAACGGCCTTGGGCTTGTTCGGCGCGTACGGTGTCGAGCTTCTGTGCCGGCAATACTTCCGCGATGATCTCGTCCATGCCCAGCGCCTCGCCGACCTCACGCGCGGCAGCGGCGCGATCTCCGGTGAGCAGGATCATTCGACGAATTCCCATCACGCGCATCTCGGACAGCGCGTCACGAGCGTCGCCCCGCGGTTGGTCGCGAAGCGTGAACGTGCCAATGCAATAACCGCCGTGGGCAACCCATACCTGCGATGCATCGCCTTCATCCGTCCCCGCGACCCGAACGCCCTCACTCTCCAGGAGCGCGCGGCGGCCAAGCACTGCCTCACGACCGTCGACTGTCGCGACCACACCCAGCCCGGCCCTTTCCTGCAGACTCGCCGGCTGCTCGAACGCGATGCCACGCGATGTCGCCTCGGCGACGACGGCGCGTGAAACAGGATGAAGCGATCCAAACCCGCAGGCCGCGGCGACCGCGAGCAACGACTCCTCTGTCGTGCCACGAGCCGGCTCGATGCGCGTCACCACCGGGGCACCCACCGTGACGGTACCCGTCTTGTCGAGAATGAGCGTGTCCACGTCCGACGCGCGCTCGAAGAAATCAGCGCTCTTGATGAGAATGCGAAGGCGGGTCGCGACGGTCATCGCCGCGACGACCGCGGCCGGACCGGCGACGACGAGCGCCGTGGGCGTCGCAACGACCAACACGGCGATGGCGCGCGAGAGCGATCCGGTGAAGAACAACGTCGTCGCGGCAATCGTGAGGACGAGCGGCAGCCAGACGCCTGCGCGCTGCTCGAAGAGCCTGAGCACCGGAACGGATGTCGCCTCGAGCTCCGCGAGCAGCTGGACCACTCGGCCGAGTACCGTGTTCGCGCCGGCGCCGCGAACCTGGATCTTTAGAAACCCATCAATGGCAATGGTGCCGGCGAACACCGGGCTTCCGGGGCCGACGTCCTCGTGCAGCGACTCGCCTGTGATCGCCGATTGATCGACGGCCGACCGTCCTTCGATGACGGTTCCGTCGACGGGGATGCGCTCGCCGGCGCGGACGAGAATCTCGTCGCCGGGAACCAGCACGTTCGGATCGACGCGCGCCTCGACGCCGTGTCGCCATCGCACGGCTTGACGCGCGCCGAGCGCGCGAATGCCCTCGATCGCTGCTCGTGCGCCAAGCGCGCTGCGTTCCTCGAACAATCGTCCAAGTTCTAGAAACAGCGGAATGAGCGTCGCCGTCACGAAATCGCCGGTGGCGGCGGCCGCCAACACGGCAATCGCCACGAGCTGATCGGTGGCGCGCCTGGTGTCGCCCGTGACGACACCGCGGACGCCGTTCACGAGTGTTGGCGCTGCGACGACCAAGGCTGCGAGTCCGCGGAGCATGGCGCCGATTTGCCATTGCTCCGGCTGGACGCGCATGAGGACCGTGCCGAGCGCGAGTAAGCCGAGCCCGATCAGGCCGGCTCCGAGCCGTTGGCCGATGCGCTCGCGTTCTTCCGGCGCGAGCGTGGCCGGCGACACATCCGCAATCGGCGGCGGCCCGGACGTGACGGCGTCCGTCATGGACGATCGCCCCCCGGCTCGGAAGGGGATACCTTGGAGCCGGGCGCGCCCAAGGTGATTCGCAAACCGTGGTAGCTTCCTCCGACGGGCGGCGGAACCCAGCGCACATTGCTCGTGCTGATCGCGCGCTCGATGGCGTCACGATACAAACGCTCGCGAACTACCGCGGTATTCGCGCGATATTCGCGCTCCAGCGCCTTGAACGCCTCGGCTTCTCCCGTTGCGTTGGCGAGGTCCGCCGCCACGGACGCTCGGGCGTCCTGCACGGCGGCGTCTGCCTGCGCGCTCGCGGCCGGCACGTCGCGCTCGGCGAACTCCTGCGCTTCTTTCTTTTTCGTCTCGGCGGATATGAACGCGCTTTGTACCGCGGAGAAATCGGAGGCCAGCGCCAGAGGCGGCGACAAGGCTGTGAGCTCGACCGACGACAGCTCTAGACCGGAATGCGACGCGTCCAATCCGATTTGCGCGCGACGTGCCGCAAGCGCAATCAGTTCCTTTCGTCCATCAGAAAGGACCCTGTCGACGCCCATCTCGCCGAGCGAACGCACCATCGCCGCCGTGACTTCCGCGCGAAGCACGTTTTCCGCGGTCGGGCCATAGAAGGACCATTCACCCGCATCTCGCACGCGGTAGCGTGCGACCATCGACAATTGCACGATGTTGTGATCGCCGGTGATCGCGTAGCCTTGCGTGAGCGGATCCAGCGTCGCACCCGATTGCTGTGGTGCATTCTCCTCCTCCTCCTCTTCGCTCGCCGGCTCCGTGGCCGATGCGTCGGGCGCGAGCGTCGAGATCACGACTTCACGAACGCGCTTTGTCTGCACGCGGACGACTTGATCGATCGGACGCGGAAACGCGAAGAGGAGTCCCGCCCCGTGCTCCTGCAACGCGGGGGTATCTCCGACGAGACGTCCCCAGCGAAGCACGACCGCGACTTCGTCCGCGCGCACGATCGTGATTCCCGACAGCAGATACAGGACTGCCATCGTCGCGACCCACCAATGCATTCGCTGCCACGCGCCGTCGATCAGCTTGTACAGTGGCGCGATCAGCTTGCCGATCTCGGATGGCGCTCGCTGTCGCCTCATCGACGCTCCTTGTTCTGCAAGAGCGAGAACGGCTCGGCGTCGGTTCTGAGAATGAGCGCCGTGTTGCCGGTAACCAGCTTGTCGAGCGACTCGAGCGATCGCGTGAACCGATAGAGCTCCGGATCCAGGCGATGCGCGTCGGCGTAGGTCTTGGCGACTTGCGCCGCGCCTTCTCCACGGATTCGCGCCTGCTCCTCGGCGCCCTTTGCGCGGATGCGGGCCGCGGCCAGCTCCGCCTCCGATCGAATGCGACTCGCGGCCAGGTCGCCTTCGGCCTGGAATTTGGCCGCGAACTGCCGGCGCTCGGCGCGCATCTGCTCGAATACCGCCGTCACGTTGTCCTCGGGAAGCGCCAGGCGTTCGACCCGAACTTGCTCGACTGTGACGCCGTAGTTCTTGAGCGCCATCGGTGCCGTTGACGCGAGCAACTCGGATTCGATTTGATCGACCTGCAGATCTTCGGGATTCGTGGACACCAATGCCGACAGGTCGTGGCCGCCGAGCGTGCCGATCGCCGCGTTCGTGAGCAAGCCGTCGAGCTTTCCCTCCGCCGCCGATTGTGCTCCGACGGCCTGGGTGAAGGTGAGCGGATCACCAATGCGCCACACGACGAACGTCCGCGCGATCACGTTCTTCTTGTCACGGGTGAGCATCTCCGTTTGCCCGGTCTCGTACACGCGGCGACGCATGTCGAGCAACACCGCTTGATCGATCGGCCATGGAAGCTTCCAGTGCAAACCAGGGCTCGTCGTCGCCCGAAGCGGATGCCCGAAGCGCGTCACGAGCACCGCCGTGCCCTCGCGCACGACGATCCCGGTCGCGCTGAAGACGATCGCGAGTAGCGCGAGTGTGCCCATGACGGCGCGAAGCCATCGTTGCAAGTTCATGGAACCACCCATAACTCTCCTCCATCTCGCAGAAAGCGCGCGTCCACGACGGTGAACGGGCGGTTGGCGAGGCCCTTTTCCATGGTTTCGAGCCGGCGGCGAAACAAGTAGTCCGCCGGCGATGCTCGGTATTGTGATTCAAGAGCTCTAAAGCTCCACGCTTCGCCGGCCGCGCGGCCGAGCGCCTCCGCCGCCTCTGCTCGTGCGCCGTTCGTCGCGACGACGGCCGCGGCCTCGGCGCCGGGCAGCGCTTGATTGCGGAACACCTGCGCGTCGACCACGGCAGTCGCCTTGCGAATCTCCGCCGAGACCACGCCTTCGTACGCCGGTGCAACGGCAACGGGGGGATGCATGCCTCCGACCGTGAACCCGATGATCGAGACACCAAGGCCCAACGAATCGGCATCTCGCTGGACCATCTCGCGCATCCGCTGTGTCAGCACGGTGACGTTCTCCGAGAGTGCCTCGGTGAGGGTTCGATTCACGGTGTTGCGCATGACCGCGCGGTAGGCGAGTGCCTTGAGCGCATCCGTTGGATTCTGCGAGCGGTACTGCCAGGCGCGGGGGTTCGTGACGCGGAAGTGTACGGCGGCATCGACGGTGATCAGGTCGCGTCCGTTGCCGAGCACCAGCGTGAACTCGTTCTCCGCATGCTTCACAGACCAGAGCACGTTCTCCGGGCCCGGCGCTTCCTCGCCCTCATGGCCGACAGTGATCGACTGCGCGCGCTGAACCGGGATGCGATACACGCGATCGATCGGGAACGGCCAATGGAGGTGCAGGCCCGGCGGCAGATCTCCGCCGACGGGAACGCCCAGCCGTTCCGTGATGCCTTGTTCGTCGAGGCCCACGACGGTAAACGATGTCGACAACCAGCCAACGAGAACGAGCGAGAGGGCCAACGGCTCGAGGCTTCGACGAACCACCGTGATCGCCCACGTCGACCGCAGGTCGATGCCAAGCTGGCGCTCGGCCGCGTCCAAGATGCCGGCGAGAACGTTCGCCCGAGCGCCGAGCATCGTGAGGGGTCCGAGCGCAACGGGAAAATGCACACCGTCGGGCGTCGTCGTTTTCGGGGCGAGCAACGCGAGACATACCGCGACGTCGATGCCGAGCACGACGAGGTGTAGCGCTGTGAGAATGCTCGAGAGGTTCGCCCACTGTGCCGCAATCGCCACGGCAGCGATCAGTAGGATCCACGCGAGCACGCGCGCTGCTTGCGTGAGGCCTGCCGCTTCCGGAAGCTCGTCGCTCTTCACGTCTCGGAAGTAGCGTGCGACGCCGGCCGCCAAAACGGCGGCCGCGATGTACGCAACCGCCGAAGCGATCGTCGCGGACAAGCCCAGCGCAGCCGGAAACGACTCTATTCCGAGAATCACCGCCGCCGCGACGAGGCCTGCGATGCCGGTCGCCGCCCGAATCCGATCGAGCGTGTCCATCTTGGCGATCCGACGCTCGATGCTCGCGGCAGTCTCGCTCAACGACGGTATCCAATTGGTGCGTCGAGTTGCTTTCGAGCCGGCGTCTGGAAACAACTCAGTCGCGACCTTCGCATGCTCGTCAGCCGGCGCTGCAGCGGATTCCGTCGAAGCCGTTGGTTCGCTCGCACCGTCGGTCAGCGTCGCGGCCGCCGTCTCCTGCTTCTGGGCAATCTCAGGGACTTCGATGCTGCGGTGGCGTCTCATGTCCGCGATCAGCACGCCGACGAGGATCCCGGCGGCGATCGTGAACGAGAGCGCAACATCGAGCAGCACCGTGTTAGAGAACGCTCGACCACCGACGACGGTCCCGAGCGCTCCAAGCGTCGCCGCGGCGAGCAGAGCACCGATTACGCCGCGATACCGCCCTGCCGGCGGCTGCTCGTCGTTCGGTTCGCCGACGGGCGTCGCGGCAGCGTCATGAAAGGGCATGGATGTGGCTGATCAGTCCTGCGATGCCGCGAGGAGTCGCTGGCACGCAGGTCCACGTTAAGGCAAACTCGTCAGGGAATTCGGCAATTCTCATCGATGCACTCGTGCAGGGCACGAGCGGCGTGGATGCGAGGACGAGTGGAGGTCGCGATCGCGACGCCGATGACGGCGTCGAGCGAAACGGCAACCGTGAGAAGGACACCCGCGATGACGAGGCCGTTTGCCTTGACAAGCCTTTGGATAGCATGCACGAGCATACTGCATTCAGCTCGACGGCCATCGACCCTTTTCTCCAACGTGCGGCGCCGAGCAACGAGCGGAATGTTTCGGAGAATGGCTGGAGAGGCTCGACGGCGAGAGACGGCACGTCAGCACGCCGCGAATTGACGTCGTGCGTTCGATGGCGCGTGTTCAACGCGCGGCACCTCGCACGACGCATGCGTGCCATGCTGTGTCGCGCCGCGGCGCATTACACTTGCGGCCTTCCTCACCGGTGCTCAGTCTGGAGCCGTAATGGCCACGGAAAACCGGTCGCGGATCTACCGGATCGTTCCGCGGGTGTGGCAAACCCCCGTTCCACGGAGTGATGATGCCCCGATCGCCCCTTGTTCTCGCATCGACGCTGGTCGCCTGCCTAACGGGCGCGACGCCCGCGGCCGCGCAGCAGGCCATCGTGAGTCTCGCACCGTCGGCGAGCACCGTGCCGATGACCGGCCGCCTCTTCGTCATCTTCGCACGCTCCAGCGATCGCGAACCGCGCTTTCTCGCCGGCAGCTATGGCGGCAGCGTGCCGTTCTACGGTGTGGACGTGAGCGCATGGAGCCCCGGCACGACAGCGACGGTGGGCGCGAAGGTTCTCGGCTTTCCGTTCGACGATCTCGCAGACATGCCGGCAGGCGACTACTACGTGCAGGCGTTGCTCAACGTCTACACGCGGTATCACCGCGCCGACGGTCACACGATCTGGGTACACGCCGATCAGTGGGAAGGGCAGGACTGGGCGACGTCGCCAGGCAACCTGGTGAGCGACGTCGTCAAAGTGCACTTCGACCCGTCGGCGCACACGACGGTCCGTCTCGCGCTGACGAAAGCCTTGCCACCGGCTACCCCACCAGCCGACACACGATGGGTCAAGCGCGTGAAGATGAAGAGCGAGCTGCTCTCGAAGTTCTGGGGAGCGCCGGTCTACATCGGCGCGACGGTGCTGCTGCCGAAGGACTTTGATTCAGCTTCGAGCCAACGCTACCCGGCGATCTATTCCCAGGGGCATTTCGGACTCGGCGCGCCCTTCGGCTTCACCGAAAGTGCGGCCGAGAATACACGTGGTGCCGGTGCGCGGCGAGGGCGCGGCGACGCGAGTGTGTGGGACCCGACGCCGGCGTCGGCACGCGAGAGCGGTTCAGAGTTTGCGAAATCGTGGATGAGCGACGACTTCCCGCGCTACGTCGCGATCACGTGGCAGCATCCGACGCCCTATTACGACGATTCGTATGCGGTGAACTCGGTGAACAACGGTCCGTATCAGGACGCGCTGCTCACCGAGCTGGTGCCGGAGCTCGAGCGGCGATTTCATCTCATTCCCGACGCCAACGCGCGCTTCCTCACGGGCGGATCGACGGGAGGCTGGGAGTGCGCCGCGCTGCAGATTCAGCGCCCCGATTTCTTCGGCGGGGCGTGGTGTCTCTATCCCGATCCGGTCGATTTCCGACGCAACCAGACTGTCGACATTTATGCCGATAGCAACGCGTTCTTCCCGAACAACGCGGAAGCGCCGGTGCCGGAACGGTCGATGAGCCGCACCCCTGAAGGCCAGGACTTGCTGTCGTTCCGTCTCATGAGCCGGCTGGAAGCGGTTCTCGGCGACAAGGCGCGGAGCGGACAGCAGTACGATGCGTGGGACGCGGCCTACGGACCCGTGGGCGCGGACGGCTATCCGCGGCGCCTCTGGAATCGGCTGACGGGCGTGATCGACAAGGACGTCGCCGCGT
>DATBHD010000365.1:0-3285 GCA_036557635.1 Gemmatimonadaceae bacterium
TCGAGCGGGTGGTGAACGACACCGCGGTCGAGGTGGTGATCAAGACGCAGCGCCCCAACTCGCCCACCGCGCAGCTCTCGCCGGAGATCGTCGGCCCGGTCACGCAGATCACGAAGGACCTGTTCGGCGACATCCCCGTGATCCCGGTGATGTCGACCGGCGCGAACGACTCGCGCTTCTTCCTCGCGTTAGGCGTGCCGAGCTACGGCGTGTCGGGACTGTTCAGCGACCCGAAGACCGACGCGCGGGCGCACGGGCGCGACGAGCGGATGCGGGTGCAGTCGTACTACGAGGGGCAGGAGTTCCTCTGGCGCCTAACGATGGCGTTGACGAAGCCGCCGCGCGCGGTGCCGTGACCCTCCTCGTCGCTACGCTCCTCGGGATGGCAGCCGGGTCTAGACCGTACAGGTTCTCACCGCTTCGCTCAGCGAGACCAGTGGCTCCTTCGTCGGCACGAACTCGTGCGCGATGTAGCCGCTGAACCCGGTGTCGGCGATCGCGCGCGCGATTCCGTGCCAGTTCAGCTCCTGGGTGTCGTCGAGCTCATGACGGCCGGGGACGCCGCCAGTGTGAAAGTGGCCGATGTGCGCCGCATGCGTCCGGATCGTGCGGATCACATCCCCTTCCATGATCTGCATGTGGTAGATGTCGTAGAGCAGCTTCACGCGCGGCGATCCCACGCCCTCGATCACCGCCGCGCCGAAGGCGGTGTGATCACCCTGATAACCCTGATGATCGACCTTGCTGTTGAGCAGCTCGAGGCAGATCGTGACGTTCTGCTCTTCGGCCAGTGTTTTGATCTTGCTCAACCCGGCGACGCACGCCGCGATCCCGTCGGCATCGCTGGGCCCATAGCGGTTCCCGAACATCGCGATCACGTTCGGCACTCCGGCCTTCGCCGCGAGCGGGATCGTCGTCTCCAGCTCGCGAAGCAGCATCGCGTGGTTCGCGGGATTGTTGAAGCCCGTCGCGATGAAATCCTGCCGCTTGGTCGGGTAACCCATCGAGGAGACGAGCCCCGCGTCGTGAACGACTTGCCAATCCTCCGGCTGCAGCAGGTCGATGGCGACGAGCCCCATTGCTGTGCACGCGCGACAGAACTCGGGGAGGGGAATCTTCGAGTAGGGCCAGCGCGAAACGGATTGCTTGAGACGTCCGGCTGCTGCGCTCGACTCCTCGGCGAGCGCGATGCGGGGTACGCCGAGTGGCAGCGCGACCGCCGCGCCAATGACCTTCATCGCTTCACGACGCTGCATGATTGCGGGTGGTGGAGGGTGGAATAAGAATGCCGGCGAGCAAGCTCGCCGGCAACCCGCACCGCCAACCCACGACCACCAACATCCAATCACACCGCCGGTCGCTGCTCCGCGATGCCCGGCGTCGGCACCGTGTACGTCGTCGGCCGGATGTTCTGGTTCACCCGGAACAGATTCGTGGGGTCGTACTTGTTCTTGAGGGCGACGAGACGATCGTAGTTCGATCCGTACGCCGCGCGCACCCGGCTCTCGTCGTCGCCGCTGAGGAAGTTCACGTACACGCTCCCGATCGAGAACGGGGCGGCGGCGTTGAACAGGTCGCGCGCCCACCGAATGCCCGCGTCGTCACCCGACGACTCCGCCCATCGCCCGTGCACGTTGACGAGATACTGCGCGTCGCGACGGGCGTATGCCGAGTCGTTCTTCGTTAGGCGGTTGATCGCGCCACCGACCTGCATGAACGCGATATCGGTATTCGGATCGGGGAGGCGGCGCGTCGCGTCGATGAGGACGTCGATCAGGCCATCGTCCAGGTCGAGGAAGTCGTGCGACTTCCAGTAATTGCGCATCCCCGGTGTGAGGAGCGGATCGAGGATCTGCTGCCACCCGGCGTAGGGATTCGGTCCGATGACGTCGGCGATCGGCTTCCCGAACTCGCGGAGGGGCTTGAGAATTCGCTCACCATCGGCGATGTCCCCCGAATAGCAGGCGGCGAGCACGAGGACCTCGCGGCCATGCCACTCCGGCGGAAGGAAGGGAAGGGGCGGCGCCTTGCGCATCACGAACCAGGTCGCCAACTCCTCGGGCGTCTCCGGCGCAAACGTGCGATAGAACTTCAGCACCTCCTTCGCGTCGTCGAGCGGATGGACGATGAGTCCCGCGAGCACCGTCGGACCGACCTTGTGCAGCGTGAACTCGAACGAGGTCACGATGCCGAAGTTGCCGCCGCCGCCGCGCAGTCCCCAGAAGAGATCCGAGTGGTCGTCGGCGCTCGCGCGAATCTGTTTGCCATCGGCGGTGACGACCTGCGCCGAGCGCAGATTGTCGCTGGAGAGGCCAAGCCGGCGACTCAACCAACCGAAGCCGCCGCCAAGCGTTAGGCCGGCGATGCCCGTCGTGGAGTTGACGCCGAGCGGCGTCGCGAGCCCGTGCTCCTGGGTGGCGCGATCGACGTCGGCCAGGGTGGCGCCGGGTTCGACGCGTACGGTTCGTGCCTGCGGGTCGACGACCACGGATTTCATGAGGGACAAGTCGATCATGAAGCCGTCGTCGACGACGGCATTGCCGGCGATGTTGTGCCCACCGCCGCGGACCGACGTGAGGAGCGCGTTCTCGCGCGCAAAGCGCACGGCGGCGGCGACGTCATTCGCGTCGACGCACCGCGCGATGAGCGCAGGTCGACGGTCGATCATCGCGTTCCAGATCGTGCGCGCTTCGTCATAGCCGGCGGCGCCGCGCGTCAGCAGTCGCCCGTGTAGAGAGTCGCGAAGCTGGTCGAGCGCATCGTCAGGGACGACGATGTCTTGCCCGCTCAGAGTACGGATTTCAACGCTCATGGCCCACCTCCGTGGTACAAAGAGTACGGCAGCGTCATGGAGTGCAAAGCAACGCGTGGAGCGCGAGATCGGCCGAATTGGAGGATTTGATCCTAACGCTTCCTCCAGTCGACCGCATCCCCGCCCCACGCGCGTCCAAAGGTGCTTCGCTCCGCTGCAGGCCAATACGCGATTCCGCGGAAGATCCGGCCACCGCCCGTGCTCGCTACCCCACTTATGGAACCTCAGAAGAACTGTCCTTCCGACGAGCGAAGCGACGAGGCATCCGCACCTATGCGATCTCCTCCGCCCGGCGCCATGCCTCGAGTCGACGGCCGACCGGGAAGTGCTCGATGGATTCGTTCGCGCCGAGCGATTGATGACAAAAGAGGCAGGTGGAATACACCGCGGCTCAGCGCGGCACGACGGCGAGGGTGCAGCGCGAAACGCAAACCGGCCGTCCCTGCTCGTCGACGATGCGGACGTCCCACACC
>DATBHD010000366.1:0-12227 GCA_036557635.1 Gemmatimonadaceae bacterium
ACGCGGGTTGCAGCGGTTTCCTCAGCAAACCGTTCGACGCCGACGATCTCGTCGCGTCGATTCGTTTTTTGCGTCGCGGCGAGATCGATGCGCCCGCGAGCCAGCAGAGCTGATCGCGGCCCCTCGATGCCGCGCACTGGCGCGCGCCTCGCGTCCCCGAGCATTGATCGCCTAACGAGGCTGCCCCCGGCGCGTTGATAAACGAAGGAGGGCCCCCGAATGAGGGCCCTGGGGCACTGGGACATTCGCATCTCGGACGCGAACAGTCTCGCGAAGATTACGACTGCGGGGTCCACTGCGTCGCCCGCAGTAGGATCGCGCGGCAGAATGGCGCCTCGCGTTTCGCGACACCCGCCCGATAACGCGGGCCGACGATCGGCATGAGCGCGAGGCCGATCAGTGCGAAGACGAGCGCGACCGTGAGAGGGAGACCCCGCCACACCTCGTAACCACCAGCGACGGCGCCCATCAGGAGCCACGCAATCAGCGGAATCCGTACCCTCTCCGCCGCCGCCTTGATCACGCTTCCGCCGCCGCCCTCGGCGTCCACGACTGAGCCGCGCCAGACGACGCTCCTGCTCACACGCGGCAGCGTAAGCTCAAAGCTGCTGCCCTGCACCGTCAGCCAGAACGTCCCCCGGAACTCCGGTGGCTTCCTCGACTCGTGCCAGTCCTTCCCATAACGCGCAAGTTGGTCGAGGACCGTAGCAGCAGGCAGCGCGACTTCGATTCGGATCGTCGGCGTCGGTTCCATCAACCTAGGACGCCGTGGCGCGCCGGAGCACTAGGTGGGGCACATCACCGGTCATACCGATCCAACCGTGAGCCGCCAGTTCCATCCCATCAGGTACCTGCTCGCTTGCAAGCGCTGGAAGCGCTACTGCGAGCGCTCGGACACTCTCCGGGTCGCCTGAGACTGATACGTGTAGGCGATGGCAGTCGATCGCCAGCATGGGGCATTGCTGCCGCTCGAACTCCACAGTGCCACCAGGTCGAAGGGCAGGTACTTCGATCACGAGCATCTGGGATTGCGGCAGCTGCTCTACTGCATGAAAAGAGTCTAAACATCTGACCCCAACCGTCAAGCTCGGTTCACCCAAGATGAGAATCCTCTAATCCGAGGCCTACTCTCGGGATCTTCAGCGGAGACTCTTCGAGGACGCTTGTCTGTCCCGTGACCAGTAGGTTTTGGGCAAGCGTTCGCCATAGGAAGAACATCTCCGGGACTTCCTCGACGGTCTCATAGATCACGACAGTCGCAAGCGCGACCGCAGCTCCGATCAGCGCCGTATAGAAGGCAGGTTGGGATTTGACGTCGGCGCCGCAGTGATCGTGGCCTGCATTTGCCGTGGTACAAATGTGGTACAAGTGACTCGAGGCCCCGAGCTGGCGGCCTCGTAAATCGTTGCTATTTCAAGAGGCGCGGGCCGGAATCGAACCGGCGAATAGCGGTTTTGCAGACCGCTGCCTTACCTCTTGGCTACCGCGCCAGGAATCAGGGAAGCTATTGTCGCCCTTGAGCTTCCTCAAGTGCGCGCCGCCGTCGCAACTCCAGACGCGCCACCGCCTTGCTCGTTTCCACCCGCGCTCGCATGATTGCTGGCCGCTCACACTCGAGCTTCTACACCGGGAGACCTCATGCGTACACCGGTCCTCGCCGCACTCGCCCTCGCCCTCGCCGCCTGCGGGACCAGACAGTCCGCGACAAAGGACACCACCGCCCCCGCCGCCGCGACGACGACGCGCATGCCTAACGATTCGGCCCGCGCGGCCGCGCTCCGCTCCGAGCTCGACGCCGTCGAGAAGTCGTGCAGCGACGCCACAATAAAGAAAGACACCGCGGCCCTCGGGCGCTTGCTCGCCGACGAATTCGTCACCCTCCTCCCCAACGGCGACTCGGTGCCGAAACAGACCGTCCTCCACGACATGGCGGCGGACAAAGACACCACTCTGGGCGTGCGCAGCGAGAAGGTGCGCGTGCAGTCGTTAGGCGACAGCCTCGCCCTCGTCTCCGGCGTCGCCGTCTGGACCATGCCCGGCAAGGGCGCCAAGCCAGTCGAGATGCGCGCGAACTATCTCGAGCTCTTCACCCGTCGCGCCGGCCGCTGGCAAGCTCTCGTCGGACACTACACGCCGTTACCGGCCTCATCACCTGCCAAACGCTCCTGACAGCGAACCGGCCCGCCTCTTGAATCCGGTGCGGCGAAGATGAGCGCCGCACCGCCCGAACGCCGCACCGCGACCGCGACCGGTCCCGATACCCGCCACCGCTTCCGGCGGCTCTGGGACCTCGCGTTCGAGACGCTTCGCTTCATCGCGCGCCACGCGAACAACGCGTACGCGACGATCGGCATCTTCCTGCTTATCGGTGTCGCCGTCGCGATCGCTGGCACCTGGGCCTTCGCCGAGCTTGCGGGGCACGTCGCGTCGGGCGGTACGCAGGCCTTCGACGACGCCGTCCTCCGTTGGCTCGGAGCCCACCGCGCCGCGTCGATGGACGCATTCATGCTCGACATCACGGCGCTCGGCACCAGCTCGGTGGTCGCTATGGTCGTCGGTGTCGCTGCTCTCTTCCTCTGGCTCAACCGGCACAAGCACAGTGCCATTCTGCTCCTGGTCTCGACCTTCGGCGGAATACTGCTCAACAACTTGCTCAAGCTCGGTTTCAGTCGTCCGCGTCCCGACATCATTCCCTGGGCGACCACGGCGACCTTCTACTCATTTCCGTCCGGCCATGCGATGAGCGCGACTGTCGTCTACGCCACCGTCGCCTACCTCGCCGCTCGGCTCCAGCAGACCCATAAAGCCAGACTCGCCATCGCTCTGGTCGCGACGCTCGTCGTTTCGCTCATCTGCTTGAGCCGGCTGTATTTGGGCGTACACTATCCGTCGGACGTTGCCGCTGGCGTCATCGTCGGCCTCGCCTGGGCCGGCTTCTGCATGGCAACGCTCGAGGCGATTCAGCTGTACGCGCGTTTCAACGCGCCGCAACTCCTCAACGAGGAGCGCCCCGCGCCCATGCACGAGAGCTAACCATCATCCGAGCAAAGCGACGGATCTGCTTGTCCTGACCGTGACAGGCTCCCGGCTCTCTCGTCCTACCGTTGAGCCCGCGTAGTTCCTAAACGCTCAACGCCCTTCTCCGATGAAGCGCCTTCTCACCGCCGCCTTCGCAGCATCCCTGCTCGGCGCATGTCATTTCCATTCGCGCGCTTGGCTGGCCCAGCACGCGAATGACAAAGCGCCGCCGAAGCCCGTCGCCGATACGCAGCCGGTGGTCCGGCAAGCTGGCGAGCCTGCCCCCGCCCCCGCCCCCGCCCCCGCCCGAACTCCGGCTCGTACCTCTGTCCAGCAGACGGACGCCGAAATGGGCACAGGGTCGGCGTCCGAAGCGATGAGTCGCAGCAGCTTTTTCTTCAGCGACGCGCGCAGCGTTGGCCGATTCCTTATGGCGAACGATGTCGACATCAGTTTTGCGAAGATTGCCCTCGCGAACGCTGGAAGCGACGAGGTCAAAGCCTTCGCGCGGCGCATGCTCACGGACCACACCCAGATCATCGCGAACGCTCGGGCGCTCGCGTCGGATCAGGAAATCACCCCCGCCGATGACGATGCCGGCCGCGACCTCCGCGACTTCTCGACGCTGGAGCGCGACTCTCTCCGAGCGTTGAGTGGCCGCGCCTTCGACGTCACGTACGTCGCGATGGAGCTCGAGCGCCACCGGGCGATGCTCTCGATGATCGACGATGTTCTGCTCCCTCGCGTTAGCAACAGCGAATTGCAGGAGCTGCTCGCCTCGACCCGTCCGATCATCGCGGCGCACGTTGCTCACGCCGAGCAGCTCCAGGCTACACTGGCGAGACGATGATCCGCTAGCGAATGTCCTGTCATGGGGCATATCACTCGCGAGCGATGCGCGGCGATGCTGGACTCGCCGCGCTTTTCTTTTCACGCGCTGGTGTTCGCGTGCTCCTGCGCCGTGCCGGCGACTGCCTTCGCGCGGCAGACGCCGCCACTCGATACGACGCGACACGTTCAACGTCTTGCGCCGCAACGCATCACTGGCACCCGGCTCGCGCCCTCTGATTCGGCGGCGCTGTCGCTCGCCGCGCGCGCCAACATGCTCTCCGCGGCCGACGTTCGAAGCGTCTCTCCCGGACCAGCGACCACCGCGCAACTGCTCACTCGCCTCAACGGCGTGAGCGTCTTCGACGACCAGGGTACCCGCGCCCAACCGACACTCGATCTCCGGGGTTGGACGCTCTCTCCCGTGGTCGGCGTTCCGCAGGGGGTGAGCGTCTTCCTCGACGGCGTTCGCATCAACGAAGCCGACGCTCAGCAGGTGAACTTCGATCTCATTCCCTCGGACGCCATCTCCGGTGCGTCCGTTGTCCGCGGACCGATGGCGCTCTACGGGAAGAACTCGCTCGCCGGCGCGGTGCTTCTCTCTACGCGCCGCGGCGAGACCCCCTCACGAGTCGAAGGCGGTGTCTCGACCGGACAGTTCGGTTATCGCGAGGCACACGCTCTCGCGAGCGGCGCCACCGAAACTTCCCTCGGGACGCTCGACGCGCTCGTTCTCGCGCGAGCATCCGACGAGTCCGGCTTCCGCCGGGCAAGCGCCGCCAACACGCGCATGTTGTTCGCCAATCTGGGCCGTCGGTCGCGGGATCCAAACGGCGCCGATGTCGCGCTCTCGATGGAGTACGCTCATGACCGCGTCTACCAACCGGGATCTCTCCCGGAAACGCTCTTCGACAGCGACCCGAGAGCCAATTACACGGCGGGTGATTTCTTCGCCCCGGACCTGCTCCACGTGGCGCTGCGCGGCAGCACGCCGTTAGGCGCGGCGACGTTTCGCGGCAATGCCTTCGTTAGGCGCACTGCGACCGAGCAGTTCAACGCCAACGTCGACGCCCCGAGCTCGCGCGCCCAGGTCGACGTGATGAGCGCCGGCTCGACGGTCGAGCTCGACGTTCCATATCGGCTCGCGTCGCGACCCGGCTCCCTCACCCTCGGCGCCGAGCTGAGTCACGACAGGGTGCGCTACGGCGTCTCGGCGGAGCCGACCGTCGACGCGCCGGCGGCCCCGCCGGATTGCGACCCGTCGGGGCTCTGCGAGAACGCGCGCGTCAATGCCGACAACGCCGGCGTCTTCGGCCAGATCGTCGTTCCGCTCATCGGGAGCGCGGACCACGAGGTCTCGAATTTGCCCCTCGCGCTCGATCTCGCCGCGCGCGCGGACTATGTGCGCGTCCCGCTGCGCGATCTTCGCGACGCGAGCAACGATGGGACGTCGACGTTCAGACGCGTGTCGCCGCGCGCGGCGCTGGC
Source organism: Gemmatimonadaceae bacterium (assembly GCA_036557635.1). Classification (GTDB taxonomy): domain Bacteria; phylum Gemmatimonadota; class Gemmatimonadetes; order Gemmatimonadales; family Gemmatimonadaceae; genus AG2. The sequence continues at coordinate 5,335 of DATBHD010000366.1, forward strand.
GTTCCATGGAATGCGCGACGTCAGCGCGTACGTCGCTGTCGGCACGGCCTTTCGCGCTCCCGCTCCGCTCGAGCTTGCGTGCGCCGACGAGGCGTCACCATGCGTGCTTCCCTTCTCCCTCGGCGATGATCCGCCGCTGGCGCCAGTCACCGTCGTCAACTTCGAAGCTGGCGGCGACTGGACGCCCTGGCCATGGCTCGCGGCGAATCTGTCGGTCTACGATTCGAATATTCGCAATGAGATTGTCTTCGCGGCGTCGAGCCGAACCGCCGGCTTCTTTCGCAACGTCCCACGCACCCGCCGCCGCGGACTCGAAGTCGGTGCGCGCGCCGAGCGGCGGCGCGGCGCCGGGACGCTCCGCGTGTACGCGCAGTACGCATACGTCTCCGCGCGCTACCGCAGCACCGTCCAACTGGCGTCGGCGCTGCCTAACGAGCCGCTGGTGACGCCGGGCGACCGGATGCCGCTCTCGCCGGCGCATCGCGCCTCGATCGGCGTCGGCACGACGGTCGTCACTCGCTCTTCGGTGTTCGACGGTGATCTGAGAGTGCGGAGCGTCTCGACGCAGTTTCTGCGGGGCGACGAGGCGAACGTGCACCGTCCGCTGCCCGGGTACGCCGTCACCTCGTCACATCTGTCCGCTCGCGTCGCTCGATATACGATCGCGCTCGACGTCGACAATCTCTTCGGCGAGCGCTTCGCGACCTTTGGCACTTTCGCCTCTGACCCGCTTGCGAGCCCGGGGCCGTCCGGTGAACCGCCTGTGGTGCGTTTTCTTACTCCAGCTTACCCGCGCTCGCTGACGTTCTCGGTCTCCGCAATCTGGTAAAGCGTCGTGGACGACACTCTTCTCCAGCCGCACGACCCGTACGCCTCGCTCCGGATTCCGAGCTATCGCTGGTTCATACTGAGCACATTCACGATGACGCTGGCGGCGCAGATTCAAGGCGTCGTCGTCTCGTGGCAGATCTACGACGTCACGCACGACCCGCTCTCGTTGGGCCTGATCGGCCTCGCCGAGGCCTTCCCGTACATCAGCATCGCGCTCTTTGCCGGGCACGTCGCCGACCGGCAGGACCGCCGCGCCGTGTCGCTCGCTTCCTTGGCGCTGCTCGTCGTGTGCTCTGTCTCCCTGCTCTTGCTCAGTCTCGGCGGTGGTTGGCGCGGCGCTGGGGTTCGACACGCCAACATGTGGCCCTTTTACGTCGTGATCTTTCTCAGTGGGATCGCGCGCAGCTTTCTTCAGCCGGCACGTCAGGCATTGGGCGCCGAGCTCGTGCCGCGGTCACTCTATCCGAACGCTGTGGCCTGGCGCAGCTCCACCTGGCAGACCGCCGCCGTCGCCGGGCCGGCTCTCGGAGGCCTGCTCTATGGCTTCACCTCGCCGTCCATTGCGTATGCGGTAGACGCGGCGCTCATGATCGTCGCTTTGCTGGCGTTTGGCACAATCGCGTACATCCCAAGAGGTCAGCGCTCGCTAGAGGGATCGGTTTCCGAAAGCCTTCGCACTGGAATCGAGTTCGTGTTTCGCGAGCCGGTGCTCCTCGGCGCGATGACTCTCGACCTCTTCTCGGTCCTGCTTGGAGGCGCCGAGGCACTCTTGCCCGTTTTTGCCGACCAGATATTGAAGGTCGGTGCCCAGGGACTGGGAATCCTGCGCGCGGCGCCCGCCGCCGGCGCCACTCTGATGTCACTCTACCTGGCGCATCGCCGCCCATTTCGGCGCGCCGGACGGGCATTGCTCAACGCGGTGGCTGTATTCGCGCTGTGCATCATCGGCTTCGGTCTGTCGCGGAGCTTCGTGCTCTCGCTGATCCTTCTTGCCATTAGCGGCATGGCCGATAATGTGAGCGTCGTCGTCCGATCGACGCTCCTTCAAGTGCTGACGCCGGAGCAGCTGCTTGGCCGCGTCTCGTCGGTGAACGCGATCTTCATAGGTTCTTCGAACGAGCTCGGTGCTTTCGAATCGGGGGTGGCCGCTCGGCTCCTGGGAACGGTGACCTCGGTCGTACTGGGTGGAGTCGCTTCGTTGTCGGTAGTTGGGATCGTCGCGCTCCGTATCCCGCCCCTGCGCCGGCTAAGGGCGATCGAGCGGGTCCCTCAGGCTGCCTGATTGGGTTGGCGCCATCGAATTCGTGCAGTTTGCGCATGCACGGAGGTCATTTTAGCCGCTGGGCTGACTCGGATCGGTGAACTTGCAACATTGTATTTGCGATTTTCGCACAATCTGCAATACATTGCCTCTCGGCTGGAACGCATCCCTTTTCTTGAGAGGCCCTGCCGCACATGTCCGTGACCACCCATCACAACCGTCAGGAAGTGAACCGCGAGATCTCCTCGCGAACCGCTCGAGCCAACGGCAACGGCTCGAATGGTGGCTCCCATAACGGCACTCCAATGCCCGGCGCTCGAGTTTCCGAGTATTTCGGCATCAACACACTTGGCGCGCGCCAGATGCGCGACAAGCTCGCGCCTGAGGTCTACACCAAGCTCGTTGCCGCAATTCGGCAAGGAAAGAAGCTGGATGTAGAGATCGCCCCCAAAGTCGCCGCGGTCATCAGGGATTGGGCGATTTCGCGTGGCGCTACGCACTTCACGCACTGGTTCCAGCCGCAGACGGGGCTGACCGCCGAGAAGCACGACGCCTTCCTTTCGTTCGACGATGGCGAGCCGATGGAGTCCTTCGGCGCCTCTCAGCTCATTCAGAGCGAGCCGGACGCCTCGAGCTTTCCCTCGGGCGGGCTGCGCACCACGTGGGAAGCGCGCGGCTACACCGCCTGGAATCCGGCCAGCCCGGTATTCATCGCCGAATGGGCCGGAGTGAAAACGCTCTGCATTCCATCGGTCTTCATTGGCTACAACGGCGAGGCGCTCGACGAGCTCACGCCCCTGCTCCGCAGCTCGGATGCATTGAGCGACCGCGCCATCGCGCTGCTCGAGGTGCTTGGCGACAAGGGCGTGCAGCGCGTCTACACAACCCTCGGACCCGAGCAGGAGTATTTCCTGATCGATCGAGGTCACTTCGCGCTGCGACCTGATCTGGTGATGGCCGGCCGGACGCTCGTCGGTGCGCCGCCACCGCGCGGCCAGCAGCTCGAGGATCACTACTTCGGCGGCATCCCGGAGCGCGTCCAGGCGTGCATCGCCGAGGTCGAGCACGAGCTGTACAAGCTCGGCGTGCCGATTGTCACGCGGCATAACGAGGTTGCGCCGAGCCAGTTCGAGATGGCACCCCGGTTCGAGGAGACGGACGTCGCCGTCGATCACAACCAGCTTGTCATGGCTACTCTCCGTCGAGTGGCGCTCCGGCACAACCTGCAGGCGCTATTGCATGAGAAACCGTTTGCGGGGATCAACGGGTCCGGTAAGCACTGCAACTGGTCGATGTCGGTCGCGGCGGAGAACCCGGAGCTCGATGGTTACAATTTGCTAAAGCCGGGACTCACCCCGCACCAGAACATCCGCTTCCTCGCCTTCCTGGCCGCGATCCTCAAGGGCGTGCACAAACACGCGGCACTCCTCCGCGCCGGCATTGCGACGTCGGGCAACGAGCACCGGCTCGGCGCCAACGAGGCGCCGCCCGCGATCATCTCGGTCTTCATGGGCGAGCAGCTCACCCATGTGATCGAAACGATCGCCGAGGGGAAGGCGACAAACAGCGCCGATCAGGAGATGATCAAGCTCGGCGTCGCGCGTCTCCCGGAAATCCAACGCGACAACACGGACCGCAACCGTACGTCGCCTTTCGCCTTCACCGGCAACAAGTTCGAATTTCGAGCCGTTGGATCGTCGCAGTCGATTGCGTTCCCGATCGTGCTGCTCAACGCGGCGGTCGCCGAGACCATCGGTGAGATCACGACCGAGCTCAAGGCCGAGCTCAAGAAGACGAAGAAGGTGGACGACGCGGTGCTCAAGGTCGTGCGTCGAATCTTCAAGGAGACGGCGGCGATTCGCTTCGAGGGAAACAACTACTCCGAGGAGTGGGTGAAGGAAGCGGAGAAGCGCGGGCTGCCGAACCTGCGCCGCACCCCCGAGGCGCTCGAGCAGCTCACGACCAAGCAGTCGCGCCAGCTGCTCACGAAGCTCGGGATTTTCAGCGAAGAGGAGATCGACTCGCGATATCACGTGCGCCTCGAGCGGTACATTAAGGATATGCTAATCGAGCTTCATACGATGCGCGAAACGGTGGACACGATGGTGCTGCCCGCCGCGCTCGAGTACGTCGGCGGCCTCGCGACGGCCGCCGCGCGCGCGAAGGAAGCGGGGATCAAGGTCATCCCGCAGTTGGAGCCGGCCGACAAGATCGGCAAGTTGATCCAGAAGCTGCAGGCGGCACGCGCGACGCTCGGCAAGGCGATCGACAAGGCCGAGGGCATGCACGAGGATCTCGAGAAGCAGGCCGAGTTCCTCACGCACACCGGCGCGGACGCGATGGCTGACGCTCGTTCGGCGTGCGACGCGCTCGAAGTCAGTATCGACGACGAGATGTGGCCGCTGCCGAAGTACCGTGAGATGCTGTTCCCGGTCTGACTGCCGTGACGGACGAAAAAGCGAGGCGGCTCTTGCCGCCTCGCTTTCTTTTTGCCCCTGTGCGAGTTGCTACCGCCGTTCGTACACGGGCGTCAGCCCATTCACTGATTGCGTGAGCGTCGTTCCATCGAGCGTTCCGCCGTAGCGGCCGCCGTTCGTTTGATCCGTGAACGAGATCTTCGCGCCCGAGATGCTGTACTGGCCGCGCTCGAGCGTCGTCACGAATTGCGTCGTTCCTCCGTTCGGAAAGGAGTACGTCGTCGAGTCTTCGTAGCTGCCGTTGTCGCGCAGCACGAGGACATCACTCGTTATGCGCACGGCGGCTGCGGTCGCGCCGAGCGCTTGGTCGACGGGCAGGGAGGTGCCGTTGATGGACTTGAGATCGAACGTCGCGCTGAGTGCGCCCTTGGGACTCGTTGCTCCACGATCACAGGCGCCGAGTGCCGCCGCGATCGCGACGATGGCCGCCACCGACACGTACCGGTTCATGCTGCCTTCCTAGCGGTTGAGAGAGACTGACCTGCCCCGAGCGAACTCTCCGGAGCACTAGACGTGCCAGCAGCGCTCGCCGTGCCGGCCTATGCCGAGCGCCAACGCGAGAACACGGCGCGAATAGTGGTCTCCCGACCACCCAGCCGCCCGGGATTCGCGAAGTGGCGCGTTCTGCTTCATAATTCGGCGGCGCCACCGGGACGGCAGCCAACAACGCGGTTGTCGCGCGCGCGCGAACTGTCTGTGATGCGGAGGAAACCGGTGCAAAGCACGACATACGATGCGATCGTTGTGGGGTCCGGCATCTCGGGAGGCTGGGCCGCAAAAGAGCTCACCGAGAAAGGTCTCAACGTGCTCTTGCTCGAGCGCGGGAAGAACATCGAACACATCAAAGACTATGTGAACACCACGAAAGGCCCTTGGGAGTATCCGCACCGCGGCGGCCACACCAAGCAGATGGAGGCCGACTACCCGGTTCTCAAGCGTGACTATCCGCTGAACGAGAAGAATCTCGACTGGTGGGCGTCCGACAAGGACTCGCCGTACACCGAGGTCAAACGGTTCGACTGGTTCCGCGGCTATCACGTCGGCGGCCGATCGCTGATGTGGGGGCGCCAGAGCTATCGCCACAGCGACTTCGACTTCGAGGCGAACGCGAAGGAAGGTGTCGCGGTCGATTGGCCGATTCGCTACAAGGACATCGCGCCCTGGTACGATCACGTCGAGCCGTTTGCGGGGATCTCGGGTTCGATCGAGCACATGCCACAGCTCCCCGATGGCAAATTCCAACCGGCGATGGCGCTCAACTGCGGCGAGGAGCTCGTCGCCGGACGCCTAACGAAGAAATTCGAAGGCCGGCGGCGCATCATTCCCGGGCGCGTCGCCAATGCGACGCAGGCGCTCCCGGGGCGGTCGCCCTGCCAGTACCGGAATGCGTGCTGGCTCGGCTGCCCGTACGGCGGCTACTTCAGCACGCAGTCGTCGACCCTGCCGGCGGCGATGAAGACCGGACGCCTAACGCTCAAGCCGTGGCAGATCGTGAGCGAGGTCCTGTACGATAAGGACAGGAAGCGCGCGAGTGGCGTGCGCGTGCTCGACGCGATCTCGATGCAGAGCACGGATTATCAAGCGAAGGTGATCTTCCTCTGCGCGTCGACGCTCAATTCGACGTGGCTGCTCCTGCGATCCGCCACCGACGTCTGGCCCGGCGGCCTCGGCTCGAGCTCGGGCGAGCTCGGTCACAACCTGATGGACCACCACTTCCGTCTGGGTGCTTCGGGGACGCTCGAGGGGATGGAGGACAAGTACTACTACGGTCGTCGACCAAACGGCTTCTACATCCCGCGCTATCGCAACCTGTTCGGCGAGAAGCGCGACTATTTGCGCGGCTTCGGTTACCAGGGCGGCGCGAGCCGTGACGGATGGTCCCGCGCCGTCGCGGAGCTCGGCGTGGGCGGTGCGTTCAAGGACAACGCCGCCGAGCCGGGGCCGTGGACGATCGGCGCGACCGCGTTTGGCGAGATGCTCCCCAACCACGCGAATCAGGTCGGGATCGACGAAACCAAGAAGGACAAGTGGGGCCTCCCGGTGCTCAAAATCGACTGCGCTACGGGCGAGAACGAACGGAAGATGCGAGTCGACATGATGAACGACATGGCGGAAACGCTCGAGGCGGCAGGCGTCAAGAGCGTCGACACCTACGACTCGGGATACTTCCCCGGCATGGGCATCCACGAAATGGGCACGGCGCGGATGGGGCGCGATCCGAAGACGTCGGTGCTCAACCCACACAACCAGGTGTGGGACGCGCCTAACGTATTCGTCACCGATGGATCGTGCATGACCTCGGCGTCGTGCGTGAACCCGTCGCT
>DATBHD010000367.1:0-9801 GCA_036557635.1 Gemmatimonadaceae bacterium
GAAGACAGACGGCACCGGGCTCGGTCTTGCGATGTCGCGGAGCATCGTCGACGCGCACGGCGGGCGCCTGTGGGCCGCCACCAACCCCGACGGAGGCGCGACGTTCCGCTTCGTGCTCGGCGGTGCGCCGGTGAGCGCGCCCCTTTTGGCGACGTCATTCGCCCCGTCGACGCAGCCCGTCGCCCCGCGCCCCTGAGGAGAACGCGAGGCAGCGCGGCACGGGCGCCGTTCCAAAGCCCGACCTCATTCCAGATTTGGGTTCTTCGTGGAATTTCGGGAAAGGAAGGTGATCAGCCGTGAGCCTACGGCACCGAAAGAGTCCAGAGTGCTTGGGACGCGAATTCGCGCCATTCGCGTCCCCCCCCACAGCTCTCCAAGCCCGCGGCACCTCGAGAGTCCGGAATTCCTGGGACACGGATCACCGCTGAGACCTTTTCCCGAAATTCCCGGATGATCCCAAGGCTGGCTTTCTGAGACGAGTTATCGGCGATACCAATCCGGGCGACGAGACCGTCAGACTCGAGCCGTCTCGGTCATCGCCTGCACCAGGCGATGAGCGGCAGTTCGGTCGGAATGGAAACCCCGGTGCGTCGAGGCTGGACGCGCGGGGTGAAGTGCCACAGAGGTCTTGGCGTCCGCAGCTCGGCCACGTAGCGAGCGGCGTTAGGCATGTCCGGCACGGCCTCCTTTCGCGTCATCGCGACGCGAACCGTCGGCTCCTCGGCGACGGCGTCGGCGTACAGCTCGACGAGCACGGACGAGGGATCGATCGCGCCGAGGGTGATCGTCACCGACACGCAGAACCCGCCATCGTGCTCGCGCGCCTCGAGCGCGCCGACGTCGATCGCCGACCAGTGCGCGCGCAGCGTACGCTCCCACTCGGCGAGTGCGCTCGCCTCGCGGCACCCGCTCTCCTCACGCGCCTGCTTCAGTTCAGCGCCGGGTAGGTACATCCGATCCACATACTCGGTGAGCATGCGATGGGCGCTGAATCGCGGCGTCAACCGCGCCATGCTCTGCCTAACGTGCGCCAGCCAGTTCACCGGCACACCGCGCTCGTCCCGCATGTAGAACAGGGGAACGATCTCCTCCTCGAGCAGCCGATAGAGGTCGCCGGCATCGGCCGCGTCGGAAGGCGGACCGCCCTTGTTCTCGATTGCCCACCCGACATCGGGTCCGTACGCCTCCGCCCACCAGCCGTCGAGCGTCGAGAGATTGAGACCGCCATTCGCGAGAACCTTCATTCCACTCGTGCCGCAGGCTTCCCACGGGCGCAACGGTGTGTTGAGCCAAACGTCGACGCCACGCACCATCTCCTCCGCGAGGGTGAAGTCGTAGTCCTCCAGAAACACGACGTGCGGTCGCACCTCCGGCTGTTGGACGAAGCGCACCCATTGTTGCACCATGTCCTTCCCCGCGACGTCATTCGGATGCGCCTTGCCGGCGACGATGAGCTGTACCGGGCGACGCGGATCCGTGAGAAGCCGCGTGAGTCTCGCCGGATCGGAGAGGAGGAGCGTCGGCCGCTTGTAGGGCGTGAAACGACGCGCAAAGCCCAGGGTGAGCGTCGTCGCGTCGAACGTCTCTCTCGCCGCCGCGACGGTGGACGACGCCTCACCGCGCGCGGCCAGCTGACGTGCGAGGCGCTGCCTGACCACGCTCACGAGCCAGGCTCGGCTCCGCCCACGCGCCGACCAGAGCTCCTCGTCCGTCGCCGCGGCAATGGCATCGCTCAAGTTGTCGACGGAGCCGAGCCAGCGCTCCTTGCCACAGCGCGTCTCCCAGAGAGCGTCGAAACTCGGGGAATCCCACGTCGGTACGTGGACGCCATTCGTCACCTGCTGCACGGGAACCTCGTGCTCGGGCCACCGCGGAAACAAGCCGCGAAAGAGGCGACGACTCGCGTCTCGGTGCAGCGCACTCACGCCATTGCTCGCGATGCAACCGCGAACGGCGAGATACGAGAGTGTGAATGGTTCGGCGCGGTCGTTCGGCTCGCGCCGGCCGAGCGCCATCAACTCGGCGAAGGTCAGGCCGAGCTGCGCGACGTACCGCTCGAGCATCGCGCGATGGCGCTCGACGAACGCCGCGTCGTACGCGTCGAAGGCCGTCTCGAGCGCGGTATGCGTCGTGAAGACGTTGCCAGCCCGCGTCGCCCAGAGCGCTGCATCGAAGGAAAGCGGCGCGCGCTGCATGAGGCTGCGCGCTCGCTCGAGAATCGCGAAGGCGGGATGTCCCTCGTTCAAGTGCAGAATATCGGGCTCGATGCCTAACGCTTCGAGCATCCGCCAGCCGCCGACGCCGAGCACGATCTCCTGGAGAAAGCGCTCCTCCTTGTCGCTGCCGTACAGGCGTCCGGTGATACCGCGATCCGCCGGAACATTCAGCGGGTCGTTGCTGTCGAGCAGATACAGTGCCGTGCGGCCAACCCGTGCGCGCCAGACGCGGAGGTACAACCGTCGACCGGCCAGATCGAGCGTGACGTGCGACCACGCTCCGTTCGACGCGCGCACGGGCTCGATGGGCAGGCTCGTCGAATCACTGAACGGATACGCCTCGCGTTGTCTCCCCTCGGCGTCGATGACCTGCCGAAAGTAGCCCTGCTGATACAGCAGCCCGACCCCGACGAGCGGCACGCCCAAGTCGCTCGCTGTTTTCAGCATGTCTCCCGCCAGCACGCCGAGTCCGCCTGCGTAGAGCGGGAGCGCCTCGCCGAGTCCGAATTCCATCGAGAAGTAGGCGATGCTGCGCAGGGCGCGGGGATGCGCCCGACCGAACCACGTCTCGCCACGGAGGTACGCCTCGCGCGCCGAGGCAATGCGCGCGAGCTCCATCATCGCCGTCGGGTTCTGCGAGAACGACGTTAGGCGCTCGTCCGATACATCGTGGAGCAGAGCCCACGGATTCTCCAATCGGTCCCAGGCGTCCGGATCGAGGGTTCGCCAGAGGTCATCCGCGGCGTGGCTCCAGGTCCAGCGCAGGTCGAGCGCGAGGTCGCGCAGCGGAGCCAGAGCCGGCGCGAGGGGCCGCGCGATGGTGGCGCCACGCTCACTGTGCGGTGTATCCGCCATCGATTACCAGCTCGGCGCCGGTCATGAACTTCGACTCGTCGGACGCGAGATACACGATGCCATACGCGATGTCGTTAGGCTCGCCGATGTGGCCGACGGGATGCATCGCATTCAGCGCTTTGCGCCCGGCGTCGACATCGCCCGCGGCCTTGAGATAGTTCTCGACCATCGGTGTCCAGATGTAACCCGGGTGCACCGAGTTCACACGAATGTCGTAGCCCGCCTTGGCGCAGTACAGCGCCGCCGACTTGGTCAGAAGGCGAACGCCGCCTTTGCTGCTATTGTAGGCCGCGAGATTGGGATCGCCGACGAGCCCTTCGATCGACGACAGGTTCACGATCGAGCCGCCACCGAATCGCCGCAAGGTCTGCACGCCATATTTCGTCCCCAGGAACACGCCGTCGAGATTGACGCGCATGAGTCGGCGCCAGTCCTCGAGCGTCGCATGTTCCACGTCACCGCCGATGCCGAGCCCGGCGTTGTTCACGACGACGTCGAGGCGCCCGAAGCGTTCCACGACCTCGTCCATCACGCGCCGCCACTGCGCCTCGTCACCGACGTCCTGCTCCATGAACTGGGCGGCGCGGCCGGTGCAGCTGATCTCCTCGGCGAGGGAGGAGCCCCGCTCGACGTTGAGATCCGAGATCGCAACCGACGCGCCTTCCTTGGCCATCAGTCGCGCACACGCCTCGCCGATCCCCATCGCTCCGCCGGTGATCAGCGCGACCTTGTCGATTAACCGATTCATAACACTCTCCTCAGCCTAGAACGTCTCCGCGGTGTATTGCCGGTCGGCATGCCTTCGCGGATCCCTGACGAGCACCACGACCGAGCGTGGCCCCACGGCGTACCGCATCGAGCCGACCACCAACTCGTCGCCTAACGTTCGAATGTCCTCGGGGCTCGCCTGCGCCGTGTCGATCGCGCGCCGCCAGTCTCCCGGCCCTCCTTCCTGGATCTCGAATGTGAGCGCCTCCTGCCAGGCATTGATCATGACATAGAGATCGACGTCGCGTTGCGACCCGCCGTGCAGGCAATACGCGAGACTGCGCGACTCATGCGACATGTCCGTCGCCCCGCCAACCCCATACCACCGGACGTCGTCACGCCAGAATCGACTGCGGCCGATGGACGGATGCGCCTTCCGAAACGCGATCGCGTGTTTGACAAATCTGAACATGTCGCGATTCGCGTCGAGGAGATCCCAGTTCAGCCAGGTCGTGGCGCTGTCCTGGTTGTACGGGTTGTCGTTTCCCCCTTGCGTTTGCAAGAACTCATCGCCGGCGCGGAGCATCGGCATGCCATTCGCCAGCATCAGCAGCGTGACGAAGTTCTTCGCCTGCCGCTTTCGCAGCGCGACGACCTCGTTAGGTGCGTGCTCATCCCCTTCCCAGCCGCAATTCCAGCTCAAGCTGTCGAACGCGCCGTCGCGGTTCTCGTGGCCGTTCGCCCAATTGCGCTTCTCGTTGTAACTGACGAGATCGTACAGCGTGAAGCCGTCATGGCAGGTCACGTAGTTCACGCTCTGTGGCGGGCGATAGGCGTGGATCAGGTCGTCCGGGAAGAGATCGTCGCTGCCGTACAACCGCCGCATCAGCCCCGGCACCATCCCCGGATCGCCGCGTACGAAACGCCGCACATCGTCTCGAAACCAGCCGTTCCACTGCTGCCAGGTCACGCCAGGAAAGGCACGGCCCAGCGCGGTACTGCCGGTCGCATCCCATGGCTCGGCGATGAGCCGGAGGTGCATCAGCTCCTCGTGCGTGCTGATGTCGCCGATCACCGGCACGTCGTTCAGGCTGAGCGAACCGTCCGCCGTCCGCCCGAATACCGAGGCCAGGTCGAAGCGAAATCCGTCCACGCCCATCTCGATGGCCCACATGTGCATGCTGTCGAGCACCAGCCGCCGCACGGCGCTGCTCGCGCAGTTGAGCGTATTCTCAGCACCGGTGAAATCCACGTAGGGATGCGCGGGATCGTGCGACATCAGGTAGTAGGTCTCGTTGTCGATCCCCTTGAAGCTGTATGTCGGTCCGGTGACCCCGCGCTCACAGGTGTGATTGTAGACGACATCGAGAATGACTTCGATGTCGGCCGCGTGCAGCGCGTCGACCATCTCCCGAAACTCCCGGCGCGCTCGCGCGGCGTTGCCATGCTTCGCGTAGCCCGCGTGCGGCGCGAAGAAGCTCAGTGGGGTGTAGCCCCAGCGGTCGTTTCCCTGGGGATCGACTTGAAAGACCGGCATCAGCTCGACGGCGGTGACGCCGAGCTCCTGTAGATACGGGATGCGCGCGGTGACACCGGCGAACGTGCCGCGCGTGGTCGCAGCGAGACCAGACGTCGGACTGTATGTGAAGCCGCGAACGTGCAGCTCGTACACGATCGCGTCGGACTCGTGGCGCGGCCGCTCCGTCGTCAGGCCCCGCGTCACTTGCCCCTTCATCAACACGCCGAGCGGTGCCTTGCCCGCGTTGTTGCCGCGGCCAATCGCCGCCTGCCGATCGAAGGCGGGCGGGAGAAAGACTCCTCGCGCGTACGGATCGATCAGGACCTTCTCCGCGTCGAAGGCATGCCACTGCGTCTCACTGTCGGTGCCTGGACCGCTGACGCGGAACGCATAGTACGCCGCGCCCTCGAGATCCCCGCCGGGAATGCGACAATGCCACACCCGTCCGCTCTTGTTATGGAGATAGTCCAGATCGCAGGTGAAGATGGGGCGGAGAAAGTCGCTCGCTCCATAGACCAGCAGGATGACGTGCTCCGCGTGCTTCGAATACAGTGCGAAGTTCCACGCCTGTTCCTCCTCCAGCCACGTGGCGCCCATGGGAAATGGTGATCCCTCGACCTCTTCCCATCGCGGTCCTGCGGAATAGCTCGCCGCTCGTGTGAACGGAGCTGCGGTTAGAAGAGCGCTCATCGTGTCCCGCGCTGGTGTTGAGCGCACGCTACCGCCTCGCCTGATCACTCGGCGTCATCGCTCTCCTGCTTTGCTGTCAGCGCTTCCCCGACAAAAACACCCGCGCATGGCAACGCGCCGGGCACCGCCTTTTCTCCGACACGAGACGGGTGATCCGCCTGACTTACGACGCCGCCTCGAGCGCTGACCTTTTCTCCAGAGTCGAAAGGGTCGATTGGACTTCGATGCATTTGCTCGAGGAGGAATCATGTCCACCGTGGCTGCCTTGTATGCTCACCCCGTGCGACTGGTACGCGCACGACCGGAGCTCCGCGAGCTCGTGCTCTGGGTTACCCCCGTCTTTGCGCTGCTGACCTCATTCGCCGTTCTACAGTCGGCCGAGTTCGTTGTCGGTCAGCGCGCGGGATTCACGGTCGGTCTGCTCTTTTACTGGCTCGTGTGGTGTCTCCTGCTGCCAGTCGCGTTGCTCGGCACCGATGGTGTTCGCGCGCTGTTCGGGCGGTCCGAGCATGAGATTCGATTTCGTGAAATCATCCTTCTGATGATTCCGCCTGTGGTCGGCTTCAGCACGATTTTCCCGCTGCTGCTCTGGATCGGAAGTGGTCGATTGTTGGTGCTCGCCGGCGTCATCGCGATTGTGAACGGCACGTGCGAGGAAGTGCTCTGGCGTGGCACCTATCTGAGAGTGTTTGGTAATCGCCTGTGGGGCGGTCTCCTCTATCCCGCGATCGGGTTCGGCCTGTGGCATGTTGCCCCGATCGCCGCGCACTGGAGCTGGTCGCTCGGTCGCGCCGCGGCGCTCGCCGCTTGCGCCATGCTGGTTGGCCTGGCCTATGGGTTCGTGGCGCGACACACCGCCTCGATCCGGTGGACGATCTTCTCGCACATCCTCATGAATTTCGCCGGGCTCGGTGTCCTGGCGTACTTTGCCTAACGTTTACCAGACGCGAGCGCGTGCCGTGTCGTGCGCCGTGGAGCCGGAGGTTTCCCCTCCGCCCACGTGCGGACAACGCCGACTGACCGTGTTCCCCCTCGGACGCACCTTGAAGCAAGACATCGCTTGCAAGGAGGCGTTATGGGATATCGACGTTCCGCTCTGACGTTCGCTGTCCTCCTGCCACTGTCCGGTATTGGATGCGCGACGTCATACGAAGTTCGCACGATGGCGGCCCCCGAGGTCACGCTGACGGAGTTTCGGACGTTTCATCTTCTTCCCACACCGAGCCGGCGCGATGGTCGTATTACGTCAGGCGCTGACGATCCGATGGTGAGCAATTCGATCACGAATCGTGCCCTGCGGGCCAGCGTGACGAGCGCCTTCGAGAGTCGCGGCTACGTCGATGTGGAGTGGATGCCCGACTTCGTCGTCGCCGTCTACGCGAGCGCGCGCAACAGGCTCGACCTCAGCGAGTGGCAGTACGGCCCGTACTACTGGCCGCGGTGGTGGATCGCAGCGCCGCAACGCACGACCGAGTACAAGGAAGGCACGGTGATCGTCGACGTCGTGAACCCCGAAACGCTCGACCTGCTCTGGCGCGGCAGCGCGACCGCGACGTTGGGCGACGACCCCGCGAAAAACGCGGAGGAGCTGCGAAAGGCCGCGGTGGCAGTCGTCGAGAAATTCCCCCGCGCGAATCCCGGACCGGCGGTGGCCAATCGCTGACCTGCTGCCTAACGCTGGCCGCCTTTCGCACCAAAGGCTGGCGGTCGCCGCCAGCCTTTGGTGCGTTTCCGCGTGCGGCGGGCTAGCTCTCCGGAACGACGAGCACCGAGCACGGGGCCGCCAGCAGTAATCGATCGGCAACGTTCGGCAGGAGCGATCGCACGGGCCCCGCCGTCCCGTGCACTGGCGTGACGATCAGATCCGCCCTCACCTCGCGTGCCAGGGCGAGTACCGCCTCTACCGGATCGCCGGTGCGATAGACCGCGCGCGCGACGATCCGCTTCGATACGGCCGCTGCCTCTCGGCGGATGACGCTCATGATGTCAGCGAGCGTACCCTTCCTGCGCTGCACACCGTCACCGCTGTTCGCCGTGGTGCCGGCATGGACCAGCACCCAGAGGAAGGACGCGTCCTCGATGCACCGAAGCGCCGCACGGATCACCGCCAAATCAACCTGCTCGCGGTCGACGAGAAGCACGGCTTCCTGTGGGAGCGCCCTCACCATCGGCGCCGCGGCCAGAATCGGCACGTCGGTGTACCGAGAGAGCGACGCGGGAATGACCACCCCTCCTTTCCGCACCAGTGGGTCGCGGCTCCCCAGCCCTACGATCACCAGATCGGCCCTCGTACGCTTGCTGCGTTCGACGATCGCCTGCACCGGATTGCCGACCTCCAGATTCACCGGCCACCTAACGCGGCCACCGAATCGCCGGCGTTCCTCCGTTCGGACGGCGCGGATGAGCTCCGCCGCCGCGCACCGATCCTGCCTCTCACAGCGCGCCGAACCGCGGCGCGCTGGCACGTTAGGCAGTGGAATGGACGGCGTGAACACCGACAGTACATCGACCGCCGCCGCGGCGCGCGCCGCCAACGCGTCTGCCAAGGCGAGCGCGTCACCGCTCGACACGGAATTATCGGTGCAAACAAGAATCCGTGCCGGCCATCGCGACGCTCCCGGCCCGAGTACGCCAACCACGCTCGGTGCCATGAGCTGCGGCAATTCCACTTCGCCGAGTGAGCTCATCGTCGACATTGTCACTCCTCGTTGACGCCAATCGATCTCTCGGCTGTCAGTCTGTGGCGAGAAAGCGTTGCAGTGTGTCAGGACGCCGTCGACGCCAGGGCATCCTTTCCCTGAAATCTTTGCGGGGGAACACCTGACACGTTCACTTTCAGCGATCACCGCGACGAGCTTTCCGCCCAGTATCGTCGCTCGAGACCTTGTCTACAGGTTGATGACCATGTCGTCTCGCGCGGCGACCACCCGGACGCCATCCCCGAGCGCGCCGATCTGTCGCCGCGAAGCTGGAATGTTGTGGTAGAACCAGCTACCGAAATGTGTGATGACGATGCGCCGCGTGAACCGGCGGAAGAAGTCCACGAGGTCCGGGATGCCGGCGTGACCAAAGAGCTTCCTGGTTCGTGGATCACGTCGTACCATGCCGCCGCGTCGCATGAAGCTGCCGTCGGTGATCACCAGATCGAGGCATTCGAGTCGTGAATGGTATCGTCGGTCGATGGTGAGCAGATCGGAGCTGTAAAAGAGACGCCGCCGTCCCTGCTCCACGACGTAGCCTAACGACCTCACCTTGTGACTGTGGCGGGTCGGCACGGGGATGACCCGATAGCCGCCGACCGTGACCGGCCTCGTCATCAACCGCGCATCCGGAAGCGCGCGCGTTCGCTCGGGCACGAAGATCGGCGGAAGGCTCGGCATTCTCATCCCGGAGAAGGCGGCGTGGTCCGGGTGCAAGTGGGTCACGAAGATGGCGCCCGGCTCGTGCCGGAGATACGAGGCCTCCCCGAAATCGAGCATCACGGCGCCGCCGACGAGGATGCCCGCATGTCTGGCGTAATGCCGTGCCGACAGCGGAATGTTTCCTCTCGTTCCAAGAATGCGAACGCGCATCCGCGTCGTCAGTGTTCGCTACTCTCTCGCCAGCTCCCGCACCTTCGCCAGCAGCTGCTCCCCTTTGACGTGATGCACTTCCGCCTTGGTCTCGTCCACCGCGGGGGTCGACATACCTCCCTCCTCTGTAATGTGGGTAGTAACTAGGTCGGGTCTCGACGTTCCTCGCCGTCGCCCGTCGTCGAGCGCCTCGACACGTCGGTCCGAACCGCGGCCGGTTCGGCGGCCGCTCGTGCCAGGA
>DATBHD010000368.1:0-6514 GCA_036557635.1 Gemmatimonadaceae bacterium
CCGGCTTGTTGTAGCCATACTGGACGCGCAGCTGGTCGCGCGCGGCCGCGCTCATCGTGATGTCACCGACGAACGAGAAGGGATCGCCCGGCGCGAGACGGATGAGGAAGAAGCTGATCGTCGTTACCAGCAGGACGACGACCACCGATTGTGCGAGGCGGGTGACGAGATAGCGCCGCACTCAGCGCCGACTCAAGGCGTTGCTCCGCCGAGGCCGATCCGGTCGCGGTCGATTCGCTCGTTAGGTGGAATCGTCCAGTCCGCGAGATGGACCTCCCAGTTGTCGGCGCGGAAAGCCGCCGCGTGAACGCGCCGCTCTATCCCAGCGATCGTAGGCGGGTCGTAAAGCCAGATCCCTGGCGCATCGTCGATTTGGAGCTGGAAGGCTCTCCGCATGAACGCGCGCTGCATTGCTATGTCTGAGGTGGCGACGGCGCTGTCGACTAGCGCGTCGTAGGTTGGGTTCGTATAGCCTGTGTAGTTCTGGCCGGCTGGCGGGATACCTGCCGAGCCCCATTGCTGCTTATAACCGCTTGGACTCGGATCGGTGGACAGGCCAACGAGCATCGCATCGTAGGTGCGGTCGAACAACTTCTTGCCGACGGCGTTCGACTGGAGCTGCTCGACGTCGACCTGCGCGCCAACTCGTCGAAGCTGCTCTTGAATCAGCACGCTGTACGCGACGCGTGGCCGGCTCGAAACGGGAAGCGTGAGCGAAAAGCGAAGCGGCATGCCATTTTTTTGGCGCACACCACCGGGTGACAACTCACGCCAGCCGGCGGAGTCGAGCAGTGACTTCGCCGCATTCACGTCGTAAGGCAGCAAGCGGAGCGTCGTATCAGCGAACGAAATACTCCGCGGAAACGGCCCAAAGGAGAGTCTGCCTAGCGAGCCGAATACGTTCTGCAACATCGCTCTCCTGTCGAGCGCCATCGAGAGCGCACGCCGCACCTGACGATCACCGAATATCGGGTGTGAACGAGCAGCGTTCTTCGGATCGACAAGATTGAAGCCGAGGAAAGCGTACTGCAGATTCGGATACGGAACCGGGCGATCGGCCTTGCTGCTATCGACGAGATGCACTTGGTCCGGAGGAACGACTTCGAGCAGGTCTGCCTGACCGCCCAGCAGCTGCGCGAGCGCGGCTCCAGCGTCGGGAACGATGCTCCAAATCACTCGATCGAGTTTGGCGCGACCGAAGTAGTTCGCAGTGTCGGCGACAATCTCGAGTCGTCGTCCGGCGTCCCAACGTGCAAGGCGAAACCGACCCGAGCCGATTCCCTTTCGCGTTACATCTGACGTGCGCAGCTGATCAGGCGGGACGTCTTTGAGTACGTGCTCCGGAAGGATGTAGATCTGGTAGACGAAGTCGTAAAACGCTTCCGGGCGCCGCTGCTTGAACCATACGACCGCCGTCAGAGAATCGCGGATAGACACGGAGTCAATGGTTGAGATCTCCGACGTGACGTTTGACCCGACTTTCGGATCGGTGAAGATCCGGTAGCTGAAGCGAACATCGTTCGCGCGAACCGGCTGGCCGTCGTGCCATCGAGCGCGCGGGTTGATGTGAAATGCCACGGACATGGAATCGCGTGACCACTCCCAACGTTCGGCGAGACGCGGGGTGAATCCCTTGTCGCCGATCGTGTTCATGTCGTCGCCGATATCGGCTAGTCGATCGTACAGCTGATCCTGAACGGCTCGGCCGACCTGATCGAAGGTATGTGGAGGAAAGATGGTCGCCGCGTCGGAAGGCACCGCGATCACCACTGTGCCGCCCGTCGACGCCCCCAGAGCGGGACCTTCGCGTCCGCCGCAACCGACCAGGGTGCCGCATACCACAAGTGCCAGGAATCTCGTGCGCATGAGCGGGGGGATGGGGATGGGGGGAGGGGGGAGGGGGGAGGGGCGCCAGGACGGAGGGCGCGTGCTAGTGGAAGGAGGTTCAATCACCGTCGCCAGGTCCAAACGTCGTCAAGATAGTGCGCCTGCAGGGCGTTCGCGTCCTCGAGGAGCGGCGCGTCCACTTCGATCACTTCTGCGTCCGGGTCCTCTTCCGCTCGAATTGCGGTGAGGAGCGCGCGCAACATGTCGAGATCTGTCGGCGCGCAACCGAGGGCGTCGCGCAGCGTGGCAGGTGGCGGAATCGAAGCACCCTTCTCGATCAGGAACGAGGCAAGCTGCATCTGATCGTCGTCGATGAGAATCGAACCGTGCTGGAGCAGCGCGCCATCGCCGCGCCATTGCGCGCTGCCCACGAGCTTGCGTCCGTCGAGCGTGATTTCACCCACCGATGGATGGTGAAAGCAGGGAAGGAGTCCGGGCTGTTCGAGTTCCGCGACGCGCGTTTCGTAACTGGCTAGCGCTTCCTCGCGGGAAACAGCGACCGCGCCGACACCCAACGCGCGAAGTCCAGCGACCAACAGACGATTGATGCGCACGTACGATTCGCGCAGATCGCCGGCGTCTTCGACTGGACCAGCGACGGCGTAAGTGAGCTCGTGATCGTGAAGAATGGCGCGTCCGCCCGTGGGCCGACGAACGACGTCGATGCCGCGTTGCGCCAGGAGCTCGAGATCGTAGCCACCGCGAGCCCTCTGATTCCGCCCGAATGAGAGCGTCGGCGAGCTCCAGGAATACACACGCACGAGCCACGTGCTCGTCTCGCGCGCGCGTCGCATCAACGCCTCATCGAGGGCCATGTTGAAGGCGCCACGCGCCGGCGGAGTGTGGAGGAGACGCCACATTTTCGGTCGCAACCCCCGGAAAGTCGAAGTGCGGGTGCGGAAACGAATTTTCTTGACTCTTTCTTTAGATTCCAAGCGCCGAATCGGCCACCGAACGATACACGAGATTCAACAGAACATCCTGCACACGACAGAGGCGCTGCCGCGTCTCGTGAGGGTTCCGAATGATCCGCAAGCAGTCGAAGAAATCTGCCCACGCGCACATGGATAGTGGGAGCTTCATTCCCCGCCACATCGGACCGTCGGACGCCGAGCAGCGCGAGATGCTTCAGGCGTTGGGCTTCGAGTCGCTCGACGCGCTGATCGAAGCGACGGTGCCCGATTCGATTCGGCTCCGCCGGCCCCTGGCGATTCATGGAGGATTGAGCGAACACGAGTCGCTTGGCGCGCTGCGCGAGACAGCCGTGAAGAACGAGGTGTATCGCTCGTACATCGGGCTCGGCTATCACGATTGCATAACGCCGCCGGTGATTCAGCGGAACGTGCTCGAGAATCCGGGATGGTACACGGCCTACACACCGTATCAGGCGGAGATCGCGCAGGGGCGTCTGGAGGCGCTGTTGAACTTCCAGACGATGATCATGGATCTCACCGGATTCGAGATCGCAAACGCATCACTGCTGGACGAGGGGACCGCGGCGGCGGAAGCGATGGCGATGGCGTACGCCGCCCGCGGCAAGGAGGGCAAGGAGGTGTTCTTCGTCGCCGAGAGCTGTCATCCGCAAACGATCGACGTCGTGCGAACGCGCGCCCATGCGCGCGGGATCGAGATCGTCGTCGGAGATTTCAAGAACCATAAACTCGGCGCCGAGGTCTTTGGCGCGCTCGTGCAATACCCGACGACGGACGGCGCGATCCACGACTACCGTGAGTTCTGCGAGCAGGCGCATGCCGCGAACGCGCTGGTGGTCGTCGCGGCGGACATCATGAGCCTGGTGCTCCTCGCGCCGCCGGGGGAATGGGGAGCGGACGTGTGCGTCGGCACCTCGCAGCGCTTCGGTGTTCCGGTGGGGTTTGGCGGTCCCCACGCGGCGTTTTTCGCGACGCGCGACGAATTCAAGCGGCTTCTGCCTGGCCGCATCATCGGGGTGTCGCGGGACGCCGACGGCAAGCCGGCGCTGCGCATGGCACTGCAGACGCGCGAGCAGCACATCCGGCGCGAGAAGGCGACGAGCAACGTGTGCACGGCGCAGGTACTGCTCGCGGTGATCGCGAGCATGTACGCCGTGTACCACGGACCGCAGGGGTTGCATTGGATCGCGAGACGCATCCATCGGCACGCGGCGATTCTGGCGACGGGGCTCGAGGAGCTCGGTTATGAGCTTGCTCATCCCGACTTCTTCGACACGCTTCGCGTTGCCGGCACCAAGAGAGGCGGTGGTGTCGGGAAGATTCCCGCCGCCGCGCGCGAGCGCGGGATCAATGTGCGCGAGCTCGACGGCGACGTCATCGTCGCACTCGACGAGACCGTCAGCTTCGACGATCTGCGCGAGCTCCTCGAAATCTTCGCGTTCGGCGCCACGGCGCCGACGCCCGAGGCGCTCGCCGAGAGAGTCGACGACCGCTACGACGAGCGCTTCGCGCGCACGAGCGCGTATCTCACGCATCCCGTCTTCAACACGCACCACTCCGAGACGGAGATGCTCCGCTACCTGCATCGGCTCGAGGCGAAAGACCTGTCGCTGACGACGTCGATGATCCCGCTCGGCTCGTGCACGATGAAGCTGAACGCGACGGCGGAGATGTATCCGATCTCGTGGCCGGAATTCGCGCGGCTGCATCCATTCGCCCCCGGTGAACAGACGCGCGGCTATCGGGAGATGTTCGGGAATCTCGAGCACGCGCTCGCGGAGATCACCGGATTCGCCGCGGTGTCGCTTCAGCCTAACGCCGGATCGCAGGGGGAGTACGCGGGACTGCTGGTGATTCGCGCCTATCATGCCTCACGAGGCGAGACGCACCGCGACGTCTGTCTGATTCCGCAGTCGGCACACGGTACGAATCCAGCCAGTGCCGTCATGGCGGGCATGAAAGTCGTCGTCGTGAAGACGGATGCCAATGGGAACATCGACGTCGCCGATCTGGAAGCGAAAGCGAAAACGAACCGCGACAAGCTGTCGTCGTTGATGGTGACGTATCCCTCGACGCACGGCGTCTTCGAGGCGACGATCCGCGACGTGTGCCGCATCGTGCACGAGAACGGCGGCCAGGTGTACTTCGACGGCGCGAACATGAACGCGATGGTCGGGCTGGCGCGACCGGGCGACATCGGCGCCGATGTTTGCCATCTGAACTTGCACAAGACGTTTTGCATACCTCATGGAGGCGGGGGGCCTGGCATGGGCCCTATTGGCGTCGCGACGCATCTCGCGCCCTTTCTGCCTGGCAATCCAGTGGTGAAAGTCGGTGGCGCGGAGAGCGTCGGCGCGGTGTCCGCGGCGCCCTGGGGCAGCGCGAGCATTCTCCCGATTTCGATGATGTACATCGACATGATGGGAGGTGACGGGCTCACGCAGGCGACGAAGGTCGCGATCCTCAACGCGAACTACATCGCGAAGCGGCTCGAGGATCACTATCCCGTGTTGTACAAGGGTCAGAACGGCATGATCGCCCACGAGTGCATCATCGATCCGCGTCCACTCAAGGGCTCATCGGGCGTCGACGTCGAGGACATCGCGAAGCGTTTGATGGATTATGGATTCCACGCGCCGACGGTGTCGTTTCCGGTTGCGGGAACGCTCATGATCGAGCCGACGGAGAGCGAGTCGAAGGCGGAGCTCGATCGTTTTTGCGAGGCGCTGATCGCGATTCGCGAGGAGATTCGAGAGATCGAGCTCGGCATCGCCGACCGGAACGACAACGTGTTGAAGAACGCTCCACATCCGATGGCGCGCGTGGTCAGCGACTCGTGGTCGCACGCGTACCCGCGCGAGCGCGCGGCGTTCCCGGCACCCTGGACGCGCGCGCACAAGTTCTGGCCCTCGGTTGGGCGCGTGGAGAGCGCGTACGGCGACAGGAATCTGGTCTGCTCCTGTCTCCCGACGGACGCATACGCGGACGTGGTGGCGGAAGCGTAGAGGGTAGAGGGTAGAGCGCTCCGCCCTCCACCCTCTACCCTCAGCCCTCTACTCTCAGCCCTTTATCCTTATTCGCCGAGTCGCGTTGCGTATTCCGCCGCACCCAGTAACTCGTCGCGCTCACCGGGATGCCGGAGGCGCACTTTGATCATCCAACCGTCGGTGTACGGAGCCGTGTTCACGAGCGCAGGCTCCTTGTCGAGGCGGTCGTTGATCTCGACGACTTCTCCGCTGAGCGGCGCGTAGAGCTCGGACACGGCCTTCACGGCTTCGACGGTGCCGAAGACGTCGTGTTTCCCGAAGTTGGCGCCGATTTGCGGGAGCTCGATGAACACGATGTCGCCGAGCTCACCCTGGGCGTAATCGGTGATGCCGATGGCGACAATGTTTTCGTCGTCGGTCGGCTTTACGTATTCGTGCTCCTCGGTGTAGAGGAGATCTTTCGGAATATCAGACACTTGGTTCGTGTAAGTCGTGGCGCGGCGGAGTTTAGACGTCCAGGAAAGGAGTGTCAACGCATCACGCCCACTAAAACGGCGGGACCGGCGTATGGGGCGGGAACCGCGTATGCGGCGGGAACCGCGTATGGGGCGGGAACCGCGTATGGGGCGGGAACCGCGTATGAAGCGGGAACCGCGTATGAAGCGGGGACCGCGTAGACGGCGCTGCGGATACCGAATGCGCGCGCTC
>DATBHD010000369.1:0-37443 GCA_036557635.1 Gemmatimonadaceae bacterium
CGATCAATTCCAGGGCGTGCTCTTCCAGTACTCTTATTTCAACGGCGAAGGCACGTCGACGACGTCGCCGCGCGTCGTCGTGGTCGGCAACAATCACCAAGCGACGGCGCCGATCGTCGCGGCTGGTGCAGGCCCGACGCCGGGAACGTTCCTGATGCAGTTCAGCCCCGGCCGCACCGACGTGTCGTTCGACGTCATCGGCACGCCGAGTCAGGCGACGCCGACGGTGCGCGTGACCGTTCCGGGCTTCGACGACTCGGATGCGCCGCCGCCGACCGTCACCGACAACGCACCTGGCGTCCGCATCTGGCACTACCACATCGCCAACACTGCCGGCGTCACGGGCATCTCGATCGACATGACGCAGAACATCTACTCGGTGGACAATATCGCGCTCGTGCCGGGTCCGTTCTCCCCGTAACCCCATTGAGCAAACGCTGGCGCAGGCACAAAAGAGAATGGCGGCTCCGTTCGGAGCCGCCATTTTTTGTTCACGCCAGCGGTCGGTCACAGCGACCTGGACACTGAAGATTTGAAAGACCTCAGACCGTTCTCGAACCCTCCTCCGAGGGATGGAAACAGGCCAAGGTCGCGCCACGCCCTGGCATCAGGGTGCACGTTCGCGACAACCATCTCCCGGCGGCGCCCTACTCGTTGCGCGACCTGTTGACGCAGGATGCCGACCTGTTCACCTGGGTCGATCGCTCGCTGTGGTGGGATCGAATCGAGGAGCTGCGGGGGCGCTAATGGGCCGCTCGCCTGCGCCGCGCCTCCGGCAAAACAGGCGAACGTTCCAACTCTGACGGCGAAAGTTCCAACTTCGAAGGCGACCACGGCAAGAAGTCCGGCGCCGGTGCCGCATCGGAAGCATCATCTGCCCACTCGTGAGGCGTCCGGAACAAAGCCGAGCGCGCCGGCAGCATTCCTGGAGGCGACGCGCGCAAAACCGAGGGCGACGCGTGCTCCAACCGAGTGTACTGCGGCAATGTGCTACACCGCGACAACGTTGGCGTCACGCTGATTAGTTGGCAGGCGACGGCCGCATTTCGCCACACGACCGTGGCTTCACACGACACGACCGTGAATGCGCGTGGCGCACGACGCGCTTCGCGGACGATGACTACTACTTTGGCACGCGTCTCGTTTGGTGCGCGAAAGTCACCGAAAGCCCTCGTGAACAGGCAGTTGTTTGGAATGAGAACGGCGGGCCCCCCCGATCGAGCCGCCGTTCTCGGTTCGCCGCAACGATCAAGGGCGCTTCATGGCGTCATGGACACCGTCGGCCGACCGTAAGGCGCGTCCTCGACCGACTTCAGCACGTCGCGCCACTGGAATTTCTTTCCGCTGTGCCGCACCCAGTAATCCATCCACGCCATCTCGCCCATCGACTTGAGGTACTGATTGCGCGGATCGGGGATGCCGTGGCTGTTGCCGGGGTACACCCAGAACTCCGTCGGCACGCCTAACCGCTTGAGTGCCATGTGTAGCTCCTCGCTCTGCGGCCGCGGTACGCGTGGGTCGCCGTCGACGACGTGAATCATCGTCGGGGTCTTTGCGTTCTTTATGTACGCCGCCGGCGACTGCTTCCACCAGTGCTCCATGTCGTCATACCAGAGCTTGTCGCCGAGGTACCATTGCCGGAGGCGCTGCGTGTCGCTCTCGCCGTACATCGAGATCCAGTTGAAGGTGCCGGCACCGGTGCTGATCGCCTTGAAGCGCGTCGTGTGCGTCAGGATCCAGTCCGAGTAGTGTCCGCCGGCGCTCCAGCCTAACGCGCCCATCTGCGTGCTGTCGGCGATCCCCTGCGCGATGAGATAGTCGACGCCGGTCATGATGTCGTCGAAGCCCTTCGTGAAGTAGTCTCCCTGGCTCTCGATCTTGAATCGCTGTCCGTAGTTCGTCGACTCGCGATAGTTAGGCATGAGCACGGCGTAGCCGGCCCCCGCGTACACCTGCGAGCCGTAGCCGCCGTTGAAGCTCAGAACGTCCGCCGCCGCCGGCCCGCCGTGAATCGCGACGATCAGCGGATAACGCTTGCCTCGTTGGTAGCCGACGGGCTTGAGCAGCACGCCCCCCACCATGCGGCCATCCCTGGACTTCCAGGTGATCTCCTCCTCGTCGCCGAGCTCGATGGAGTTGCGGACCCACGCGTTGGCGTCCGTGAGCTGGATCCACCTCGACCGCTCGGCGATGTCGTTCGCCGAGGCCACGGTGAAGAGCGTCGGCGGAGTCTTCGGATCGGAGTAGGTGATCGTTAGGCGACCGTTGTCCGCATCCTCCGACGCGCGGAGCGCTGCCTTCTCGTGCGTGAGCTGCCTTACCTCACCCGTCGCAACATCGATCGAGCAGAGTTGGT
Source organism: Gemmatimonadaceae bacterium (assembly GCA_036557635.1). Taxonomy (GTDB): domain Bacteria; phylum Gemmatimonadota; class Gemmatimonadetes; order Gemmatimonadales; family Gemmatimonadaceae; genus AG2. The sequence goes on from DATBHD010000369.1 coordinate 2,357, forward strand.
CCGTCGCCTTGATGCCCTCGTTGAAATAGATCGTCTTTCCATCCTTCGACCACCATCCCACCGTCACGTCGCCGTCGAAGCTCCCGCCAATCTTTCTGAACGGGCCGCCGCGGTTGGCCAGCTCGCGCACGTACACCTTGTTCAAGTGCATGAACTGGAAGTCGTCCGGCGCGCTGAACGCGACGAGCCGGCCGTCCGGCGAAAAGCTCACCGGACCCTCGGCGATGTCCTTGTTGTTCGTTAGGCGCTCGACCGTGCCCGTCGACAGCTCGAGCAAATAGAGGTCCGCATTGTCGTTCTGCTCGAGAATATTTCGCTCGTACCGGTTCGGCGACATTCCATGAAAACCGATCCACTTGCCGTCGTCGGAGACGGTGAAATTCCCGACGCTGTACGACGTGTCGTGCGTCAACCGCGTCGTCTGCTTGCCCTCGATATCGACGGCCCAAAGGCTCGAGATCGGCGTCTCGGGATTGCGGACGCGCACATCGAAGCGCTTGTCGAAGCGCGCGCGCTCGTCCTTGTCCACGGTATCGGCCGTCACGAAGTAGACGCGACGCGAGTCCGGCGCGAGCTGCCAGAGGCCGACGCCGGTCGCGTCATGCGTGACCTGCACTGGACGGAGCGAATCGCCGCTTGTGATCGCGGCGACCGACAGCGCGTAGAGTTGCTCCTCGCCGGCATGGCCGGAACGATAGACGAGCCACGTGCCGTCTTTAGAGAACGCGAAAGTCGAGACGCCCTCGCGCGCGTCGGTGATCTTGCGCGCCTCGCCGCCGTCGGGGCGCATGAAGTAGAGCTGCGTGCCTGGTCCGCCGCCGGCGCCCGCGAAGGCGCCCCCCGCCGGCAGGTTCGGCGCCGCCACCGCGCGCGGCGCCGTCGAGCTCCCCGTCGCGTTGTCACGCGCGTTCGCGTCGCGGTCGGATGCGAAAACGAAGAAGCTGCCATCCCGAGACCAGCGCGGTGTCGACTCGCTCTTGTCCCTGGTGTAGGTGAGCTGGCGCGTGCTCGACAGCCCGCGATCGGTGCTCACGAGATAGATGTCGGATTGACGACGAGCCTCCCGCCAGTCGGGGACGCTGACAGTGTAGAGCAGCCAGCGGCCGTCGGCACTCAAATCGGGGGAGCCGACCTGCCTCATGTTCTGCATGTCGAGGAAGGTCATCGGACGCTTCGTCTGGGCGGTTGCGGAGGCGACGACGACCGTCGAGAAGGCCATTGCGGCGCAAAGGCGAAGGCGCATGGCGGGGGTGGTTAGGGGTTGGTTGCCAGCTCAATACGGTGGAAATTGGCCAGCGCAGATTGCGTCGATAATACGGCCAGGTCGGGGTTCGCGCTGTTGGGTGACCTGGAACCCCTGCCTCCCGGTTTAGCATTCACGGTGACCGCATGACAAACGTCCTGTCCGCTTTCCCTTTGCCCGATCCCGAGCCGGCACGGCCAGTCGTCGATTCGACCCTCGTCAATCGGGCGAAGCTGGGCGACATCCAGGCGTTCGAGGACATCGTCGCACGGTATTACGCGCGGTGCCTTCGCTTCGCTCACGGCATGCTCCGGAACGCGGGGGACGCGGACGACGTCGTGCAGGAGACATTCGTGCGGCTGTACCGCGCGCTGCCCCGCTACGAGGAGCGCCAACGCTTCGATTCGTGGCTCTTTCGCATCCTCGGCAATTGCTGTCGGACCGCCAACCTGCTTCAGCAGCGACGGGACGCGGTCGACGCCGGGGACGACACGGCGCTCGACAGTGTTCCCTCGGCCGACCGGCCCGACGCCGCCTTCGATGAGGAATGGGGAGACGAAGTGCGCCGCGCGCTCGCCGAGATCCCCGAATACAACCGTGAAATCTTCTTGCTGCACTATGTCGAAGGCTTCTCCTACGAGGAGATCGAGCGCATCACCGGCGTTAGGCAGTCGGCGCTGAAGATGCGCGTCAAGCGCGCGAGCGATCAACTTCGTTCCAAGCTCGCGGGGGTGTACCGTGGCTGAGCGACGCGACGAGCCCGGCCGCATCGTCACACGCGCGGTGGAGACGCTGCGCGAGCTGCCCGCGGTCGACAGCGCGGCGGTCAAGCGTATCGTCACCGCGGCGGCGCGGACACGCGCGCGGGACGCCGCACCTAACGAGGACGACCTCCTGCCGCTGGCGCCGCCGCGGCGGAGCTACTGGGTGCCGGCGGGGATCGCCGCGGCAATCCTCCTCACGATCGGCGCCGCGCTCGTGGTGAGCACCGTACGATCCGATCGCGGACCCGACGCGCGACGCGCCGGTGCGATGCCGGTCGTCACCGTGAGCGCGTCGCGTGAAGCAGCCGACGCGCTCCCCATTCCGACGCAGTTCGTCTTCGACGGCACGGCACGACACGTTGTATTGGTCGGCGATTTCAACAACTGGGACGCGCAGGCGACACCGCTCGAGCGAGAGCCGGGAAGTCCCCTCTGGTCCGTCACCGTGCCGATTCAGCGTGGCCGTCATATCTACGCCTTTCTCGTCGACTCGGTGTGGACCGTCGACAAGCGCGCGCCAGTCGCCAGCGATCCGGACTTCGGCGTGACGGGATCGGTCATCCTGGTGGGCCGGCCATGATGCGCTCGGCCCTCGTCGCACTGGTCGTCGCCCTCCCGGCGCATCTTGCCGCGCAGGCGGCGGCAAGCACGCGGCTCGATGGGAAGCTGGATGGCGAGACCAGGGCAGCTGTCATGCGCACTCTCGACAGTGCGCAGACGCGCGGCCTGCCCGTCGAGCCGCTCGTCGACAAGGCGCTGGAGGGTGCCACCAAGCGCGCGGCGGGCCCCCGTATACAGGCGGCGGTCTCGATGCTCATGAGCCGCCTCGAGGCGGCTCGCGACGCACTCGCGCCGAATCCCGGCCCGCGGGACATCGCCGCCGGCGCTGACGCGCTCGCGTACGGCGTAACTCGCAAGGCGCTTGTGACGATGCGTGCGATTCGCCCCAACGAATCGGTGGCGGTGCCGCTCGGTGTGTTGACGCAGCTCGTGGCGAGTGGCGTTCCCGTCGACAGAGCGACGCGAGTCGTCGCCGACCTGCTTCGTCGTGGCGCTCGCGATGAGCAGCTCATCGCCCTGAATAACGACGTGCGCATGTATGTAGCCGCGGGCGCGTCGCCACAGTCCGCGCTCGACGTCCGAATGCGAGGGCTCAACGCGGTGCTCCCTCCTGTTGGCGGTGCGAGCGGGGGGCTGGGCGATGCGTCCAGCCCGGGAAGCTCGACCACCGGTATGAAGAAGCCGTGAAGCCTGTTCGGCTCGTGCGCACGACTGTAACGTGTGCCGGTGTATCGTCTTTGGCTCACCGGCACCCTCTTCGCGCTCGTTGCAACGCGCGCGCGCTCTCAAGCGCCGCGCGCCGTCTCTGACGGCTACCTCGATCTCGGGGGCGCGTTCCTCAGTCAGCCCGGCCTCCCGTCGACGAGCGTCCTCACTGCAGCCGGCCAGTTTCGCTTCGCGACGCCGAGCTTCGCCCTCGCGATGAATGGGATCGAGGCGGTGACGTCCGACGGCCGGTACACCGGCCAGGGTGTCATCTCGGCGTCACGGTATGCCGCGCCGACGCACCGATTTCGTTGGGAGCTGGGCGGCACAACGAGCGCCTTCGGTCTGAGCAACGGACCATCCGCATTCGGCTGGCAAGTGCTGGCGCGAGAACATCGCGGTTGGTCGTTAGGCGGCGTCTTCGCCGGCGCCGCTGGAGGGGCGGTGGTCGAGAACGGAGTGTCGCACCCCATCGTGAATGCCCATACCGGAGGCTTCATCCGGTTCGACGAAACGGGTCGCGACGAAATTTCCGCTGCCCTTGCCTACACCGATGCGGCTGTTCTCCCCGACAGCGCGTCACGGCTGGGGTACGCGGACGCGATCGCGTACTGGACTCACCGAACTGGCCGCTTCGAGCTGCTCGTCGGGGGCGGCGTCCGCGCGCAGTCCCTCGGGCAACCGACGCCTCAGAGTTGGGGTTCGGCGACCGCCGTCATGTGGTTTGCTCCCGGCGCCGGAATCGTCCTGAGTGGAGGGCGTGCACTCGCGGACGCGGCCCGAGGAGTGCCGTCGGCGCGCTATGTGTCGGCGGCGCTTCGATTCGGCGGGAAGCGCGGGCTCCCGAGCATGGTGGCACAGGCCGGGCGCGAGCGCCCCGACGAGGACGGGGGCGGGGGACGCATCGACGTCAACGTTGGCGGTGACTCACTGCGTATCGTTACGGTCCGCCTGCGTTCGGCGAACAGCGTCGAGCTGATGGCCGACTTTACCGACTGGGAGCCGGTCAGCATGTCACTGATGCCTAACGGGGATTGGGCGGTCGAGCGAATCGTTGCACCGGGGACGCACCGGGTCGCGATCCGCGTCAACGGCGGCGTGTGGACCGTGCCGCCAAACTTGCCGCACGTGTCGGACGAATTTGGCGGCGAAGTTGGTCTCCTGATTGTGCCGTAGTACGGATCGGTACGGACGCTCGGGCCCAGGGGGACTGGTATGCGGCCGGAGAGCCAATGACATTGGCGGAATGCTCGCGAAGCACGTGATTCGGAGAGGAGATGTGAAATCGAAAGTGAGCGCCAACGTCGGCGCCCTCGTCACAAAACTCGGATTGGCTTGCGTACTCGGCGTCCTCGCCGTCCCGCCGGCCAATGCACAGAAGAAGACGCCGGAGTTCACGCGTCAGGGTCTACTCATCACGAATTTCGCTCCGCTCGGTGGGGCGGATTTCGGCTTTGGTCGCAAGGCGGCCGACGAGGTGCGTTCGCGCATCGGAAGGCTGTCGAACAAGCGCGAAGTCGACGTCATCTCCGGTGGTGACATCCGCTGGCAGATTTCGCGAGCGGGAATGCCCGAAGACACACTGCTCGACGAGTCGACGATTCGGACGCTGGGCAAGCTCATGCGCGCCGACGAGTACCTTGTCGGAGAAGTCGAGCGTGGACCGAAGAAGGTGCGCATATCCGGCCGACTCGTGCTGATGCGAGATCGAAGGATGTCGGAGCCGCTGGCCACGGTATCGGGCGAGGCGCTCGGGCCGGTCGCCGATCAGTTCGGACGCGAGCTGGCCGCGGCGCGGAGCGAGCTCGCGCCTCAGCGACGATGTGAGAATGCACTTCGAGATGCACAGAGTGAGCGCGCTCTCCAATTTGCTCGTGAGGCAGTCGCGGCGTATCCCGCCGGCGTGCTCGCGCACGTCTGCCTTGCGTGGGCGCTGCGCGCCACCGGCGCGCCGGCGTCAGACGTACTCTCCGCGGCAAGGGAAGTACTCGCCGGCGATTCGCTGAACCCACACGGACTCGAGAGCGCGGCAATCGCGCTCGACTCACTGCGGCGCCGCGACGAGTCGGCGACGTACTGGCTGCGTCTCGCCGAAACGGACACGGCCGACCTGGAGCTGACGGAGCGTGTCGTGCTCTCGATGATGTTTGGCGGCAGCTCGCGTCGGGCTGAGCCGCTCATCGTCCGCGCCGCCAACGACCATCCGGACAGCCTTCGGCTCCGCCGCCTCGAGTGGCGCGTGACATTCGAGAATCGACACTGGCCTGCCGCGATCAAGTCGGGCGAGGCGTTGCTCGCCGCTGATTCGATGATGGCCAGAGACTCGGTTTTCACGCTGCGTCTCGCTTCGGCATATCGCGCGAACGGTGACACATACAAGGCGATCGCGCTCGCGGCGAAGGGCGTCGTCGCCTTCCCCGGCGACGTGAAGTTGTACACGCTCTACACTCAGTTCGTGAAGAGCGAAGCGGACACGGTCGTACCGCGCGGCCTCGCTCTCTTTCCCCGGAGCGCCGAGTTGCTCGCGATGGACGCAAAGGATCTCCGGGCGAGAGGCCAGCTCGCCGAAGCGCTGGCCGCGTCTCGTCAGGCACTGGCCGTCGATTCGACGATCGATCGGGGCGAGCTGATGATTGCGCAAGGCGAGATCGAGCTCGGCAGGCCCGACAGCGCGCTGGCGGCGCTGCGGCGAGCGATGGCGCGCGGCGAGGACACCGCGCTCATCGCGCAGTTCGCATTGGGGCGAGGCAACGCACTCCTCAGGGCGGCCAACGGCACCAAGTCGCGCGACGACTTCCAACTGGCGATGCGCTTTCTCGCGCTGGCCGACACGCTGCGGCGCACGCCACAGTCGGCATTTCTCCTCGGTGTCGCCGCGTACAGCATCACCCAGTCAGCCCTCAGCGACGCGCCGAAGATGACGGAGAAGACGCAAAGTTGCGAGCTTTCTCATCTCGGCGCGCAAACTCTACCCGTGGCTCGAGCCGGCCTCGAGGCGGGGCAGGAAGTTTCGCCCGAGGCAGCCAAGCAATTCCTTGATTACCTGGGTCAGCTCGAGCCATACGTTCAGCGCCAGCTCGACGCATTCTGCCCAAAGAGCTGAGCTCAAACGTCGCTCTTGACACTGCGCGACCAGTGCTCCTAGCTTGCGTTCGCGCGCTGGTGATTTCCCCGATTTGACGGGCCGTGCGCCGGGCTTTTCGCCCGCCAATCCCGTCTAAGTCGTGGCAACAACGGCCCACGGCGAAAGTCGGGGCCGTTTTCTTTTTCCCGAGCGTTGAATGAGCCGCTACATCTTCACCTCCGAGTCGGTCAGCGAAGGCCACCCGGACAAAGTTTGCGATTACATCGCCGATTCCATCCTCGACGCGCATCTCCAGGGCGATCCGAGGAGTCGCGTCGCCTGTGAAGTGCTCTGCAAGAGCGGACAGGTCGTTCTCGCGGGCGAGATCACGTCCTCGGTGGCGGTGGACTACGAGGCGATCGTCCGCGATGCGATTCGCGAGATTGGTTACCTCGACCCTAACGAGCCATTCAACGCCGGCGGCGTACAGGTGACGCAATTCATCTCGCGCCAATCGCCCGACATCGCGATGGGCGTCGACACGGGCGGCGCCGGCGATCAAGGGCTGATGTTCGGTTTCGCCACCGACGAGACGCCCGAGCTGATGCCTCTTCCGGTTCAGCTGGCACACAAGCTTTCGCACCGGCTCGCCGTTTCTCGCAAGCGCGGTGAGCGGGCGTGGCTGCGGCCGGACGCGAAGACGCAGGTCTCCGTTCTGTACGAAGACCAGCGGCCAGTCCGCGTGACGACGGTCCTCGTCTCGACGCAGCACACGGCCGAACCGTCTCAGAGCGAGATCCGCGACTACGTCTCGGGTTGCGTGTGTCCGGAAGTGTTAGGCGACTGGTTCAATCCGAGCGTCGAAGTGCTCGTCAATCCGACGGGTCAGTTCATCGAGGGAGGTCCCTCGGCCGACTGCGGCGTCACCGGCCGCAAGATCATCGTCGACACCTACGGCGGCATGGGCCGTCACGGCGGCGGTGCGTTCAGCGGCAAGGATCCGAGCAAAGTGGATCGGAGCGGCGCCTACTTCGGTCGCTTCGTCGCGCGACAGGTCGTGCAGCAGGGAATCGCGAAGCGCGCCGAGGTGCAGGTTGCCTACGCGATCGGTCGCGCCGAGCCGGTCTCGGTGCGCGTCGACACCTTCGGTACCGGCGATTGGCGCGCCGCCGAGGAGTTCGTGCAGAAGTTCGACTTCCGCCCGGCGGCGATGATCGAGCGTCTCCAGCTTCGTCAGCCTATCTATAGAAACACAACCAACTACGGCCACTTCGGACGGGCAGGGTTGGCCTGGGAAGCCTGAAAAAGTTCGGCCGCCCCTCTCGGCTCGCCGTTAGGCAGTTCATCGAGCAGCGTCGCCCGTGCACTCCGCTCCCGCGAGGTAGCCTCTCTTCAGCACGGCCGCCGCGCTCGCCGGAGAGACGTCGACTGATACCTTGAGCGCCGCGCCGCCGGGGAGCGAAATGCCCTGCGTCCCAGAGCGCAGCGACCACTCCGCGCGCATGGCGGTTCCGATCGGCTGCCAGTTGTCGGCGGCGTAGAAGAGCTGGAACATTGCCCACGGTCCGCTGTACGGGCCGACCAACGTCGCCTGCAAGGTTCCAAGCTGCGCCGAGAGCTTCGCGTCGTGTGTCGCGGCCGGCCAATCGATGCGCTGCTGCTGTGCGAGCGTTTTGGTCGCGCGCACCTCGTCGCCCTCCAGCATGATCGATACGCCGTTGGTGCCGTCGGCGACGATCGGCTTCACCGTGATCGAGAAGTGCGGATCCGGTGTGCCGCCGGCGAAGAGCACGTCGGAGAGCGTCGCGGCGCGATTGAAGAAATCCACGAAGGCGGGAGAGAGCCTGATGCTTCCCGCCACCGGCTGGTACGTGTTCCCCTGCTTCTGCAGCGCGCTCTGGAGCATCTCGTTGTACAGCGTCCATAGCGAGCCCGACCCCGGCCGCAGCATCGCGCTCACTTCCTGGATCGATGCCTGCGCGCTGCTGTTCGGATTGAAGGGGAACTTGGCAAGCGTCAGGCGCGCGCCGCCGCAGAACGCGCGAGCTCGCGCGTTGACCTGATCGGCGCCGAATCGCGCCAGCAGGGCCTCGGCATAGCTGATCGGATCCTCCATCAGCTTCTGCACCGTGCTGTGCACCTGCCCTTGCTGGTCGATCGTGAACGACGCCGCGATCTGACGCGCCGCGGACTTCGCCGAGGCGGCGCTCCCCGCCGCCTGACCCGCGGCTTGGTCGGCGCTCGGTCCGACCGCGGCGGCGGCCTGCTCCAGCGACGCCTGGAACGCGACGAGCGCGCCCATGTACGCCTGGTTCCCCGCGCCGATGAGCTTCGTCGTGTCCGCCGGGGGCGTCACCGCCTGCACGGGTTGGAAGATCGTCGCGATGTCTGGCGCGACGTTGGTATTCCGCGCCGCCACCGAGAACAGCTCGAGCAGCGGGGATTGGTTTCCGCCGATCACGGTGAGCTTCTGCGCGGCATCGCGCACGTTTGCATAACGAGCGATCGCCGCCGATCGCAGGAACCGCCGCCAGTTCTCGACGTAGTCGCCTGCGTAACGACCCCGCAGCTCCGCCACGAGTTTCGCTTTGTCGCCCTGCTGCACATCCTCGCCCACGACCCAACTCTCGCCCTGCAGAAAGCGATCGACGGTCTTGAACGCTTCCTGCATGAACGTGAAGCCCGTCTTCGTGAACGCGCCCGGCACCTCGTACGAGTCGACGAGATACGCCGCCGAGCCTGGGAACCGCTTGTTGAACTGGACCGCCGGATTCGCCTTGTTCGCCTCGGCGAGCATGAACTGATAGATACGCTCCGAGCCGGCGAACTGGTGCAGGAACGCGCGGCCCCGGGCGACCGCGGGCTCGTCGGCGCGCGCCGGGAAGGGATTCCAGAACTGCAGCTCCCGCGCGTAGGTATCGAACTGTCGCTGTGCGATCTGGGTGCGCTCCGGATCGAGGGAGCGCCCCGCCAGCCACTCCTTCATGAGCACCGGCGAGAGGAAATCGACCGTGCTCTTTTCCGGATGCGTCGTCGTGATGAGATACGCCTTGAGCAAACTGTAACTCGTGCCGTAGTCGTCGCTCGCCTTTGGCGCGTCGGGCAACGCGCGGAGCGACGCGAGCAGCGACGCCCGTGTGTTACCGAACATCAACCGGTTGAAGCCGTTGAAGTACGCGCTGCGCACGTCCGGATAGATCGACGAGCCGCCGTACAGTCCCCAGCGGAGCGACAACGGCGCGCCCTGGTGCTCGTAGGCGCTGAGCGTATCGATCTGCGCGCGCAGCGAATCCAGCCGGCGCATCGCGTCGACGGGAGGGAAATCGACGTTGTTCGGCGCGATCGCGGCGATGCCGCGTGCCGCCTCGCTCACCTCGCGCGTGAGCTGCCGATTGCCGCTATACGAGATCGCGAACGCCATCGAAAGGAGGAGCGCCAGCGTCGCGCCCCCCGCCAGCGTTGCGCGTCGCAGGAAGCCGACACGTTGTCCACCTTGCGTTAGGCGCTGCGCCGCCTGGTCGGCGAGAAATACCTCGCGGAACACCCGCGGCAGGAAATCCCAGCGCGGCACCTTGCGCGTGCGTGGCGCGCTCGATGCCATCGGCGTCGTCGCCGCCGCGGCTACCTGATGCGCCGAGAACACGCCCGTCGCCGAGCGAGCACCCACCGCCTCGCGCGCTGCTTGCTGGAGCGGGGGGCTGTACTCCGGTGTGGTGTCACTCACGAAAACCGCCTGCACTCCGGTGAAGTAGAACCCTCTCAACACCGGGCTCCCCTTCAGTGCGCTTGGCTTGCCGATCTCGCGCAGGAAGTCCACGACGAGCGGTGAGAGCTTGCGCACCTCGCGCGGGAATTCGTACGCGGACGGCTTGTACTCGGCGGCGTGCTCGCGCGACAGCACCGGCAGCCGTCGTGCCGCCAGCGATCGGTACAGATCGCGCATGGCGCGCTCGAGCCGCGGCGTCACACGCTCGGCGTAGGTGCCTTCGGCCACCGTGTCCGGGGCAAGCGACGCGCCTAACGGCTCACGGGATTCGTCGGCGGAGAAGTTGCGCACGAATGCGTCGAAGTGCGGAATGACGTCCGCCTTCGTGAACAGAACGTACGTCGGCAGCTTCACGCCCAATTGGGTCGCCGCCTCGCCCAACCGCTCGCGCAGGGACCGCGCCGCCGCGGCGACGGCTTCACCCCCTCCGGCTCTCATCAAATCGTCGCACGGGAAGCACAGGACCGCGAGACGCGGCGCCTGCGGCTTTCCGGTGAGTGCCGCGACCAGGCTCCTTGGTCGGAGCGCGCGCACGAAGTGACGCCAGTTGTCCGGATTGGCGAGCACGGGACCACCCGCTTCGGCGAACACGGTGCCCTGCGCGAACCACACGTTCGCCGATTTGGTCGGCGCCACCGTCTCCCCGCGCATCACTTCGCCGGCGAGAATCTCCGGTTCGAGCCCCGATCGTACGACCGCGGTCGTCTTCGTGCTGCCCGGCGGTCCGAAGACGATGACGACGGGAAGCTTCGCAAATCGCGCGTCCTTTGCGTTGCCGGCTTTCGCGGCGGCGAGCTGCGTGCGCGCCGCCTTGAAGAGCTGATCGACTTCGGCATCGAGCCGCGCTTGTGGCGTGGCCGGTCCGGCCGGCGTGCGGTCGCGGAAAAACCAAATGATCAACGCCGCCGAGATCAGCCCCAGGAGCGCGAGCCCCCCGTGCAGCACGGACGCGTCGCTGCCGGTGAGCTTCAGCAATCGCCCCGCGATGATCGCCGCCGCGATGTACAGGAGGAACACCACCGCGGCAATGATCCAGATCTTCGTCCGTCGTTTCATGATCACTCCGAATGCTTCTTGCGATGCAACAGCCGGCGCGTCAGCGCACGAGCTGACTCGTTAGGCTGGAGAGTTCGGCCCTGCCGGAATGCAGTGAGATAGCGAATACCACGAACAGCACGACCGCGAGCGCCGTCGCGGCAATGGCGGCGGCGATGAGCCGCGGCACCCATCGATCGGGCGGCGTCGCGATCTCCGCTTGCGAAGGACGCCAGCTCGGCGACAGCTCGCCGGTGCCGCCATGCACTCGCTCGATCTTGTCGGAGACCTGCGAGGCGAGCACCTGCAACTCCGCCCCGCGCGATGCACTGAACTTGCCCTTGTAGCCGAGCAGCAAGGCGAGCTCGTAGACCTCGAGCACGTCGGCGAGATCTTCCGAGTCCTGCCGACCGAGGAGTTGCTGCAGGTATTGAAAGAACAACTCCCCCGCCATGTGCACGCCGAACACCTCTTCCTGAAGCGGACGACGGGGCCATTCGGCAAACATCGCCTGGCCCGAGTTCAAGACACTCTCGTCGATCAGGGCAATGACCGCGAACAGCGCGAAGCGAATGTCGTCCGCGCCGTATCCCGCCTGTCGCGCTTCCTGCTCGGCGGCGGCGAGCACCTGCTTGATGTTCGTTCGAAAGGAGTCCGCGTCCGCCGCGACCTGACGGTTCACGCGAAGTCGGGCCACCGTCGTGAAGGGCTCCTGGAGGGAGAGCGCGAGCAAGCCACGGCGCGACGCGTCATGGCTTGCGGCGCGCGACCGGTCCGTTGCGACTGCTGTCATGAAGCCACCCTTCCTGGGTCCGTAGTTCATCACCGGTCCATGCCGACCGGCGCGCTAACATAAGGAAAGGCCCGCTGTCGCGGGAGATTTTCGGAAGAATTCCCTTGTCGCGGCCGCGCTTACGCGACGCGCGTGACTATTCCTCGGCGAGGATCACCAACTCGACCTCCGCCTTCGGAATCGCATCCGGCAGATACACGCCGATCTCGTGAGTCGAGTTGAGCGTTTCCCAGCACGGCCCGGAGCGGTCGACGTTGAAATACTGAGTGTCCGGGCGCGGCGCGATCGACGCCGGAGGGAATTGAATGTGCTCGATTCGCATCCCTGGAAAGGCGCGCCGCACCAGCTCCAACGTGAACTTCGCCGAGCACACTTTCACTAACTGGGGAACGCGCGCCGCGAGCTCCACTCCGGTCAGCGAGGAGCGCACGCCCAGGATCCAGCGCGCACGGCCGAAGGCACGGCGATCCGCGATCGCGCCCGTGTGCAGGAATGGCGTCGTCATGCGCAGCGGTACGACGGTGCGCGCGGTCGGCGCGACGACCTCGAGATGCCGCCGAATGTGCTTGTCGAGTGCGTCGAAGCACTCCTGCGGATGATCGTGATCGTAGAGCGGGAGTGCGCGGGGATGCGCGTCGAGCGCGAAGGTGCATAACGCGCCAGCCAGGCGTGACAGCTCGACATACAGCTGCTCCGGATGAACGCGCTTGACCTGCGCGATGTGGCGCAAGGCGGGCAAGCTCGAGTCGATCGCGTGCAGCAGCCAAAAGCTCGCCACCTCCTGACGCGCGAACTCCTCGGCGCTGCCGCGCCGGCCGCGCGCCATCGAGTCGCTCTTCGCGTCGAGAATCTCGATGATCCGCTGCAGAAGCTGCATCAATCGCACGCTCGCGCCGACCTGAACGCACGGAGGCACGTACTCGGGATCGTACATGAAATGGCCTGCTCCATCGCGACGCACACGCGCGATGGGGAGGGCGATCAGATCACCAACGGACTCGATGTCGAGCGCGAGACGAAAATTCTTGCGACCGATGCTCACTGGCTTTTCGTCGCGCCCCGTGGTGTCGTCGAGTACCGCCGATGATTCGGCGCTGTAGCGGGCGCGCGAACCGTTCGTCTCTCCGTTCTTCGCGAAGTTCGAGCGGTTCGGCTGATACGCTGGTATCGTCAGCAGGACGAGATGCGATTCCTGCGTCGGCGAAAACAGCTCGCGCACGTCGAGGCGATCGGGTGCGGCATCGCTCGCGGGGATGTCGAAAGGCAGCCCGTCCGGAAGAATGCCACGCGCGTGGGTGAGCGAGACGGTATCGTTGCGAATCGCCTCGCGGTCCAGTTCGCAACCTGCAAGTCCGTATGGGGCGAAGAAGAGACTGGAGAGCGCGAACTGAATCGCGTCCTCGAAATACCGGCTCTGCGCCTGGAAGTGATGCTGCGCCAGGTGCATCCCCTCATTCCACACGACTCGGGATAGCTGCTTCATTCTCCGTCCTTCAATCGGTCATTCGATCCGGGCCATCGCCATGTCGGGCGCGTCGCGTGCTACGGCACTATATTGGGTGCCCCGACCCCCCGGGTAAACGCCGGGGAGTCTCCCAGTTCCTCACAGCCCGGATGCACATCGCTGGCTCGCGTCAGCCGCTGGGCGTTAACGTACCCCCCGCGGGTCGTCGATGACAAGCACTGAATTCGCCGCCAAATACCGGCTGCTCAAGAACGTCGCGACGCGCGGCGCTCGCAGCTTCCTCGCCCAGCAGATCGAGCTTGGGCGAATGGTCATGGTGCACTATCTCGACTCGGAGACGCCGCAGCAACGATCGGCGACGCTGGCTCGACTCGGCACACTGCGCGGACCAGCTCGCGAGAAGCTCCTCGAGATCGCCGACGTCGACGGCACTCCAGTCGCGGTAACGCTCTTCATTAGCTCATTCGTCGATTTTTCGACCTGGCTGGACCAGGTAGCGGAGGCTGCTGCGGCCGCTGCTCCGGCTGCGCCGAGTGCTCCCGTGCCGATTGCCGCGCCGCCGGTCGCGCCACCGCCGCCGATGCCTCGCGAAGCGCGGCCGGCCAGGACGCCGGGTGAGTTCACGAGAATCTTCGGCAAGATAGACGTTGCCGACTCGAGCCCGACTCCAGAGCCCTCGCCCGACATCGTAGATGCGCCGACTCTCATTGTCGAGGGAACGAAGAAGCCTCCTCGCGCCGCGGAGCCACCGACTCCGGCAGCTCCGCCGGCCGATGCGGGCGCGGGATTCACCGCGATCTTCGGTCGCGTCGGCGAGACGCGTCTCGGGTCAGATCTGCCTGGCTCGACAGCTGGTCCGGTTCCGAGCTTTTCGACGCCGGAGCGCGTCATGCCGCCTGTCGCACCGACGCCGGACTTTTCTCGTCCGGCGCCCGCGCCCGCGCCGCTCCTCGAGGCGCCACAGCAGCCGGGGGAGTTCACGCAGCTGTTCCAGCAAATGGCACCGCGAACCGCGCCGCCGTCTACTCCGTCGATTCCGACACCTCCGATGATGTCGCCGCCGGCGTTCGCGCCCGAAGCGTCCCGCCCGATCAACGCCACACCGCGAGCGGACGCGTCGCTGCCGCCGGCGCCGATGCTGACGCCACCGTCGATCGTGCCTCCCTCGGTCACACCCCCTAGCGTAACCCCTCGATCGATCGTCCCGCCGCCGTCGGTTGTCCCGCCATCGATCGTTCCGCCGTCGTTTGTGGCCCCGTCGTTCGTTCCGCCGTCGGCCACGCCAGCCTCGGTGACACCGCCCTCTGTGACGCCACCGTCGCTCACGCCACCGTCGCTGACGCCGCCGTCGCTGACGCCGCCATCACTCGGGCTCGGATCCGCGTCAATCTCGCCGAGTGCGCCGCGTCTGCCCGACATGACGCGCCCACCTAACGTGCCCGCCGCGACGCCGACTCCGCCGAGCCTGGCTGGGATGTTCGGCGGGGGCGGGGGCGGGGGCGGGGGCGGGGGCGGCAGCGAATTCACGAGAATTCTGGGACGCGTCGCCGCGCCGCCACCACCGCCGATCGCGATTCATCCGCCGTCCGCCGGCGGGGCGTCTCCGACGCAGAAATCGAAGTCGATGTTGCCGCTGATCGTTGCGCTCAACGTCGTGATTCTGCTGACGATCGCCATCGTCGCATACTTCGTTCTGCGGAAATAGAGCGCGGCGATCCTACTTCGATCCCAGCAGCACCACCAACTCGAGTTGGAGCTCGCCCATCTCGCTCGGGACGTAGGCGGCAATGTTGCGCGCGCGGGCGACGGCGTCCCACTCCGGCCCCGATTTCTGGAGCAGAAAGTAGTGGTAGTTGAGCTTCACCGGCACGGCGCTCGGCGGCGTCGGCACATATGTCAGCGGAATTCCGGCCAGCGCCTGACGAATGAGGTGGTCGAGCTGCCCGGCGGCACTCACCTTTAGCAAGTTTGGAACACGCTTCACCAGCTCGTGCGCCTGTCCGCCGCCGGTGATCGCGAGGAAGATCTGCGGGGCGGTGAGGTACTTGTCCTGATCCAGCGCCGCCGCGTGTACCGACGGCTGCACCACCTTCAGCGGAATCGAGACGGTGTTCGCCGGCACGACCGTCTCGAGCAGCTCGCGAAGCTGCTCGTCGAGCTTCGTGAAGCACGCGCCGAGCTCGTCGTGTTCGTAGCTGGGGAGGTCGCGCGGATGAATGCGCATCGAGAACGTCGTCAACGCCCCGGCGAGCTCCAGCATCGCCTCGAACAACGCCGTGGGGTGACCGCGGCGCGTTTCGTAGATGTGCCGCAGGGACGGCATGTGGCTGTTGATCGTGTACAGCAGCCAGAAGCTGGCGACGTCAGCGATGCCGAAATCGGCGAGGCTCTGGTTCTTCTGACGCCGCATGCCGGAAAGCTGCGTGCTCTTTGCCGACAGGATCTCGACGATCCGCCGTGCGGTGGCCATCAGATATTCGCTCGCCTGCAAGTCGACGAGCGGCGGCACGAATGCGGGGAGGAGCTGGTAGACGCCGGCCGGGGTCTTCGTTAGGCGCGCGACGCGGAGTACCACGCTGCCTTCGGTCGATTCGCCCTCGAACAGGATGCGAACGTTCTTGCGCGCGACCTGGATGACGCGCTCGGACTGGCCCGTCGTCTCGTCGCGTCGGAGGAGCTCCTCGGCGCGATACCGCGTGTCGCGCTCGCGCTGCGCCGCCGAAACGTTGTGGCCGCCGTATCGATACTCTGGAACGGAGAGATAGACGTCGAGCGTCTGCTGATCTGGTCCGAATGCGCCCTCGAGCTGCTTGGGCGGCGGCGTCGGGTCCGACAACGGCATGTCGAACAGCAGCCCGTCCGGGAAGATGCCCGCCGCCGAAGCGATCTCGAAGCTCCCCCCCGCCAGCGCCTCGCGGTCGATCTCCAGCGAGCGAAATCCCCACGGCGAAGGGACCAGCGTGGAGAGCTGAAACTGGAGCAGGTCCTCGAAGAACCGGTCCTGGGTCTGAAAGTGCTGTGGACTGAGGAGGACGCCCTTCGTCCAAAGCACCGGCTGCATCTGCCTCATGGCGCCTAAGCTACCGCAGTCGACCGTCGTGTAAAGGATGTAGACGCAAGCGAATCGTTGCGTCACGCTGCATCGAATGGCATCTTCGCGCGTGACCCACGTTGCCGACTCCACCAGCCAACTGCTCGCCAGTTACGAGGCGTTGCCTTATGAGGGCGACGCTATTCCGGCAACGAATCCGGACTCCGTCGCGGCGATGGCACGCCTGCGCGGTTTGCACCCACCGGATGTCGCGCACAGTAGCGTGCTCGACTTGGGATGCTCGACCGGTGGGAACATCATCTCGATGGCGCTCGTGCTTCCCGAGAGCACGTTCGTTGGCGTCGACTTGTCTCCGAGCCACATCCAGTCGGCGAGGCGAACCGCGGCCGCGCTCGGCCTTTCGAACGTCCGCTTCGAGGCGCTCAGCATAACGGACGTCTCCGAGCACCTCGGGAGCTTCGACTACATCATCAGTCACGGCGTGTACTCCTGGGTTCCGCCACAGGTGCAACGAGCATTGCTCCGGGTTTGCAAGAGGAATCTCGCGCCCAACGGTATTGCGTACGTCAGCTACAACACCTATCCCGGCTGGAATCTCCGTGGGATCATTCGCGAAATGTTGCTGTTGCACGATCGGCCTGAGCTTTCCGCGACGGAGCGAGTGACGCGAGGACGTGAGCTGGTGCAGTTCATGGCAACGACAATCCCCGACAGCGAGCGTATCTACAGCGCACTGCTCCGCGAAGAATTCGCGCTGCTGAGTGGATTGCGCGACAGTTACTTTCTGCACGAAGAGCTGGAAGCGGAGAACCGGCCGGTCTACTTCCGCGAGTTCATCGCCCGAGCGAATGAAGAGGGGCTGCGTTACATCTCGGAAGCCGCGCCATCGTCCTGGGATGTGCAGCTCACGAACGAGATCCGCGCACGGATGCGCTCGTGGGCGAAGGACGACGTCTCGTACGAGCAGTATCTCGACTTCCTCCGTGGGCGCAGCTTTCGGCGAACGCTGCTCTGTCACGACGGCGTCCACGTCGACGAGGAGGTGTCGCCGGAACCGATCAAGGCGATGTACCTCTCGGCGCGCAGTCGCAACGAGAAGGCAGGTCCAGGCGAGCCGCCCGGATCTGAGCTATTTCGCACACCGGATGGCGTCGCCGTGACGATGAATCATCCGGTCGTCATCGCCGCGCTCCACGCGCTGGTCGACGCGCGACCGACGCGGCTCTCCTTCTTTGACCTGCTCGATCAAACGCGCGCACGGCTCGCCGGGAGAAACGGCGAGATCACCCCCGATCTGCTCGCGGACATGATGCTGCGCTGCGCACTCGTCACTCTGATCAAGCTTCATACGGTGCCCGCCGCCTGCGCGACGACACTCTCGGAGCGTCCGCGAGTGAGTGAGCTCGCGCGCCTTCAGGTGAGCCACGGCGAATACGTGACATCGTTGACCAATCAGAACCTGGAGCTCGACGCGGTAGCACGGCTGGTCGTCGCGAACGCGGACGGGACCTGCTCCCACGATGACTTCGTCCGGCTCTGTCGCGCGGCCCTTGCTCGCGGCGAGCTGAACTCCAAGGGGAAGTCGCCGCCGGCATCGGAGCAGCTTCCGGCCGCGGTGTCCGCGGCGATCGAGCATCTGTTTGTGGGTGGTTTGTTCGTCGGCTAGCGGATCGGTGTTTCCTGGACGTGCGCGGTGGGTTCGCGCGGTGCTATCGTAGCGGTGGAAGGCGAGCCGGTTGACTCTCGCGTCGAGGAGGAGGAAGATGCCTAACGACGACAGTCGGTTTCGTGTCGGCCTGGATGTCGACACAGGCGTTAGGCGCAGCCGGGAGGAAGAGGCGCCCAGGAGGATGGAGTCCGAGCACGGGTACTGCATTGCCGTGCTCGGGGACTTCAGCGGCCGGGGATCACGCGGCGCGAAGGCGACAGGGCGTGAGGTGGCCGTCCGCCGCCCGCTGCGGGTTGATCGCGACAATCTCGACGACGTTCTCGGTGACCTGGAAGCGCGACTGCGTGTCGAGCTGATTCCTGGGGCGAGTCCGATCGAGATCCCCTTTGCTTCGCTCGAGGACTTTCATCCGGATCGACTGTACGAGCGGCTGACGGTCTTTCGCAATCTCCGCGACTCGCGGCACCGCGCAGCGACGACCGCCGATATCCTCCCAGCCGCGCCGAGCCGCCCAGCGCAAAGGCCCGCTGGCGATCTGCTCGAAGCGATGCTGGGAGACAGCCCCGCGCTCCCGGGCGGAGCCGCGCTCGCGACTCCACCCTCCGTGCCAACCGGCGACTACCGGCCACCCGGTGATCGCAGCCTCGAAGAGTTCGTTCAGCGCGCCGTCGCGCCGCATCTCGCAGCGGAACCGAGTCGGCGCGCGGCGGAAGCGGAGGCGCGCATCGACGGCGTGATCGAAGCGCTGATGCGGGTGCTGTTGCACCATCCGGGTTTTCAGGGGCTCGAGGCGGCGTGGCGTGGCGTGGACTTTCTGATTCGTCGTCTCGAGACGGACGAGAAGCTCCGTGTCTATCTCATCGATGTGTCGCGCGAGGAGCTGGAGGCCGACCTCGCGATCGACGGTGCGGAAGGAACCGGCGCGATCCGGCAGCTTCTCGTCGACAAGAGCTCCGGAACTCCTGGCGGCATTCGCTGGTCGCTGATCGTCGGCTGCTATTCCTTCGGCGACGAGTCATCGGACTTCGGAATACTGGAAAGACTCGCGAGCGTCGCGGCCGCTGCGGACGCGCCGTTCATCTCGGCCGCGAGCGCGACGTTGGCTGGATCGCGCGGTCTCGCGCTGGAGCCGGATCCCGATGACTGGACGCATGCCGTTTCTGCAGAGTGGGATCGCCTGCGTCGCTCGCCGCTCGCGGCCCACATCGGCCTCACGTTTCCACGGATTCTGCTGCGTCTTCCGTATGGTGCGGAGACCGACGCGTGTGAGGACATGACATTCGAGGAGATGGCTCCGAACACGCCGCCGGAGCACGAGAGCTATCTCTGGGGGAGTGGCGCGTTCGCATATGCACTTCACCTGGCTGAAAGCTTCGCTTCGCCCGGCCCGATTCTCCGTGGTAAGGTGACCGATCTTCCGCTTCACATTTGGCGTGCAAATGGCGAGGCGACGGCGACGCCGTGCGCTGAAATTCTCATTTCCGAGCGCGCCGCGGAGCGAGTGATTGCGGCCGGCTTGATGCCTCTTCTGTCGGTGAGAGACACCGATGAAGTGATCCTGCCTCGAATTCAGTCGATCGGAAGCGAGGTTCGACGGTTGGCGGGAGGGCGGTGAGCGAGCAAATGCCTCTTACGACCGAACGCGCCTGGACTGGCGCCCCGTTCCGCGATCTCACTCAGGTCGAGTTTCGACGTCTCCGCCAGCTGTTCCTGCGGCTCGGCTACGCCGAAGCCGCGCTGAGCGCGCGTTACCAGCTCGAATCGGTTCGCGAGCTACTCCTGACGGATCAGAACGAGGTGCACAAGGTCGTGCTTCCAGACGACGCCACCTCGATGCTCGTGAAGCTCTTCCTGCGGAACGAGCAGCTGGCATGGAGCGTCGTGCGCGGCGTGCTCGGGGCATCGGACATCGAGATTCTGACCGATTCTGGCATCCTGCACTCCGTCCACGGTCACCCGGATCTGTGTGTCACCACGATCGCGATCCTTCCGGTGGAGGAGCTGTTCCTCGCCGCGGATCGGCTCGAAGCATTCGAGAGCGTTACGGGCGAGGCGCCGGCGGATCTGGTGTACTCGCCGATTACATCGCAGACCGTGCGCTTCATGGCGCTGATGCCCCGAGATCCGTGCGAGCACTTGCTGGATATCGGCACCGGCTCGGGGGTGCTCGGTCTCTATGCTGCTGCTCACTTCGCCAGGCAGGTAACGGCAGTCGATATCGCGGAACGGTCGGTTCGGTTCACGCGATTCAACGCGGCGCTGAATGACCTAACGAATGTTCGGGTGTTGCAGGGAGACCTGTACGAGCCTGTGCGAGGGGAGCAGTTCGACGTCATCCTGGCGCATCCGCCGTACGTGCCCGCAACCGAGACGGAATTCGTCTTCCGGGATGGAGGAGAAGACGGCGAACATATCACCAGAGGATTGTTGACTGGCTTGAGCAGGCACCTGCGACCGGACGGCAAGTTCTTCTGCAAGTGCATGCTCACGGACCGCCGGGGGGCTCCCGTTCAGGACCGCTTGCGCGAGATGTTGGGCGACGACGGTGACGAGTTCGACATCGTGATCGCGCAGGAGAAGACTCTAGATCCCTTGTACTTCTTCGCCGACAAGACGCGCACTGGAGATCATTCCTATCAGAACATCGGGCAGTGGAACGAGACGGTGAATCGTCTCGAGATCCAGGAAATGGTGTTGCTCGCGATGCTCCTGGAGCGCCACTCGGCGGATCGACCGGCGGTCACCACGCGCCGCGTGCAGTCGCCGTTCACGACCGCGGCGGACATGCGGTGGATCCTCCGGTGGCTTGCCAAGACCGTAACATGGGACATGGCCGACTGGCGACGACTCCTCGCGAGCCGCCCACGCATCTTGCCGCGGACCCATCTGCGGTCGCGCTCGACTCTAAAGGACGGTCAATGGTCGGTGGACGAGTGCACGCTCGTCACGCATGCGCCGTTCGCGATTGAGGCAAGTTGTCCGACTTGGTATGCGACGCTGCTCCAGTTCTGCGATGGTCGGATGACGGCACGGGAGCACCTGCAGTATTTGCGGGATACGCACGCCGTACCCGACTCGGCGTCGGAGGAGGCGTTCACGATGATGATTCGACAGCTTGTGGACGCGGGGCTGGTGGAGATCGAAGAGTTTCGTTTGCCGGATGCCACCGCGCTTCGTGAAAACGACGCGCGCGAGCGCTCCACCGGGAGCCGCTCGGTCGAGCGCGCTGATTGACAGTACTGTTGCACAGACGCAGCAGAGGCAACGACTTCCAATCAGTCAAGTTGCTTGACGCTGCGTCGCGAGCGGTGCATGATAAGCCCCTCGAAAATTTCCAGGCGCTGAAGCCGAGGAGAGGAGCAGCGCGAGTGCTCGCCCGGAGGTGGCAGGCATCGCAGACCGCGGAACGCCTAACACGAGCACGTCGCGCGACCTCCATTGGCGCGATGCGCTGAACCCCCGAACCCGGAGAGCATTATGGCACGCGAGGGCACACAGAAAAAGCTAGAGCGTGTCCGACCGCCACGCGTCAACATCAGTTACGATGTCGAAACCGGCGGCGCGATCGAGACGAAGGAACTTCCCTTTTTGATGGGCGTGCTCGCTGATCTCAGCGGCAAGCCCGCCGAAGCGCTACCGCGCGTGAAGGATCGGAAGTTCGTCGAAGTCACGCCCGACAATTTCGACGCTGTGCTGAAGAGCATGAAGCCGCGGGTGCAGTTCTCGGTGGAAAACAAACTGCAGCCAGACTCCGGCACGAAGATTGGTGTCGACATCACTTTCGAGAGCCTCGACGATTTCAACCCCGAGGCGGTGGCGAAGAACGTCGGACCACTGAAGGAGCTGCTCGATCTGCGCACGAAGCTCGCGGATCTGCGCGGCAGCCTCCAGGGCAATGACAAGCTCGATGAGATCCTGCAGTCGACGATGAACGATTCCGGCGCGATGAAGAAGCTGGAGTCGGAAGTGGGAATCAAGGGAGGCTCCGATGCCTGAGATGCAAGCGCAGAATCAAGCGCAGAGTACGTTCGACGCGGCGAGCGAAGTGAGTCTTCTCGACAAAATTGTCGAGGAGGGTCGTCTCGGACGCGACGCGGCCGCGAAAGAGCGGGGCAAGGAGCTCGTCAAGAACTTCGTTGCCGAAGTCCTGAAGGGGACCGTTACGATCGCCGCCGACACCGAGGCGATGATCAACGCGCGCATCGCCCAGATCGACCAGCTGATCTCGACGCAGCTGAACGAGGTGATGCACCATCCCGATTTCCAGAAGCTGGAAGGGACCTGGCGCGGCCTTAAGTATCTGCTCAACAACTCGGAAACGGGCGAGCAGCTCAAGATCAAGGTCTTCAACGTCTCGAAGAAGGATCTGCTCAAGGATCTGCAGAAAGCGCCCGAGTTCGATCAGAGCGCGCTGTTCAAGAAGGTGTACGAGGAAGAGTACGGCGTCTTCGGCGGCACGCCCTTCGGCGCTCTCCTCGGCGACTACGAGTTCGGGAAGTCGGGCCAGGACATCGAGTTGCTCGAGAAGATCTCCCAGGTGGCGGCGGCCGCGCATGCGCCGTTCATCGCGGGGACGAGCACCGACATGTTCAACATGGAGAGCTACACCAGTCTCGACGCGCCCCGTGATCTGGCGAAGGTGTTCGACACGACAGAGTACGCGAAGTGGAAGGGTTTCCGGATGAGCGACGATGCCCGCTACGTCGCCCTCACCCTGCCGCGCATCCTCATTCGCCAGCCCTACGGCCGCGATACGGTTCCGGTGGAGGACTTCGACTTCAACGAAGCAGTCGACGGAACGGATCACTCGAAGTACTGCTGGGCGAATGCAGCGTGGGCGCTCGCCTCTCGGATCACGCAGTCGTTCGGGAAACACGGCTGGTGCGCGACGATTCGCGGCGTGGAGAGCGGCGGACTCGTGGACGGACTTCCGGTCCACAACTTCCGGACGGAGTCTGGCGACATTGCCATGAAGTGCCCGACGGAGACCCCGATCTCGGATCGGCGGGAGAAGGAGCTGGCGGACCTCGGCTTCGCCCCCCTCGTGCACTGCAAGGGCACCGACTACGCGGCGTTCTTCAGCGTGCAGTCCGCGCAGAAGCCGAAGACGTACGATTCCCCTTCGGCGACGGCGAACGCCCGCATCTCGGCGCAGCTGCCGTACATCTTTGCCGTATCCCGGTTTGCGCACTACCTGAAGTCGATGATGCGGGACAAGATCGGCGGCTTTGCTTCACGCGGCGAGGTGGAGGCGTTCCTCAACCGCTGGATCAACAACTACACCATCGCCAACGACAACGCCGGCTTCGAGCTCAAGGCGCGGCATCCACTCAAGGAAGCCCGCATCGAGGTCGTCGAGATTCCTGGAAAGCCCGGCGCTTATCGCGCGGTGGCTTTCCTGCGGCCGCACTTCCAACTCGACGAGCTCAGTATGTCGATGCGGTTGGTGGCCGATCTCCCGGCACCCGCAGCCTAACGATCTCCGCCGAGCGCGAGTCACACGAGTTTAGCAAAGAATACAGATCGCGCGTGACTCGCGATACGGCGCCGCAGAAGTAGAAGTTGTATTGTTGTCTCGCGCAAATCGCTGAGGGCCCTCTCGTTCCCTAGTCGTACTCATTCATCACCACTGGCGCGGAGCACTACCATGGCTGTTGACATTTTCCTCAAAATCGACGGGATCAAAGGCGAATCCCTGGACAGCAAGCACAAGGACGAAATCGAGGTCCTCAGCTACAGCTTTGGTGAGAGCCAGACCGGCACGTTCGCGGCCGGCGCTGGCGGTGGCGCGGGCAAGGTGAGCATGCAGGACTTCCACTTCACCATGTCGGTCAACAAGTCGTCGCCGAATCTCTTCCTCGCTTGTGCCGCTGGTCAGCACATCAAGGAAGGGCTGCTCACGGTTCGCAAGGCCGGCGGCGATCAGCAGGAATACCTGAAGATCAAGCTGACGGACATCCTCGTGAGCTCGTACCAGACCGGCGCGAGCCATGGCTCGGAAGTCCCGACCGATCAGGTCTCGCTCAACTTCACGAAGATCGAGCACTCGTACGCGCCGCAGAACGCGAAGGGTCAGCTCGAGGCTGCGCTCACGGCCGGCTGGAATCTGAAGGAGAACAAGAAGGTCTGATTCAGCAGCACGGTGTTTCCAAGGCGCCGGCCGAGTGGCCGGCGCCGCTCGCCGGCCGCAAATGCGGCCGGTATTGCTAAAGGCGCGTCCGCTCGCGGCGCGCCCTTTCCCTCTCGGAGTGCGTCGATGACACCCCGTGATCTACTTCAGGCGGGTCGGTTGGATGAGGCCATCGAGGCGCTCGGTGCCGAGGTGCGCGACAACCCGGCGGACAAGACCCGCCGGACCTTTCTGTTCGAGCTCCTCTGCTTCGCCGGCAAGTACGACCGCGCTGAAAAGCAGCTTGCGGTAATCGGTGAGGGCAGCAAAGAGGCCGAGATGGGCTCTCTGCTGTATTACAGTGCCCTACACGCCGAGCGCATGCGCCAGCAGATGTTCGAGGCAAAGACGTATCCGATGACCACTGCGTCCAGCGTCGTGTCGGGGACATTGAACGGAAAGCCGTTCACCTCACTCGTCGACGCGGATCCGAGAATCGGTGGACGACTCGAGCTCTTCGCCGCGGGACAGTACACGTGGATCCCGTTCGAGCACATCGAATCGGTGCAGATGCTCCCCCCGAAAAAGTTGCGCGATCTGCTGTGGGCGCCGGCCATCGTTCGCACGGGTCCCACATTCCGCGGAACCGAATTGGGTGAGGTTCTCATTCCAGCGATCGCACCGCTCACCTGGCGCCACGCCGACGGCGCGGTGCGGCTCGGCCGAGTGACGGAGTGGGAAATCATCGATGACGATCAGGAAGCACCGATTGGTCAGAAGCTGCTACTCGTCGATGGTGAAGAGCTCCCGATCCTCGAGCTGCGCGAGCTGACGATCGATGCCAAGGACACACCTTCTGTTGCGGATTGAAGAGCATGTCGCTGCGTGAGGAACTTCTCATCCCCATTCCGGGCACCAATCCCGGAGGCGTCGAGCTTCGCTACGATCCGCTCTTCGACAAGATCAAAGAGGCGCGACGCGAGGACGAGGACATTCCGCAGGGCGACTGGCAGACCGAACGCAAGACAGCGGACTGGTCGCAGGTCGTCAAGCTGACGAAGGACGCGCTCACCAACAAATCGAAGGACCTGCAGCTCGCCGTGTGGCTCAGCGAAGCTGTCCTCAAGCGCGAAGGCTTCGGCGGCTTTCGTGACGCGCTCGACATGGTGGTCGGACTCCTCGAGCAGCATTGGGACCACTTATACCCACCGCTCGAAGAGGACGACGCGGAAATGCGAGCCGCGCCCCTCGAGTGGCTCGGACTGAAGCTGCCTCTCGCAATCGGCGCCGTTCCGCTCAACAAGGCGGGGCACAGTTGGTTCCAGTATCGCGACGCGGAAACGGTACCGAGTGAGGCTGTCGCCGCCGGCGATTCGGCGAAGGCTGAAATTCGGCAGACACACATCGACGAAGGCAAGGTCACGCCCGAGGAGATCGAGCGCGGCTTCACCGCGACGC
The DNA here is from genome assembly GCA_036557635.1 of Gemmatimonadaceae bacterium. Classification (GTDB taxonomy): domain Bacteria; phylum Gemmatimonadota; class Gemmatimonadetes; order Gemmatimonadales; family Gemmatimonadaceae; genus AG2. The sequence goes on from DATBHD010000369.1 coordinate 28,041, forward strand.
CGAAGCCCTGGTTCAAGGCACTCGTCGCCGACATCGACGCGACGCTCGTCAAGCTGCAGAATCTCGACGAGATCTCTCGCGAGCGTTTTGGGGACGCGGCGCCCAACTACGGGAAGCTCAGGAGTTCCATCGACGAGGTGCACCGCACCGCGCGGCAGCTCCTGAAAAAGAAGCTGGAGCTGGAGCCCGATCCGGTGGACTCGGTCGCGGCCGAAGGCGGCGTTTCCGTTCCCGACGGCGTCATGCTTCCCGGTTCCGTCGCCGCGCAGCTCAGCGTCATTCCGACGTCGAAGGAGGACGCGGCAGCTCGCATCACGGTGAGCGCCAAGTTCCTTCGTCAGGCAGAGCCGACCAATCCGGCGTCGTACCTGTTGCTCCGCGGTTTCCGGTGGGGCGAACTGCGAGCCTCTGGCCGTTCTCCTGATCCGCGGCTTCTCGAGGCGCCGACCACGGCGACGCGAACGCAGCTCAAATCGCTGCTGCTCGACTCGCGATGGGAAGCGCTGCTCGATGCCTGCGAAGGCGTCATGGCGACGCCGCAGGGACGGGGGTGGCTCGACCTCCAGCGCTATGCGCTCACGGCGTGTCAGCAGCTCGGGACCGAGTACGAGATCGTCGCCACCGCTATTCGCGGTGCGCTGCGCTCGCTGCTCACCGACCTGCCGTCGCTCATCGACATGACGATGATGGACGACACGGCCGTCGCCAACGCGGAGACCCGCAAGTGGCTGAGCGGACTTCTCGAGCGGGACGTCGACGCCGAGACGGCTGACGCCGGGCAGAACGGCGCTGCGAGCCCCTTGCCGTTAGGCTCGCGCAACGGCCGCAGCGCGGCACTCGCCGAGGTGCGGGCCGGCAGGACCGATCGTGCGATCGCGCTGTTGCTGCGCGAGGCCGAGATGGAAAAGTCGAGCCGTGGGAGGTTCCTTGTTCAGACTGAGCTCGCGAGCATCATGGTGACCGCGGGCCACCTCGCCATCGCCCAGCCCATTCTCGAAGAGCTCTTGCGGCACATCGACACGCACAAGCTGGAGGAGTGGGAATCGGGTGACGTGGTGGCGCGTCCGATGGCGCTGCTCTATCGCGTGCTCGAGAACAGCGGTGATGCCGGCGTTCGACAGGGCCTCTATCTTCGCATCTGCCGCCTCGACCCGCTCCAAGCAATCGGCTTTGCGCAAGGCTGACGGAGCGCGCCATGACGAAGCGTGAGATCGAGCGCACAGTCCAGCCTTCCCTGTTGGATCGCCTAACGGATCGCGAGCCCAAGAGTAACGTCGAAGGCGCCACGGGCTACCTGGAATCGGCGCGCCTGTTCAAGGCGGGGGTGCAGCGCGATCTCGAGTGGCTGCTGAACACGCGCCGCATCGTCGATCTTGCGCCGGACGAGCTCCAGGAGCTGAACGACTCCGTCTATCACTACGGCCTTCCCGATCTCACGTCCATCAGCCGCGATTCGCCGGAAGAGCGCGCGCTGCTGTTGCGCCGCGTGGAGGAAGCGATAACTGGCTTCGAGCCGCGCCTAACGAATGTGCGGATCTCGGCGGTCGAGGTCGAGGGCGAGAACTTCCGGCGCGAATTGCGCTTTCACGTCGAGGGCACGTTGCAGATGGACCCGAGGCCGGAGCAGGTGGTGTTCGATACGGTGCTGCACTTCGCCAGCGGCGAATACGAAGTCGGTGGGTCTGGCGGCGCGGCAGCGGGAGCAGCGCGCCATGCGTGAAGACCTGCTCCACTATTACGAGCGCGAGCTCGCCTACGTTCGGCGCATGGGCGCGGAGTTCGCCCAGCGTTATCCGAAGATCGCGAGCCGGCTGCAGCTCGAGCCGAACAAGTGCGAGGATCCGCACGTCGAGCGCGTGATCGAGGCGTTCGCGTTCCTCGCCGCGCGCGTCCACCTCAAGATCGACGATGATTTCCCGGAAGTCACCGAGTCGGTACTGAACATCGTCTATCCGCACTACATCAGGCCAATCCCCTCGATGTCCATCGCCGAGCTGCGAATCGACGTCGAGCAAGGTGTTCCGCCTAACGGCTTCCATGTTCCGCGCGGCACGGCGCTCTATTCACGCCCCGTCGACGGGGTGCCGTGCAAGTTCCGCACGTGCTACGACACCACGCTCTGGCCGTTCACCGTCACCGCCGCGCAGTGGATGACGCCGGACCGCCTCAAGCCGGCGGCGCGGCTTGGCGACGCCGTGGCCGCGCTACGTATCGAGCTGCGCTGCCTTCCGGGGATGACCTTCTCCCAGCTCGATCTCACGACGCTGCGCCTGTTCCTGAACGGCGACAGCAACATCGTGTATCCGCTGTACGAGCTGCTCGCGAACAATCGCCGCGATCTCGTAATCCGGGAGATCGGCGTGGCCAAGCCGAAGTCGATCACGCTCGAGGCGGAGGCGCTGCAACCTGCGGGCTTCGCGCATAACGAGGGAATGCTGCCGTATCCGGGGCGGTCGTTTCAAGCCTATCGCCTGCTGCAGGAATACTTCGCCTTCCCCGAGAAGTATCTCTTCTACGACCTCGGCAACCTTCGCGCACTGCGCGAGGCCGGGATGGGGAGCGCGATCGAGATCATCATCCCCATCGGAAGCTTCGAGCGCGCCGAGTGGCGACAGATGCTCGAAGCCAGCGTCAACCAGCAGACGATCCGTCTCGGCTGCACGCCGATCGTGAACTTGTTCTCGCAGGTGGCGGAGCCGTTGCTCGTGAATCAGCGGCGGCATGAATACATGGTCGTCCCCGACGCACATCGTCGCGTCACCACCGAGGTGTTCTCAGTCGAGAGCGTCGTCGCGGTGTCCCCGGATTCCGGAGTCACGCAGCAATTCGAGCCGCTGTACTCGCATCGGCACGGGTCGACGAATGGACATGGCGGCTCGTACTGGTTGGCGAGACGACGCTTCAGCGGCTGGCGCAGCGACGTCGGCACCGACGTCATGCTCTCCTTCGTCGACCTCTCGGGGCGCGTCGTCTTCCCCGAGTTCGAGGTCGTCACCGCGCGCCTCACCTGCTTCAACAGCGACTTGCCGAGCCGGCTGCCATTCGGCAACGAGCGCGGCGACTTCGAGCTCGAGCGCGGAGGGCCGGTGAAGGCGATCGTGGCGCTCGTCAAGCCGACGCGCGTCGTTCAGCCACCGCTCGGAACGCCGCAAATCTGGCGACTCATCTCGCAGCTCTCGCTCAACTACCTGTCTCTCACGGACAGCGATCAGCACGCGCAAGACAGCGACGGTAGCAAGGGTACCGACGCGCTGCGCGAGGTGCTGCGCCTGCACGACTTCAGCGGCGAGCCAGCCGTTAGGCGGCAAATCGAAGGCGTGCTCGGGGTAAAGAGTGCGCCGGCGTTCGCGCGTATCGCAACGGAACATGGTCTGAGCTTCGCGCGCGGCCGTCGCGTGGAGCTCGAGCTGGACGAGGAACAGTTCACCGGCGCCGGCGCGTATCTCTTCGCCAGCGTGCTGGAGCACTTTTTCGGGCTGTACGCATCGATCAACAGCTTCTCCACGCTTACCGCGCGATCGCGGCAGCGGAAAGGAGGAATTCGCGAATGGCCGCCGAGAGCGGGCTGGAAGCCGCTGCTCTGAAAGCGCCGCCCGCGTACGTTCCCCCGGTCGCGGCCGGGACGGACGACGTGGCGCTCGCCACCGGCGCGGACGCGTCGGCGGACGCGCAGCGCTTGCTCGATCGGATGCTCGCCGAGCCGTGGTCGTTCGAGTTCTTTCAAGCGATGCACCTCTTGGAGCGCCTCCAGCCGGACCGCTCCCCGGTCGGTGAATTCGCCGACCCACGACAGGAGTTCGCGCGCCTGACGACGACGCCCAGCGTCGCCTTCCCCGCGAGCGAGATTCAAAGTCTCGAATCACGGAACGGGCAGCCTCGCATGGCGGTGAACTTCCTCGGGCTCACCGGGCCGCAAGGAATGCTCCCGCTCGCGTACAGTTTGTACGTCGCCGAACGCGTGCGGGCCGGCGACCACGCGCTCAAGGACTTTCTCGGCATCTTCGACCATCGCGTGCTGTCGCTGTTCTACCGCGCCTGGGAGAAGACGCATGTTGGCGTCTCGCACGGCCAGGGATCGCGCGACTGGCTCACGCGCGCGCTGCTCGATCTCGTTGGCTTTGGCAGCGAGGCATTCCGCAATCGTCTGCCGATGCGGGACGAGGCACTGCTCTTTTACGCCGGACTGCTTTCGGTGCCGTCTCGTCCGGCGGCGGCGCTCGAGCAGATGCTCGCCGATTTCTTCGGCGTGCCGGTGGCGATCGAGCAGTTCGTCGGCGCATGGTATCCACTCGAGCGCGCCTCGCAATCCGAGCTCGGCGACGACGAGAGTGCGTCGGCGCAGCTGGGGCTTGGCGCCGTCGCCGGCGACGAAATCTGGGATCAGCAATCGCGCGCGCGCGTGCGCGTCGGGCCGCTGAGCCGCAAACAGTACGACGAGTTTCTGCCGGGCGGCAGCGCGTACGCACCACTCCGCGCGCTGACGCGCCTCTACACGAATGATCTGATCGATTTCGAGATTCAGCTCGTGCTCGACCGCAAGGAAGTACCACCCTTCCAACTCGGCGACGACACGCTGCCGCTCAGTTGGTGCACCTGGCTGGCAACGAAGCCGTTAGGCAGAAATCCCGATGACACCGTATTCATGATTTGAAGCCAGTGTGACACTGCCTGGCACCTGACATCCAGCACCCAGCACCCCACAAGCTTTTCGTCCCCAGCCCCTCGCTCCCATGCATGTCAACCTTCGCGCTCTCATCGCCAAACTCAACCCGACGACGCGTGGCGCCGTCGAGGCGGCGGCGGGACTCTGTCTCTCGCGTACGCACTACGACGTCGAGGTCGAGCACTTCCTCGTGAAGCTCCTCGACTCCACCGACAACGACTTGGCGGCCATCCTGCGACAGTACGCGATCGATCGCTCACGACTGGCCTCGGATCTGGCGAGGAGCCTCGACCATCTGAAGACCGGCAACGCGCGCACCCCCGCGTTCAGCCCGCACGTTGCGCGAATGCTCACCGAAGCGTGGACGCTCGGCTCCGTCGACTACGGCGCGGGGCAGGTGCGCACGGGGCACACGATTCTCGCGCTCCTCGCGGACGAAGACCTGTCGCGGATGGTGAAGGACATCAGCCGCGAGTTTACCAAGATTCCGGTCGAGTCGCTGCGCAAAGACCTGCCGGCGATCACGGCGCATTCCGCGGAAGAAGCGACGACGCTGCGCGCGACCGAGGCGGCGGGTGGCGGCGGCGGTACGGCTGCGGCGCCGGGCGCGCGGGGGGGGGCGGGAGGAAAGACGCCAAACCTCGATTCGTATACGATCAACCTTACCGAGCGCGCGAAGCAGGGAAAGATCGACGCCGTGCTCGGCCGCGACTTCGAGATCCGGCAGGTGATCGACATCCTGCTCCGGCGTCGTCAGAACAATCCGATCCTCGTCGGCGAAGCGGGCGTCGGAAAGACGGCGGTCGTCGAAGGCTTCGCGATGCGGATCATGACCGGCGACGTGCCATCGGTGCTTCAAAATGTTACGCTGCGTACGTTGGACCTCGCGTTGCTCCAGGCCGGCGCGGGCGTCAAGGGCGAATTCGAGAACCGGCTGAAGGGGCTGATCGAGGAAGTGAAGAATTCTCCGACGCCGATCATTCTCTTCATCGATGAGGCTCACACGATGATTGGCGCGGGCGGCACCGCCGGGCAGGGCGATGCGGCGAATCTGCTCAAGCCGGCGCTCGCGCGCGGGGAGCTCCGCACGCTCGCCGCCACGACGTGGTCCGAATACAAGAAGTACTTCGAGAAGGATCCGGCGTTGGCGCGTCGATTCCAGCTCGTGAAAGTCGAGGAGCCGACCGAGGAAGTGTGCACGCAGATGCTGCGCGGCGTGGTGCCGGCGCTCGAGGCGCACCACGGCGTGCGCATTCTCGACGACGGACTCGAGGCGGCGGTGCGCCTGTCGCACCGCTATCTCCCCGACCGTCAGCTGCCCGACAAGGCGGTGAGCGTGCTCGACACGGCATGCGCGCGTCTCGCGTTAGGTCAGAAGACGACGCCGCCGGCGGTCGAGTCGGCGCAGCGCCGCCTGGAGGATCTCGCCGTGCAGCGCCGTGTGCTCGAGCGCGAGGCGGCCGTCGGCGCCGACCATAACGAGCGACTCGCGTCGATCGCGCACCAACGCGAGAAGCTCCAGGCCGAATTGGCGGCACTCACTACGCGCTGGGAGAAGGAACAGTCGCTTGTTTCCAGCATCCGCGAGATTCGCGAGAAGCTCGAGCAGCAGGTCGTGCGCAAACGCCGCGCGTCGGCGGCGATGGCCGCCGTGGCGACCGACGGCGTGCAAGCCGATGCGGCTGCCGTGCAGGAAGCGGCGACCGCCGAGGCGCAGGCGACGGCGAGCGCCGACGAGCTCCGCGCCGAGCTCGCGGGACTGAACGACCAGCTCGAGACGCTGCAGGGCGATGCGCCGCTGATGCGCGTCTGCGTCGATGCGTCGCTCATCGGCGAAGTCGTCTCCGGCTGGACCGGCGTGCCGGTCGGCAAGATGCTTCGCGACGACCTGGCGATGGTGCTCGAGCTCGAGCGGTACCTCGAGCAGCGCGTCATCGGCCAGAATCACGCGCTGGAGTACATCAGCCGTCGCGTGCGCACGTCGCGCGCCGGGATCGAGGATCCCAACAAGCCGAAGGGCGTGTTCATGCTCGTCGGCCCGTCGGGCGTCGGCAAGACGGAAACGGCATTGGCGATCTCGGACCTGCTCTATGGTGGTGAGCAAAATCTCATCACGATCAACATGTCGGAGTTCCAGGAAGCGCACACCGTGTCCACGCTCAAGGGGTCGCCCCCGGGATATGTGGGCTACGGCGAAGGCGGCGTGCTGACGGAAGCCGTTCGGCGCCGACCGTACTCCGTCGTGCTGCTCGACGAGGTGGAGAAGGCGCACCCCGACGTCCTCGAGCTCTTCTTCCAGGTGTTCGACAAGGGGCAGATGGAAGACGGCGAAGGGCGGCAGATCGATTTCAAGAACTGCGTCATCATCCTGACGACGAACGCCGGGACCGAGACGATCATGAAGCTGACGGCGGATCCGGAAACGATGCCCTCGCACGACGGGCTCGTGAAGGCACTCAAGCCGGAGTTGGACAAGACCTTCAAGCCGGCGTTCCTCGGCCGCATGGTCATCATTCCGTACTTCCCCGTGCGCGACGAGCACCTGAAGCGCATCGTGCGGCTCAAGCTCGACAAGATCAAGCGGCGCATCGAGCAGACGCACCGTGTGAGCTTCAGCTATGATGAGAGAATGGTCGAAGCCGTCGCCGCGCGTTGTACGGAGGTCGAGAGCGGCGCGCGCAACGTCGACAACATTCTCACCAACACGCTCTTGCCCGAGGTCTCGGTGCGGATTCTCGAACAGCTGGCGAGTGGTGGCGAGATCACCGCGATCGGCGTCGGCGTCACCGACGACGGTGCGTTTTCGTATCGGGTCGATGGCGCGCTGGATGCCGGCGCGCCGGGCGTCTCGGCGCCGCCGTACGCGATGCCGAGCGCAATGGAGCCAACGTTGCACGCGTGATCTGAGAACTTCGGAGGGTCTGAACCATGCCCACGCAACTGGAAGTCACCGCGAGTCTGACCTACAGCCAGACCGGTCGAGCGATCCGCGTCGAGACGCCGCTCGGGCCGGACATGCTGCTCCTCGAGAGCTTCGAAGGGGAGGACGAGATCGCCGGCGGCTTTTGCTACACGCTCAGCATGCTCGGGAAGGACCCCAGTCTCTCGCCGGCGAAGATGATGCGGATGCCGGTGAAGGTGAAGATGACGCTCAGTGACGGGGGCACGCGCGTCATCAACGGCATGATTAGCAAGTTCAGAACAAAGGAGCTGGCCGAGGGGCTCACCGTGTACGAGGCCGAAATCCGGCCGTGGTGGTGGTTCTACTCCCTGACTGAAGACTTCCGCATCTTCCAGAACCAGTCGATCCCTGACATCGTGAAGGCGGTGCTCAAGGGCGGTCCGCTGTCGTTCAAGTGCATCAAGCCGCACCCCCCGCACGAGTACCGCGTGCAGTATGGCGAGTCACACCTCGACTTCGTACAGCGATTGATGGAGGAGGAAGGGATCTTCTGGTTCGCCGAACACACGGACGATCAGTGCACGCTCGTCGTCGCCGACGACAACAGTGCGATCAAGCCCGTGGTGAAGCTGCGCATGTCGACGGTGGCGCACGACACCGAAGACGAATTCGTACTCGGCTCATTTTTCACCGAGCAGAACGTCCGTGTCGGGCAGTACACGGCGACCGACTACAACTTTGAAACACCCTCGACGACGCTGCTCAGCCACGTCTCGGGCAAGGACGCGTCGGAGGTGTTCGAGTTCCCCGGCGGCTTCGAAACGAAGGACGACGGGACGCGGCTCTCGCGGCTGCGGCACGAAGAGATTCTCGCCGAGCAGGTGGAGGCTGAAGGGGTCGGCCGCTGCCGCGCGGTGCGAGTCGGCGCCAGGGTCGAGATCTCGAAGCACTCGAACGCGAGCGCGAACGGCACCTATCTGGTCACGAGCGTCAAGGAGGTTGCGAACCTTGGCGATTTCCGATCGGCCGGCGATCCCGGATTCTCGTATCACACGACGTTCACGGCGACGCCTGTCGACACGCCCTACCGGCCGGAGCGCTCGACGCCGCAGCCGCGCGCAGTTGGGTACGAGACGGCGGTGGTGGTCGGCCCCGCGGGCGAGGAGATCTTCACGGACAAGTATGGTCGGGTGAAGGTGCAGTTCTTCTGGGATCGTCAGGGGAAGAAAGACGACAAGAGCTCGTGCTGGATGCGCGTGTCGACGGCGTGGGCTGGGAAGGGCTGGGGGGCGATCCACACGCCGCGCATTGGGCAGGAGGTGCTCGTCGCGTTCCTGAATGGCGATCCGGAGGATCCGATCATCATCGGTCGGTTGTGGAACGCGGAGCAGATGCCGCCCTATTCGCTGCCGTCGAACAAGACGCAGAGCGGGATCAAGTCACGGAGCACGTTGCAGGGGTCGCCCGACAATTTCAACGAGATCCGGTTCGAGGATAAGAAGGGAAGTGAGGAAGTTTATATCCACGCCGAGAAGGACAAGAAGATCGTCGTCGAGCACGACCGCACGAAGACGGTGGGGAATGACAATACGGAATCCATCGGACGGAATGAAAGCCTCAACGTCGGCAAGGATCAGCAGATCACGATCGGCCGAAATCGAACGGAGAACGTCACGGAGAACGAATCGATCTCGGTTGGAAAGAATCGCAGCGAGAATGTCAGCGACAACGAGAACGTGAGCATCGGCAAGAATCGCGGCCACCGCGTGGGCGGAGACGAAACGCTCGATATCGGGGGAAAGCGGAATGCCAGTGTCGGCAAGGGGGAGACGATCAGC
>DATBHD010000370.1:0-6963 GCA_036557635.1 Gemmatimonadaceae bacterium
ACGCCTCAGAACCAGGGCTCGTCCGCCGACGGGCCGTAGATCGACGGCACCTTCCCACCCGCCATCCGTAAGTAAACGCTCAACTGGCCGCGGTGGTGGATCTGGTCCGATAGAATGAAATACATGAACTCGTTCTTCGGCACGTCGCCAATCGTGCCCGGGCCGGTGAAGAACTTCACCGTTCCGAAGAAATCCTCGTCGCGCGCCGACTCCAGCGCCTCGACCACCTCGGCGTGATTCTTCTTGAACGCCGCCACGACGTCGCTCCACGCGTCGGGGCCCTTCGGAAGACCAGCCCCGACATTCAGCTGATCCTTGAGCGCCGCGAGAATCAGGTACTCCTCGATCGCGAACGTCCACACGAGCCGGCGCGCATTGCTCGACCGCGGATGCGGCGCGAACTCCGATTGCTCGCTCGGGTACGCCTCGACGACTCGGCGCGTCGTCTCGTGCTCCTTCTTCAAGACGTCGAGGAATTGTTGCCTCGCGCTCGGGATCGCCATCGTGCCAACGGGGGGCGTCGCGGTTGGAGCAGTCATAGCCGCCTCACTTCGTGTTGAAGGTTGAACGAAGCTGTTCGCCATACTTGAGGATTCACTATATGAACGCGCTCGCAAACCGTGCGACAGCTGCACCGCCCGTTACATGATCGCGACGAGATTGTCGAGGCAGGCGTTCCAGCCGTGCTCGTGACGGCCGCGGCTCTCGGGATCGCTCAGTCCCTCGTGACGTAGCACGACCTCGGTCGCCTTACCGCGCTCGTGGAACTCGATCGTCACGACGGAATCCGCCATCGCGCTCTCCTCCCACTTCCACGTGTACACCAACCGCGACGGCCGCTCGATCACGCGATACACGCCGCCGACGATCTTGTCGTCGCCATCCGGTCCGCGCATCACGATGCGATAGCGTCCGCCGACGCGGAGATCGACCTGCGCCGTCGGCTTCATCGGCGACGGGGCGCTCCAGCGATTCAGCTCTTTCGCCTCCGTCCACGCGTCGAAGACGCGTTCCCGCGGTGCCGGGATGGTGCGGCGGATTTCGAGCGTCGCCCCCGCCTGGCTTTCGTGTTTCGTGGTCGTGGCCATGATGAGCCCTCCTCTCCGGTCGGTGCGGCATCGGCATCGCCGCTGGTGCGGTCCTCAGTCGCGGCGAGGTACGCCGAGAGCTGATCGAACTGGAACTCCCAGAAGCTGCGATAGCGCTCGATCCACGCCGAGGCCGCGCGCATCGGCGCGGCGACGAGCGCGGTGCGCCGCGCGCGTCCGTCCCGGCGCACGCGCGCGAGCCCGGCGCGCTCGAGCACGCGGACGTGCTTCGACACCGCGGGGAGCGTCATGTCGAAGCGCGACGCGAGCTCGCTGATGGTGCGATCGCCGGTCGCGAGCCGGGCGATGATCGCGCGCCGCGTCGGGTCGGCGAGCGCGGCGAAGGTGCTATCGAGGGTCTGGGGATGGTAAACCATGTGGTTTAGTATGGAATGCGCCGCGAAGATACGCAAGGGCTGGAGCGTAGGCTCAACGCGCCGCGCTCTGTGCCGCGCGCGCGGCGCCGGCCAGCAACCGGTCGAGCGCCGCGCGATCGTACACGCGCCCCCGCGTGAACACCGCCGCGATCCGGTGCGCGTTCTCGATCCGCGCGAGCGGATCGGCGTCGAGGAGCACGAGGTCGGCGAGCTTTCCGGGCGCGACCGTGCCTAACGAATCGAGCGCGCCGAAATACCGGGCGGGCTCGTACGTCGCCGCGCGGAGGGCGACGGCGGGCTCGAGGCCGCTCCGCACGAACTCGAGCATCTCTTCGTGCAGCCCGAAGCCCGGCGGACTGTTCCGCATCGGCGCGTCGGTGCCAGCCAGGAGCGGAACGCCGGCCTCGTGCAGGGCGCGCACCAGCTCGTGCCGCTTCGCGAACATGCGCTGCCCGAGGATCGTCGCCTCGGCCGGAAGCGCGGGGGGCGCATCGAAGATCCCGACCATGTACGCGCGCAGGCTGTCCGAGAGGAATCGCGCGAGCGTATCTCCCGGAACGTCGTGCTGCGGCAGCACGGCGAACTCCCATGCGGGCGTCATCGTCGGCGTCACCCAGGTGCCGTTCCGCGCGAGGTGCCGGTACACCTCCCGCTGATCGCGCGATGTGCAAGTATTGAACACGATGCGACGCAATGGGTCCGCGTTCGCGAAAGCGATCGACTCGGCCGGCGTGCACACGTTCACGAAGCCGAGGAGATGCTCGAGGCTGCGCTGCCCGGAGTCCGACGCCTCGGTGACGGTGACATTTCGTGAGAGATGCCCGGCAAGCGCGAGATGGCGCGCACGCGCCTCGCGCGCCGCGGCGAAGAAGGTCTCGCGCGGGAGCGCGCTGTGGACTTTCACGAAGTCCACGCCGAGCGCCGCCAGCGAATCCACCGCGCGGCGTGCGTCGTTAGGCGTGTGGACCTCGATGTGGGCGATCGGGGAGCCGTGTCCCTCGAGGTAGGGGCCGGCGGCGACGATGCGCGGGCCGACGAGCCGCCCCGCGGCAATCTCCCGGCGCCAGCCATCGACCATTGCGAAATCACCGCCCATGTCGCGCACGCCGGTGACGCCATTCGCTACATATATGCTCAACAGCTGCCGCCCCGAAGGGACGGCGGTGTGTACGTGCATGTCCCAGAGTCCGGGGATCAGCCACTTCCCGCGCCCCTCGATCGTGCGGGCGCCGACCGGGACACTCGTGGTTGCGGCCGGGCCGATCGCGGTGATGCGCGGGCCATCGATGACGACGGTGAGGTCCGCGCGGCTCGTCGCACGCTCGACGTCGACAACCGTCACGTGGGTGATCGCGACGAGCTGAAGGGCTGCGGCGAGAGGGACTCCGATCATGGCGGGAATATGCGGCCGCCTACCGCGAGTCGGAACCACGCGGCGACGCGCAACGTAGTGGGCCGAAGCGGTGTCAAATCGATCGTGACCGGGATCACGCATCGCGGGGATCTCCGGCTTTGAACGTCCCTTAGACCAGAGTTGCATGCTGGGTCGACGCCTACGGATCGTGGCGCTCGCCGCGATCGCGCTGTTCGTCGTCGCTTCGTTCGTCGACGTCGATGAGCCATGGTTCGCGATCTGGGTCGCCTTGCTGGGTGCGGCGGCCGTCTTGCCGGGGCTGGGAGCACGCGATGGAGGGACGGGCCGCCCGGCGTACTTCCTCGCGCTGTTCGCGGCGGTCTGGGTCTTCGCCGTCAACAGCTACTACGTCGAAATTCAACGGCAGCGCAGTGAGCGTTTCGATGTCGTTGGCGTGCACCTGTCGGTGCCACGGTCGGGGGTGTTTCGCATCGGCGCGAGCGATCTCAGCGCCGAGGGGAGCGCCCCCGATTCACTGGACGTCCGGTTGGAGGCGTCGCCGGACATCGCGCAGCGCTGGGCGGTCACGCTGCGCCGCGACGCGAAGGGTCGCGGATTCGTGGTGGACAGCATGGAGGGCGTCGAGTCGCTCCAGCAGAAGCGCGAATGGGCCCGCTCGCCGTCGCGCCGCTTGTGGGAGCGCGTCGTGCGCTTCGATCCGGCCTGGGTCCAACTCTGGGGAGACGAACTGAGCCTGTCGTCGCCGGAGGTGAACGCGCTGTCGGCGCGCATGGACGGACCGACGCATCACTTCCGGCTCATCGAGTCCGGCGACGGTCGCTTTCTGGAGTGGAATGGTGAGCGCGCTCCGCTCGTGCTTCCCGACTCGACACCGATGCTCGAGGTGCTCGGCCGCCGCCTAACGCGGCGCCTGAGCGAGGGGCTGCCGCTGCGCGAGCTCGCGTGGACGCACGTCCCCGACACCAGCGCCGCGCGCGACCTCGTCCTGACGCTCATTTACGAGCCGCAGGCGCGGCTCAAGCCTCTCGAGCGATGGGGCTTGGTGCCGCCGCTGCTGTTCCGCCTCGCCTCGCGCGACGGCGACTGGGTCGTCACCAAGGCCGACCGTCGCTCGGTCGAGCGGCCATTCCTCAGCCTGGGCGACACCGTGCGCGTGGTGTCACACGGCCGGCGCTGGTCCTTCGTCCTGAACGAGCACTCGCGCGGCGCCAACCGGGATGCGGGGATCGCGGTGCGCTTCGTGCGCGGCCCCGATCCGCGCCTCGGCTGGCTCCCCTCGGACGAGGTGTGCGGCACGCAGCGCCGCTGCACGCTCGTGTCGACGTCGCGCCTGCCGCCGTCGGTGCCGCACTTCTATCTGGGCGCGTTCGGCCTCGACACCAATCGTTATGCATTCTTGGGTCGGGTGAGAATGTTGAACGATCGCACGGCGCAGGTGATCGCCTCGGACAGCGTCTACACCGCGCCCGTCGACTCGGTGATGACCGTGTGGGCGCGCTCGGTGGGGCCACGGCGCACGGCCGGTTATTTGTTACGTGTTCACAAAGTGGCGACCGGAGAGATCGTCAACCTGAATCTCACCTTTGCGGGTCTGGCGCTGCTGATCACCGGCGCCTTCCTGTTGGTCGGGTCGGACCCGAAGATCAGCGCCGCGGCGCTGAGCGCGCGTCCATCGACGGCCGCGGCGTGGACGCTGGCAAATCTGGCGCTCGTCTTCCTCGGCGTGCGACTCGTGCTCGGCTACCGCATCACCTACGCGACGCCGTACTACGAGCGAGGTGCCGATTCGGCGGTCGGGGCATGGATCGCGACCATCGTCGCCACGGTGCTGCTGCTCGAGTGGAGCACCTGGGCGCCGCGAGTCGTTAGGCTGATGTTGCGCATCGAGGACCGCGCGGCGCGGATCGTCGCCGGGCTCGAGCCCGAGCCGGTGACGGGCTACACCGGCGCCGTCGCCGCTGCCCGACTCCCCGATCAGCGGATGTCGGCACTGGGTTTGTTGTTCATGCTGATCGGTCTGGGCGTGCTCGGCATCCTTCGCCCCTCCGCCGTCGGCGGTGCGTTGCTCGTCGTCTTCGTCGCGATGCTGGCATGGATCGCCGTCGAGTATCTCCGACCGCAGCGGCGAGGACGGGAGCCGGCGGCGACGCCGGCCGAGGTGCTGCGCGCTGAACCCGGTGACGACGACTGGGCGCGGCGCGCCGCGATCGTCATCGCCGCGTGCGGCGTTCCGCTGAGCGTCATCGCGCGGCAGCTCGCGGTCTTCGCGACGGCAACGTTGGTCACGCTCTATGCGCTGGCGCTCGTGCTCTGGCGGCTGAAGCGCGGCGCGCTCGGCAAGAGCGACGTCACGCCGCGAAACCGCCTCGGCGCGCCGCTGCTGACGCTCGGCCTCCTCGGCGCGTTGAACTTCGTCGTACTCGTCAGGCGACTTGATGGACCGACGCTTCTGTTCGCGGCGCTATTTTTCCTCTTCCTGCTCATCGTGCGCAACGGGCGCGACGCGGGCGTCTCGTTCGCGTTAGGCAAGGGCCCAGCGGCGCTCGCCGTGCTCGGCATTCCGCTCGCCGCGACGCTGCTCGCGACGCGGGCGGACTTCGGTCTCGGGCTCGTCTTCAGCCTGCCCCTCGTCGTGACACTCCTCCTTGCCATGGGCTTGGCCTACCTGCCGCGCGGAGTCGCGGCGACGTTCGCGGTCATCATCGCGCTCATCGCGGCACTCGCCGAGCCGGTGCTGCGTCCCCACCTCGGTCGGCTGGAGCATGCCGAGTCGCCCGCGGCACGTTCCGCCGCGTTCGCCGACCTCGGCGGACCGCTACGCCATTGGTCGCTCACCGCCGATCCGGTCATCCGCGCCGTGGTGCGCGGTCTGTCCGCGTCGCATCCTGAATTGCTCGAGCGCGTACTCGTGAGCGCGGCGCCATCACCCGAGCGAGAAGAGATCCTACGGTCGATGGAGCAGGCGTGGGGCGGGAGAGCCTACGCGGCCTCGGGGATGTTCGGTGAGGGGCTCGCCGGTCCGACGGTGATTGGGCGGGGCGTGCCGGTTCCGATCTCCTACGCCGAGAACACGTTCTCGGTGTACGTCCTTTCGGAGCACGGCTTGTTGGGCGGCATCGCCGTACTGTTGCTCTACGTGTGGGTCGTGGTCGTCGTCGTACTGTACGCGTGGCGAGTCTCACGCGGAGAGCACAATGGCGGCGAAGGGCGCGTCAGCGACGACAGTCCCCTCGCCGTGGTCGTCGGCGGAGCGCTGATGTTGACGATTCCCGCGGCGTACGTCGCCGCGTCGAACCTCGGCATCGTGCCGCTCACGGGTCAGAACATGCCCTTCCTCGGACTCAACGCCTGGAGCGACGTGTCGTTCGTCGGGGCGATGATCTCAGCAATGGTGGTCGCTCTCTGGCGCGCCGAGAATCCGCGACGGAGCGAGGCATGACGACCCCGAAAACGCAGTTTCCCATCGCTGCGGCACCCGAAACCTTCGCGCCGCCGGTCGAGGCCCACGAGCGCGCGGCGGCGCGCCGCGAGGCGCGGCTCCCGTCGTCCGCGCACGTCGGCATCGCGTTTCTTCTGCTGACGATCGTCGGTTTCGCCGCGTTAGGCTTCACGCTGCCGCGCTACACGCTCTCGAGCACGGCGCGGCGCGGCCTGACGTATGACACCCTCTTCGCCGAGCTGCACGACGCGCTGGTGGACGAGCCCGACCGCCCGCTGCGACGAGCGATTCAGGCCGTTCAGGTCGACGCCGTCGTCCCCGCGGCGCACGGCTACACGGTCATCACGTTCGATACGCTTGCCGCCGATCCGTCGGTGTACCCGAGTCTCGAGCCGGGAGGGTTTCTCCACGACGAGATCGACCGCTTCAACACCTACCAGCGCGAGCGGCTGGACGCCGTGCGGCGCGGCCGCCTAACGGGTGGCGCCGTCATGGACCTTCGCGCGGCCGACAATCCGTCGATCTTCCGCACCGAGATTCGGGCGATCGATGACGCGAGGGGCGAGCGTGACAGCATCGTCCTTGCCGACCGCGCCGTGCCGTACGGACTACGCGTTCCCTCGCCTTTCGACGCGGCACGTCTCGTCGCCGTGACGACGCGCGAGTGGTCGCGCACCCTCGGCT
>DATBHD010000371.1:0-16285 GCA_036557635.1 Gemmatimonadaceae bacterium
CTCCCCAATGGCTCGACGAGGGACACGACACCGCGTGCCCCGGTACTGTCCAGACCATCGAGCGCGATGTCGTGCGGCCTCACGCCAACGACCACGGGACCTTCCCTCATCGTCCGCCCGTCGGGCAACGCAAGCGAAAAGCCGGGAGCGACGAATCGCAAACGGCCGCCATCGCGTTGAATGGCGCCCCGCACAAAGTTCATCGAGGGGCTGCCGATGAAGCTCGCGACGAATTGGTTCTGCGGCTCGCGATACAACTCCATCGGTGGCGCGACCTGCTGGAGCATGCCGTCCTTGAGTACCGCCACGCGCGTGCCGAGGGTCATCGCCTCCACCTGGTCGTGGGTGACATATACCATCGTCGCGCCAAGCCTGCGATGGAGTCGCGCCAATTCGGCGCGCGTTTCGACGCGCAGCTGCGCGTCGAGGTTCGAGAGGGGCTCGTCGAAGAGAAAGGCCTTCGGCTCGCGCACGATCGCGCGCCCGAGCGCCACTCGCTGGCGCTGACCGCCCGAGAGCTGCGCGGGCTTGCGGTCGAGCATCGGCGTTAGGCCGAGCGCCTCCGCCACCTCGCCGATTCGTCGCGCCACCACTTCGTTGGGCTGGCGCCTGAGTCGCAGCCCGAACGCCATGTTCTCGCGCACCGTCATGTGCGGATAGAGCGCGTAGCTCTGAAAGACCATCGCGATGTCGCGCTCCTGGGGAGGAAGATGCGTGACGTCTCGATCGCCGATCGTGATGGTGCCTCCGGTCGGCTTCTCCAGCCCGGCGATCATGCGCAGCACGGTCGACTTGCCGCTCCCCGATGGCCCGACGAGCACGAGCAGCTCGCCGTCGGCGATCTCGAGAGACAAATCACGCGAAGCGACGAAGCCGTTCGGGTAGCGTTTGTCGATTCGATCCAGCGTTATGCGAGCCATGGCTCCATTGGAGTCCTAGATTCGGCAAACATTAATCACGAATGACGCGAATGAACGCGAATCGTTCTGTGTGGCGAGAGAGCTCCACTCGCCTGCATCTCAACTCCTTTGTCAATCGCACAGCAATCAACTGTTGATTTCGTGTAATTCGAGTCATTCGCGCTATTCGTGATCAGATTCTCTGAACTGGTTAGTGATGTCGGCGTCAACCTTTGACCGCGCCGGCGGTGAGACCTTGCACAATTCGCCGCTGGAAAGCCAAAACCACGATCGCCACCGGCGCCGTCGCGACGACGGTCGCGGCCAGGACCTGACCCCATGGCACCTGATACTGCCCGCGAAAGAGCGCGATCGCGACCGGCACCGTGTAGCGCTCCGGCCCGAGCGTGAACGACAGCGCGAACAGGAACTCGTTCCAGCAATAGATGAACGTCAGAATCGCCGTCGTGGCGAGACCAGGGCCGGTGAGCGGGAGGATCACGCGCGTGAAGCTCTGCCATCGCGACGCGCCATCCACCATCGCGGCTTCCTCGAGATCCGGCGGCAGCTGACGGAAGAATCCGACGAGCAGCCATACGGCGAGCGGCATCGCGAACGTCACGTACGGCAGCACGAGTCCCGGATAGGTGTTGATGAGCCGAAGCGACCGCAGGAGCATGTAGAGCGGGCTCACGATCGAGATCTGCGGGAACATCGTCACGGCGAGAATGAACCCGAGGATGGCGCGCTTCCACGGAAACTCGATGCGTGCCAGGGCATAGGCGGCGAAGGCGCCGATCGTGACGCAGAACACGGTCGTCGTCCCCGCGACGATTAGCGAATTCTTAATCGGCGTCCAGAAATCGCGCTCGGTGAAGAGTGCGTGGTAGTGATCCAGGATCAACTCGCGCGGCCAGAGTGAAGGCTCGCGAAAGAGCGTCGCTTCCGGCGTGAACGAGGCGACCACCGCCCAGTAGAACGGAAAGGCGGCGAAGACGACGAGGAGCGCGAGCCCCACTCGTGAGGCGATTCGTCCCTTCATCGCCGACCTCGCGGGCCGGCGAGATCGACTCCGAGCCCGCGCATGTAGAGCATCGCGAGACCGAACGTCACCAGGAAGACGATGACGGAAAGCGCCGCGCCGTAGCCGAACTCCAGGTTCTGCAACAGCGAATTGAAGGTGTAGAGCGCGACGGGCTCCGTCGACGTGCCTGGACCACCGCCCGTCATGACATAGATGAGATCGAATACGCGAAACGCGTCCAGCGTGCGAAAGATCAGCGCGACAAGTATCGCCGGTTTGAGCAGCGGAATCGTGATGTGACGGAGCTGCCACCACGCGCTCGCGCCGTCGGTCGACGCGGCCTCGTACAATTCCTTGTCGATGCTCTGGAGTCCCGCCAGCAACAGCAGGCCGACGAATGGCGTCGTCTTCCACACGTCGGCCAGAATCACCGGCACCCACGCCGTGGTCGCCTTCACGAACCAGACGAGGGGATGATGGAGCAGCCCAGCGTCCGAAAGCAGCACGTTGGCGATCCCCGCCTGGGAATCGAACATGAATCGCCAGAGGAGCGCCGCGACGACGGTCGGAATCGCCCACGGCACGAGCACCGCCGCGCGCACGATTCCGCGTCCGCGAAACGCCTGATTCATCGCCAGCGCGAGCGCGAGACCCAACGACAACTCGAGCGACACGCTGATCACCGCGAAGAGCGCGGTGTGGCCTAACGCCTGCCAGAAGCGCGCGTCCTGCAGAATCGTTAGGTAATTGCCGAGCCCGACGAAGGGACGCCCGAGCCAGGGCATCCGCAGGTCGTGCTCGTGCAGCGATTCCCAGACGGTCCAACCGAGCGGGAACAGCGCGATCAGCAGAATCACCACCAGCGCCGGCGCCGTGAGCAGCCAGCCGGCGCGCGCGTCGCTCGACTCGTCAGGCAGACGTCGCGCTTTCACGGCGAGTTGCGCTTCCGGCTGGCGACGAGATCACGGATGTGCGTGCGCTCGACGAGGGCATTCATCGCGCGCGCCGCGTCGTGGAGCGCCTGATCGGGCGCGACCTGCCCCGACAGCGCGCGATGGAGATCGATCTGCAATAGCTCCGAGAGCTGCGAGTAGATGGGCGTCGCCGGACGCGGCGCGGCGCGCTCGACGATGCTCCGCGCCAGGGCGACGGGAATCGGGATCACGTCCGCGAGGCGTGGGTCGTCGTACAGCGCGCGCCGCGGCGGATACCCGCCGAGCCGCGACCGCTCGAGCATCTGCTCGGGCGCGGTCAGAAACTCGACCAGCTTCCACGCCGCGTCGGCGTGCTCGGTGAACGCATTGATGCCGAGCGCCGACCCGCCTAACGTGGCGGTCGACACGCCACCCGGCGCACCGGGCATCGCCGCGACCGCGAACTTGCCGGCAACGCGCGAATCCTTCGGCACGTTCATGATCGTGACGGCGTACGGCCAGTTGCGCATGAACGCGGCGTTTCCGTTCTGAAACGCGAATCGCGATTCTTCCTCGTGCCACGTCAGCACCTCGGCTGGCGTCGCTCCACTACTGAGCAGTTGCCGTACGAAAGTGAGCGCGCGGATCCCCTCCGGCGAATCGACGACGATGCGTCCGTCGTCGGTCATCACCTTGCCGCCGAACGCGCCGAGGTACTCGAGAAAGCAGGTGACGAGCCCCTCGTAGCGCGCGCCCTGCCACACGATCCCATAGGGCACGCCCGCCCGCCGCGCCCGCTCCATGTCGGCCACCATCTCGTCCATCGACGCCGGCGCGGCGCGAAAAAGGTCGGTGCGCCAGTAGAGCATCCCGACGTCCATCCACCACGGGATGGCGTAGAGCGAGCCGGCCCACGTGTTCGCCGCGATCGTCGAAGGAAAGAAATCGCCCGCCGCTGGATGCCAACGGTCGAGCGACAGCACCCATCCCGCGGCCGCGAACTCCGGCGTCCACACGACGTCGAGCTGCAGGACGTCGGGCTCACCAGCGCGCGCGTTGAGCCATTGCACGAACAACTGATGCCGCTGCGTCGCGTCGTCCGGCGTGTGCTGCACGCGCACGTGAATCGTGGGATTAGCACGCTCGAATCGCGCGACTTCACGCGCGAGCACCTCCCCCTCGGCGCCCAGCGCGCTCCCAGCGAAGGTGATGACGGTGCGACCGTCGTCGGGTCGTCCGCTCTGGCAGGAGAGCAGGGCGATGAGGGCTAGGGGGAGGGGGAGGGTGAGAAGCGGCCGCATGGCGGCGCAAGGTTACGAAGTTCCACCGCGCCGAGCCAGGGGCCGCCATTTCTTCATTGCTCGACGCCGGAGAGGCGTTGCTCCTTTAGTCGAACGGAATCGAAAAACTCATCGTGAGCGGCGAGGACGGCGGCGCCAAAGCTGTCGTCGGCGTTCGTTCGCGCGCCAGCATGCGCGCCGCGATGGCCTTGCCCGCCGCATAGCCGAACAAGCCACCGGCGACGGTGTCGGAGAGCCAGTGTCGTCCGTCGAGGAGCCGGCCCGCGCCGATCAGCATCGTGAATCCGTACAGCAAGGGCGACCCCGCGTGCAGATCGAATCGATGCGAGAGGAAGCTCGCGCAGCCGAGTGAGTTCGCGATGTGCCCGCTGAAGAAAGAGTGCTCATCCCAATCGCGGCTGCCAGGAAACCCAATTCTGAACGGATCATCCGGTGACAGCCGCGGGCGATCGCGCGCGATGAGCAGATACACGATCTCCCGCGCGCCGGCACTCGTTAGGTGAGCCGTCGCGCATCCCAGCCCCGCGTCGCGTAAGCTCCGCGAATGGCCGAGTGAGCCGGCGAGATAGAGGGCACCCGAGAGCGGCAGCAGGAACTGTCCGCTGCCAAGCTCGTACACGGGGTAACGGGCCTCCTCGCTCAGCGTTTGCCGCAGTGTTCGCACCGGCCAGACCTCGGGATGATTCTTGATCCATCGCTCGAGCCTCTGATCGAAGGTCGCGGCGGCACCGGTGAGCCCGACCGCGGGCGCCACCCCGAGCATGTCGTTCGCCGTCGTGTGAACCGGAGAGGTCCAGACGCTCCAGATGTCGCCCACCATATTGCGCAGGTCCTGGCGCACCGAGTCCGCGCGGAACTGAGCCGCCAGCACGCGAGGTCGGATGGCCAATACGACGACCGTCGCCCAGAAACTGAATCGAAATGCTATCGTAGACTGCATGGCCGGTCGCCGTAGGCGCAGGAGCGTCCCCTACCCCCTTCTGTCTCGACGGCCGAATAGCAAGATCAGCACCCAGTTTTGGAGTTCCCATGGATCCGGACGTGTACACTTTTCTCGCCGTCTGCGGCGGCATCGTTCTGTCGATCGGTAGCCTTGTCGCGATCGGCGTGGCCGCGCGCGTGCGACTCCTGCGCGCCGAACGTGGGGGGCCTCAAATCGACGAGGATCGACTGCGCCACCTCGAGCAGTCCGTGGACGCGATCGCGATCGAGATCGAACGCATCTCCGAAGGTCAACGCTTCACGACGAAGCTGCTGGCCGAGCGCATAGAGCGTGATGCGTAGAGCGTGGAGCGTTGCTTCCGACGCGCAACGCTCCACACGGATTCGAATTCGCTAATCACCAACCAGCTGCCGAGCACCTGCTCCGCTCGCTCCTTACTGTCCCGGTCCCGTCGCCAGCTTGGGGAGGGGCTTCGAGTGATCCTCGTATGGCCTCAGCCACCACTCCAAAAAGACCCACGTCCGGTTCCACGAATCGATCTGCGCCGGTGAATCGACGCGCTCCAGCGTCTTCGGATCGACGCGTCGACTGAACGCATGCCCAACCGATGACCCCCACGGCGCGGGATCGACGTAGATCTTCGTTTCGGCAAGATCGGGCTTGAGCGCGCGCAGCTTCCACACGAGCTGCTGATCCTCGACGTAGTTCACGTCCTCGTCATTCGTCGCGACGTGCACGAGAATCGGAATGTTGAGATCCTCGACGTGATAGAGCGGCGACCGCTTGATGTATTCCTCGCGCTTCTCGAAGGGCAGTCCGCCGATCGTCGGCTGCGTCGAGTAGCTCCGCTGGTAGCCGGGCCCTTTGTACGAGAGACGGAAGACGAGATTCGTGACCGGCACAATGGCGGCGGCCGCCTTGAACGGCGTCTCCTTGCGCATCGCGAGGTGCGCGGTGATGAAGCCACCGTGGCTCCAGCCCATGATGCCGATGCGATCGGGATCGACGTATGGCAACGTCTTCAGATAATCGACCGCGGTGAGCACGTCGTCGAGCTCCTTGCCGCCGTAGTCGATCGCGTTGTAGAAGGCGGCGCCGTGGCCGGTGCTGCCGCGGTAGTCGGGCGTGACGATGACGTAGCCGCGCGCGACCGCTTCCTTCACGAACGGCAGCATCGACTGCGTCCAGTCGCCATGGACGCCGCCATGCACCCACACCATCGCCGCGTGGCCGTGCGGACCGCGCTTGGTGAGCGGCGCGAAGAGATAGCCGGGAATCTCCATCCCGTCCGCGTTGCTCTTGTATGTGATCTTCTTGAACTCGTACGCGCCTGGCGCGCGGGCGGCAAGAATGCTGTCGGTCGCCTTCTTGCGCGCGATCTGCCCCTCGAAATCGGCCGGCGGTTGGTCTTCGGGTCGATTGCTGACGTACAGTTCCTCGGCGCGCGCGGAATCCATCTTCACCACTTGGCGAGGACGTTGACGCTGGCCCTGGGGACGCGCGGTTTGCTGTTGCGCCGCGAGCGGAAGTGCGGCGACGACGATCATCGCGAGCGCCGCGCGATTGGTGAATCTCATGACAGCCTCCACGTGGGTGCTGACTGGTGTACGGGTGGGGCGAACATATCGCTGGGCGCTGCCGCGGCAAGCGGCGTCAGGCTGCCCGCGCACAGCCGACTGGCGCTTTGAGCGTCTCGATCGGAGAATGATCTGGAAGCGTGATCACGGACTAACACGGTCGAGGCACGGACTCATACCGGACCTCCACTTGTTGTGTCCGTGTTAGTCGGTGACAACGCTTTTGGAGGGTGCTGCGAGGCCGCTGGGAGGCAATTCCGCTCCCCCAGAACTACCGTCTCAACTTGCCGAGGTTGGTCACGAGGCCAGCGTAAAAAGCGTGCAGCTGCGGGCCCGACACCGGGACGATGATGCCCGCGTCGAACGCCAGCGTTTGCCAGTAGCCTAGCGTGGGCCCGGTGAGGATGGCGACGATTGGCGCGCCGCCGGCCGGGCCGTGCGTGCCCGGGAAGCCGAAGCACTCGAGCTGCCAGCCGAATGGACCGGCAACCGGTACTCCGCCCGCCACGGTCCAGAACGTGGCGGTGCGCGGAGCGGTGGAGCCGTCGCCGCTGCGACGTGTGATGCCGGCGTTGATGTCGATGCTGGCCGGTCCGTAGTTGCGGCTGTCGATCAGGAGGAGACCGACGTCGGTGGTGTTGGTTCCACGATCGCCCCCCGTGGGAAATTTGATCAGGGGAAGGATCGCGAAGCGTTGGAGCGGTCCTTCGCCATCGATGAGCCGCCACTTGATACCAGCGGCGGCGTCGCCGATGCCTAACGGGATTCCGCTCGCGCTCTGCACGGGAAGAAAGCCCGAGAGCTGGACACGCGGCGCGAGTCCGATCTTGATCTCGTTCGGGACCAGCATGGCGTGGGTGCCGTCGGGACGCTGATCGCGCTCGACGCCCGTCTCGATCTCCAGATACCCCGGCGCGACAGTGCCGGCATGTGTCGCGACCGTGGGCCGCTCGGGCTGGATCTGCCGCGGATTGACGGCGGTGGGGCCGCCCGAAGATATCACGGGCGCGCACGCGGTGGCGCCGAGGAGCAATAGCGACATACGCCAGTCGAGTCTGAACCGCGCTCGTTCAGAACTTTCAGCAGTTGGACGGCGGGACGCAGATGCGTCGAGCAGTTCCTCCACAGAGTTTCCAGTCACGGTTGCGCCACCACCGCGGGTGCCGAGCGCCCCGAACGTGCCACCACCGGCAAACTGAGATTCCCGACGCGATCGATCATGTTCACGACCACCCGCTCGACCTCACCGCTCAGGTGATGCGAGCGCACCTCGTTAGGCAGGATCGCGGTCGTCCACTGGCCGCCGCTCAGCGTCCGCACCAGCCAGAGCCACGGCTTCTCGCCGGCGCCGGGGGTCAGCCGCAGGTAGCGCTCCCCGGTCGCCGCCGACGTGAACAGCGTCGCCATCGGACGCCGCGGCGGCGTCTTGTCGAGCCATGGCGTCGCCGGGACGAGCGCCGGCTCGGCGTACAGCGGCGCGAGCTTCGCGCCGATGCTGTCGACATCGCGCATCAGCCCCTTCATGCTGAAGAACACGTTCCCGGTCGCTCCACCATTCGGCGCGCTCGCGACGCTGGCTCTCGTTAGGTTCACCTGCTGGACGATCTCGTCGGCGCGCCAGTTCGCGCCGCGGTTTCCATTCGACGCCTGCGCGGTGTCGACGACGCGGTGCAGGCCGTTGCCGATCCAGAGATTGCGGTGCTTGACGTTCTGCGACGCCCACCAGTCGAGCAGCACAGGATAGCTCTGCGGCGAATCCACCGCCCAGTAGAGCTGCGGGACCCAGTAATCCACCCAGCCGTTGCGGAGCCACTTCCGCGTGTCGGCGAAGATCTCCTGAAACGCGTCGAAGCCGGGTGTGACGCTGGGCGGATTGCCGGGTCGCCAGATCCCGATCGGACTCACGCCGAATCGCACCCAGCGCTTCGTCGCGTGCACGCCGCGGTCGAGCGCCTCGACGAGCAGGTCGACGTTGTGCCGCCGCCAGTCGTCTCGCGCGAGCTTGCCGCCGCTCTCGCGATACCGCGCGTACGTCGCCGAATCGGGAAAGTCGATCGGCCGGCCGCTCGAGTCGTTCTCGCGGTACGGATAGAAGTAATCGTCGATGTGAACACCGTCGATGTCGTAGCGCTTGACGACGTCGAGCACCACCTGAACCGCGCGCTTCCGTACCGCCGGATCGCCGGGGTCCATCCAGAGATAGCCGCCGTACTGCCTGACGAGTGACGGCGCCGTCCTGCTGACGTGTGTTCGCGCCGCTTCGCTGAGCGGACGCTCATAACGAGCGCGGTACGGGTTGAACCACGCGTGCAGCTCGAGCCCTCGACGATGCGCCTCGGCGACGGCGAAGGCGAGCGGATCCCACGCCGGCTCCGGCGCGCGCCCCTGCCGTCCCGTGAGGTACTCCGACCAGGGCTCGAGTCGCGAGTCGTAGAGCGCGTCGTTGGCGGGGCGGATCTGAAAGATGATCGCATTCAGATGGAGCTCGACCGCCTTGTTGAGAATCGCCAACAGCTCCGCCTGCTGCGTCCAGGTGTCGAGATCGGGTCGTGAGGGCCAATCGATGTTGCCCACGGTCGCGACCCAAGCGGCGCGGAATTCGCGCCGCACCGGCGGAGGATCTTGGGCGCTCAGCGTCGTGCGTCGACCGCCGAGCGCGAGAGCTGCCGAAATACAAGCGAATTGCAAGGGAATGCGCATGTCACAACGTGGGCATGTGACCGTGTTGGATCAACCCGTCGCGGGTCGTTCGCCCGACGGAGAAACCGGTGACACCGGTCGCGCTGCGGCGTCCATCTACGGAGTACCGGCCACCGCGTCACCGAGCACGATCCCGGAGCTTCCCATGCAAAGCCGTGTTGCGTCGCGCGCCGCCCGAATGAGCGCGCGCCTGGTTCCACTGGGGCTCGCCGCTGTCACTGCGTGCGAAT
Source organism: Gemmatimonadaceae bacterium (assembly GCA_036557635.1). Taxonomy (GTDB): domain Bacteria; phylum Gemmatimonadota; class Gemmatimonadetes; order Gemmatimonadales; family Gemmatimonadaceae; genus AG2. The sequence continues at coordinate 9,589 of DATBHD010000371.1, forward strand.
ATCCCACCAAACTCCCCTCCTGGAACCAGACCTGGTTGATTCCCGGCGACAGCACACGCTTCAGTGTGAGCGAGCTGCTGCCCAAGACGGGGCAGCTCACCCTGTCCACGTCCGGGGGACAGCCCGTTTTCGCGCTGAGCCTCGCGACACCGGCCGCTGTGAGCCGGTCGTTGGGCCAGGTGTGCGGAGCATGCGCGGCGGCGAATGGGACGACGGTGCCCAAACCCGCGTTCACGATCGTCGATTCGACGCCGGTCACGATGCCGACCGATCTCGTCGCGGCGACGATTCTGAACGGCGGCTTCACCTACACGGTCACCAACAACTTCTCCTTCGATCCAATCCGGCCTAACGCGGCGGGCGCGCCGTACGGCTACTTCGTCATTCGGGTGATGAACGGGACGACGCTCGTCGCGATCGACTCGGTGGACGGCGCGGCGCTCGCGATCGGCAAGAATGGCGCGTCGGTGCAGCGCGCTCTCCCGCTGAACGTCGGCGGCGGGCCGCTCTCGATCACGAGCGCCCAGCCGATCGAGATTTACTTGACGCTCAACTCGCCGTTGGGCGACCCGGTGTCGATCAACACCAGCCAGAGCTTCTCGGTCAGCATCCAGCCGTCGCCGATCGCCCTCACGCAGGCGGAGGTGAACGTCGCGAATCAAACGATCAGCGCCGCGGCGACGACGGTCGACCTCAGCTCGGTGAGCGATGAAGCGCTCCTCAATCGAGTGCGCGGCGGGACGCTCCACCTAACGATTGCCAGCCCGTTCGGCGTACAGGGGACGCTCACCGCGACCTTCAGCGTCCCCGGCGCGCCGCCGATCGTCAAGTCGATCCCGCTCACGACGGCGGCGCAGCAATCGCAGGACGTCTCGCTCACCGCCGACGAGCTGAAGTCCCTGCTGGGGCACACCGCCGATCTCACGGTGTCGGGGAGCGTCAGCTCACCGACCGGTTCGGTGACGCTGACGCCGACGCAGGTCCTGCAAATCACGAGCACTTTCGAGATCATCCTGAGCACCACGGAGAGCTGAGCCATGACTCGTTCACACGTCGCGATCACACGCTCGGCGCTCGTGCTGGTCGCGGGCTTGGTCTTCACGCATCGCGTCGCGGCGCAGCTCCCCAGCGCCAGCGCGGCCTCGCTCGCGTTAGGCGATAACTACACCGCGCTCGCCCGCGGCTTCAACGCCGTGGCGTGGAATCCCGCGGGCCTCGGGATGCCCGACAATCCATTCATGTCCTTCGGCTTCGCGGGCCGGGGCGCGGCCGGCACGGATCCGATCTCGCTCAGCGATCTCTCGAAGTACAGCGGCGTCACGGTGCCGAACGCCGTGCTCGCCGGCTGGCTCTCTCGCGTGCAGTCGCAAGGCGGCCAGAAGATCGACGCCGAGGGCACGGGTTCCTTCGCGATGAGCGTCGGCCCGTTCGCGTTCCAGGTCGCGACGAGCGCCTACGAGCGCGGCAAGCTCAGCCCCGACGCCGTCGAGGTCCTCCTGTACGGGAACGCCGGGCAGAGCGGAACGCCGCGGAGCATGAGCCTCGAGGGCTCGCGCACCGAGGGCGCGGTGATGACGACGGCCGCGGCGAGCTTCGGCCAGAGCGTCGATTTCGGCCTGGGGCCGTTGACGCAGCATCTCGCCATCGGCGCGACCGTGAAGTACATCGTCGGCAACGCACTGTTCATCGGTGAAGACGCGGGCTCGCAGCTCGACGCGAATCCGCTCGCGCTGAACGTGCAGTTCCCCATGATCCAATCCGACACCGCCGTCAGCGGCCTGCCGCAGCACGGCAGCGGCGTCGGCGTCGACGTCGGCGCGGCCTGGCAATTCGGCCCCTTCGCCGCGGGCGCGACCATTCAGAACTTGATCAACACGTTCAAGTGGGACGTGAGTCAGATGTACTTCCGGCCCGGTGGGGCGCTGTTCACGACCTCCGGTACACGACAGACCAACTTCGACGCGGTCCAGATGTCGCGGCTACCCGATTCGCTTCGCGCGCGCGCCGCCGCGTTAGGCGCCGAGGTGGATGCGATGCGCTTCACGCCGTCGCTGAACGTCGGCGCGTCGATGCGCGTGCTGCCCTTCCTCACCGCGATGGCCGACGTCCGCCAGAACCTCGGCGACGGCATGCGCCTCGCCGAGCGCACGCACGTCGGCGCCGGCGCCGAGCTGCGGCTCGTTCCCTTTCTGCCCATCCGCGCCGGCCTCTCCCTCATCAGCGGCGGCTATGTCGCGTCCGCGGGCGCGGGGCTGGAGTTCGCGTTCTTCCATCTCAACGCCGGGATCGCGGCGCGGAAGACCGAATACGGCCAGTATCCGACCGGAGCAATTACAGTTTCGATTGGGCAGTAGAGCATTGGACCGACTGAACTAGGGGCGAGCCGAGAAGGGCGAGCCGTTAGTTGTGCCGCCCCAATGATGTCCAGCGGATATATTGCCAGTCACCCATTCTGCTTCTCGAGCATGACTGCGCCTGCCACGCCCGCCGCTCCCCCGAAAAAGAAAATTGACACTGCCCGCGCCTGGGCCGAGACCCGCGAGCTCCTTCGCGAGCATCGCGGGTCGCTCGCGATCGGCATGGTGCTCATGCTGATCAATCGCGTCGCCGGGCTCGTGCTCCCATGGACTTCCAAGTTCCTCATCGACGACGTCGTCGGAAAAGGGCGTGCATCGCTGCTCATGCCCCTCGCCGGAGCGGCGGCGCTGGCGACGCTCGTGCAGGCGGCGACCGGCTTCGCCAACTCGCAAGTCGTCAGCATCGCCGCGCAGCGCGCGATCACCGAGATGCGAAAGCGCGTCCAGGAGCATGTGCTTCGTCTCCCGGTGTCGTACTTCGACTCGACGAAGACCGGCATCCTCATCTCGCGCGTGATGAGCGACGCCGAGGGTGTTCGCAACATCGTCGGCACCGGGCTCATTCAGCTCACTGGGAGCCTGATCACCGCGATCCTCGCGCTCGGCATCCTGTTCTGGCTGAACTGGAAGCTCACCGCGCTCACCATCGTCATTCTCGGCGGCTTCGGCGGGATGATGGCGATCGCGTTCAAGCGACTGCGCCCGATCTTTCGAGAGCGGAGCGTGATCAATGCGGAAGTCACCGGTCGCCTCGCCGAGAGTCTTGGTGGCGTGCGCCTGGTGAAAGTCTACGTCGCCGAGCGTCGCGAGAAGCTCGTGTTCGCGAAGGGCGTGCATAAGCTCTTCCGAAACGTCGCGAAAACAATTACCGGCACCTCCGCCGTTGGCTCCGGTGCCTCGGTGATCGTAGGTCTCATCGGCGTGGTGATGATCATCATCGGCGGACGCGCGATTCTCGCGCACACGATGACGCTCGGCGATTTCATCATGTACATCTTCTTCGTCGGGCTGATGGCGGCGCCACTCGTGCAAATGGCGTCGATCGGGACGCAGATCAGCGAGGCGTTCGCGGGACTCGATCGCATTCGCGAGATCATGCAGACGCCGACCGAAGATCAGACCGACGCGGGCAAGGCACCGCTCGCCGATCTCCTCGGCGAGGTGCGCTTCGAGGACGTGAGCTTCGAGTACAACCCGGGCGTCCCCGTCCTCAAGCACGTGTCGTTCGAGGCGCACGCCGGGTCGACGACGGCGCTCGTCGGGCCGAGCGGCTCTGGTAAGAGTACGCTCATCAATCTCGTGATGGCGTTCACGCACCCGGCGAGTGGTCGGGTGTTCGTGGACGGTCACGATCTCGAGACGACGCGGCTGCACGACTACCGCATGCAGCTCGGCGCGGTGATGCAGGACAACTTTCTTTTTGATGGCACCATCCGCGAGAACATCGCGTACAGCAAACCGGGTGCAACGGACGAAGACATTCGTACCGTGGCCCGCATCGCGCACGTCGACGAGTTCGCGGAGAAGTTCGAGAAGCGGTACGACACGATTGTCGGTGAGCGCGGCGTGAAGCTCTCCGGCGGCCAGCGCCAACGCATCGCGATCGCGCGCGCGATTCTCGCCGATCCACGAATTCTCATCCTCGACGAAGCGACGTCGAGCCTCGACAGCGAGAGCGAGGCGCTGATTCGCGATGGGCTCCGCTCGCTGCGACGCGGCCGGACGACGTTCGTCATCGCGCACCGGTTGTCGACGATCGAGAGCGCGGACCAGATTCTCGTGCTCGACAACGGCATCGTCGTCGAGCGCGGAACGCATCGCGAGTTGATCGCCCTCGGCGGACGCTATCGGCAGCTCTACGACAAGCAGTATGGCGTCGAGCGCGATCGCTTCATCAATCCTGGTGAGGATTTCATTCCCGTACCGCCATCGCCGCGGGAACAGGTGAAGGTTCCGTAACGAATCTGTCACCCGAGGCGCGAAGCGACGAGGGATCTGCTCTTCCGCCCTATCGTGCTCCGTGACGAGCCCGGCTTCGCGTGATCGACCGCGGAGGATCACGTTCCGTGATCCATCCCCCGAGACCTGCGGTCGAGAGCGAGCGACAAGCCTGGCTCACTGGGATTCACGGAACCAATTGTGCTCACATCGATACTAAGTAGGAACCTCTCGCCGCAGACGCCTCCTCTGGATGACCAGAGCTACATTTGATTGTTATGCGAAGCTCCCTGCCTGTTGTGGGCTTTCTCTCGGTGCTCGCCCTGGCCCTTGGCGCGGCCAAGGCAGAGGACGTCCGGCTTTCGCCGCGCCAGCAGCCTAACGAACAGACGAGGCCGTTCGCGGTCGGCGAGAGGTTGACGTACAACGCCAAGGTCAACTTCCTCCATGTCGGCACGGGCACGATGAGCGTCGTCGGCATCGACACCGTTCGCGGCCACACCGCGTATCACACCGCCTTCGACGTCCACGGGCGGATGCTGTTCTATAGCGTGAACGACCACTACGAGAGCTGGTTCGACACGGCGACGATGGCATCGCTCCGCTACAAGCAGAACATCGACGAGGGGAGCTACGAGCGCGAGCGCGACTTCGAGATGTTTCCCGAGCGAAAGACCTTCAGTGAGAACGGAAAGCCCGAGGAGCCCGGCGTCAGCCTGCCCCTCGACGATGGTTCGTTCATCTACTTCGTGCGCACGCTCTCGCTCGATCTCGGACAGTCGTACGAGTTCAATCGCTACTTCCGGCCGGACCGCAACCCTGTCAAACTGGAGGTGTTGCGGAAGGAGCGGATCAGAGTGCCGGCGGGCGAGTTCGATGCGATCGTCGTTAGGCCGGCGATCAAGAGCAAGGGCATCTTTTCGCAGGACAGCAAGGCGGAAATCTGGTTCTCCGACGACTCCCTGAAGCTGATGTTGCGCATGAAGTCCGGTTTGCCGTTCGGGACGCTGCAATTGGAGCTCAAGGACATCAACCGCGGAGGGTTGCGAGAATGAGACGGTCGGCACCGACGTGGATGGGCGTGGCGCTACTGCTTGTTGGCGCATGCGGTCGGAGCGACAATCCGGGCGGCGACCCCGGCAAGGGGCCGGGCGCCATCGCACGACGGGACAGCGCCCTCGAGCTCGGTCCAGGCGACGTGCAGATCGTGAACGAGGACAGCAGCGTCGATCTCGCGCTCGTCGGCCAGCAGATCATCGTGCGCCTCTCCGACAAAACGATGGACAAGGTGCGCCGAGAGACGGATACGAACGCGGTGAAGGACTCGGGATTCAGCGGCTCCATCGAGCGGCTGGTGAAGAAGACCGTGCAGTCCGCGCTCGGCCAGCAGTACGCGTATCCGCTCAGCGACGTGCGCAACGCCAGCTACGAGGACGGCTCCATCGTCCTCGACCTCAACGGCCACCAGCCGCGGCTGTTAGCGAACACTAAAATCAACGGCAAGAAGCTGCTCGAGAGCTTCCGCCCCGACGACGCGCAGCGGTTCGTGGCGGCGGTCAACGCGAGAAAGAAGACTTAGCGGGTCTGTGGACCTTGCACCGGGTCCCGCCCATGAGCAGGTTAGGCGCAACTTCTCCCCATTGCGCCGATGTCTCATCGCCTGGTACGCCTCGCCGCGCTCTCGAGCGCCTTCCTTCTCCTGTCCGCCGCCGCACGGGCCCAGCAGCCCGCGGGCCATCCCCGGGCTCAAAACAACACCCTCACCGACGCCGAGCGCGCCGCCGGATGGAAGCTCCTCTTCGACGGCACGTCGACGACCGGCTGGCGTGGCTACAAGTCGCCGGCGGTCCCCGCCGGGTGGCACGTCGCCGACGGGACGCTCGCCAAGGATGTCGGCACCGACGACCTCCTCACCGCTGACAAGTACGGCAACTTCGACCTCGAGGTCGACTGGAAGATCGCGCCGAAGGGAAACGCCGGGATCTTCTATCGGGGCACCGAAGAGTACGATCACATCTACTGGAGCGCGCCCGAGTACCAGCTCCTCGACGACAAGGGCCACGCCGATGGGAAGAGCCGCCTAACGTCAGCGGCCGCGGACTACGCCGTGTATCCCTCGCCGAAAGGCTATCTGCACCCCGCCGGCCAATGGAACCACACGCGTATCGTCGTCAACGGGGATCACGTCGAGCACTGGCTCAACGGCCACAAGATGGTCGACTATACGTTAGGCAGCACGGATTGGACGGCGCGCGTGAAGAAGAGCAAGTTCAACGACTACCCGAACTACGGTAAGGCGAAGGAAGGCTATATCGGCATCCAGGGCGACCACGATGGAGCGCTGGCGCTCCGCAACATCAAAATCAAGGTGCTGCCATGAGCGGAATCCGGACGCGACTCTC
>DATBHD010000372.1:0-11448 GCA_036557635.1 Gemmatimonadaceae bacterium
CAGCGACGGCGAGATACCGAAGCGGCGCGGCGTGGACGTTTCGATTTCACTCATCGCGCAGCTGCCTCCCGGTGAGATGAACGAATACGTCCTCGAGCGTCGCCGAGTGCGTGCGCAGCTCCGCGAGCTGGAGGTCGTGGCGCGTCAGCTCGGCCAACAGCGCCGGCACGCTGCGATGCAGCTCGGTCGAGCGCAGCTCCCACGCGTTGCCGTTGTTCGCGGCGCCGGCACGGCGGACGCCGCGGACGCCGTCCATCGCACGCAACGTCTCTTCGTTCAGGCCGCCGCCGTCGTGCACGAGGACGAACTCGACGACGTGATCGGCGCCTAACGACGAGATGAGCTCGCGGGGTGTGCCGAGCGCGATCACGCGCCCATGATCGACGATCGCCACGCGATCGCAGAGACGCTGCGCCTCATCCATGTAATGGGTCGTGAGAAGGATCGAGCGACCCATCGATTTGAACTCCTCCACCAACTCCCAGATCTGTCGCCGCGACTGCGGATCGAGTCCCGTCGTCGGCTCGTCGAGGAAGAGCAGATCCGGATCGCCGACGATCGCGCACGCCAGCGCGAGACGCTGTTTCTGTCCGCCCGAGAGCTTGCCGACACGGCCATCGCGCTTTTCGTCGAGCTGCACGAGACGGATGACGTCGTCGACCCGACGGCCGCGCTGGTAGAAACTCCGAAACAGCCGCAGCGTCTCGGAGACCGTCAACTTCTCCGCGAGCTGCGTCTCCTGCAGCTGGATGCCGAGCCGCTCGCGGAGCTCGCGCTCGTTGGTCGACCAGCGGCGCCCAAGGACGACGACGTCGCCTTCGTCAGGCGCGGTGAGCCCTTCGCAGATCTCGACCGTCGTCGTTTTGCCAGCGCCGTTAGGCCCGAGCAACCCGAAGCACTCGCCGGTGGCAATCTCGAGATCGAGTCCGTCGACGGCGACGACGTCGGCGTAGCGCTTGCGCAGCCCGCGCACCGACACCGCGAGATCATTGCTCATGGCGTGACGTGTGTCCCCTGCGCATACCGTAACACGTCGTAGAGATAGTGCACCCCGAAGCCGACGTTCTCGACCGAGACGCGCTCGTTATTCCCGTGTACACCGCGCTGCGCGTCCGCCACCTCGACCTTGAACGGATCGAAGCCATAAGTGACGATGCCCAAAGCGCGGTACGTTGGGCGGTCTGTTGCGCCCGTGAGCATCGGTGTGGTAACAAACGCGTTCGGATCGCGATCATGCGCCGCCCGCTCGATGGCATGGAAGAACTCCGTCTCGATCGGGCTCTCGAGCGCCTGTCTCGGCGCGAGCTCCTGGTCGAAGTGGACCGCCGTGTCGGCGACGACTCCCTGCAACGTCGCGAGAAACTCCTTCGGATCCGCGTCCGGCAGCAGACGAATGTCGATGTCCGCCGACGCCTCGGCGGGAATCACGTTGGTCTTGTTGGACCCTTTGAGACCGGTGAGCGAGATCGTGTTGCGCAGAATCGCATTCCAGTAGACGTCGTTCAGAATCCATGCGCGCGCGCTCGGGTTCTCGAGCGCGACGCGCACGTTGGACAGCCACTGCTTCTGATCGCCGCCGTAGCCGCGCGAGATATCACGGAAATATTTGTCGACGCCCGGCGTGACGTGCAGCGGCGTCTCGTACCTGGCGATGCGGTCGAGCGCGGCGACGAGCCGTGGCACGGGATTCTGTTTCGTCGGACGCGAGCCATGCGACGGCGTGCCATGCACCGTTACATGCTGCCAGAAGGTTCGCTTTTCAGCGATGCCGACGCCGTAATACGCGAGCTTGCCATTCTCGAACTTGTTGTCGCCGCCTTCGGTGATCAGATACTCCACATCTTTCAGCAGATCCGCGTGGCGATTGACGAACGTCATCGCGCCGATGCCGTCGAGCTCCTCATCGGAGTTGGCGATGAAGACGATGTCGCGGTTGAGCGGAACGCCACTTCGCTTGAGTGCGATCATCGACATGAGGTGGATGATTCCCTCGCCCTTCATGTCGAGCGCGCCGCGTCCCCAGACGTAGCCGTCCTTCACCACGCCCGAAAACGGATCGACGCTCCAGTAGCGCGCGTCAGACGGCACGACGTCCATGTGGTGCACCAGCGCGATCGCCTTGCGCGTACCGTTCCCCTCGAGGCGCGCGTAGAGGTTCGCGCGACCCGGCGGCTTCATCTCGCCCGTGTCGAGGATTTGAGCGGGAATTCCCTCGCGGTCGAGAATCCGCTTGAGATAGAGCGCCGTTTGCAGCTCGTTGCCCGGCGGATTGGTGGTGTTGATGCGGAGATAGTCGGACAGGACCTGCACCGTCTCGTCGCGCAGGCGATCCCAATCGACCGCGGCCGTTGGCTGCTGGGCGCGAAGAGTCAGGGTTGGGACGAGCGACAGGGTGAAAAAACAGGCGCGAAGCGCGGCGAGACGTGGCATCGGAAGGGGCGGGGCGGGGGATCGAGAACCGGAGGTGACGAGGCGGGTACTCAGGGCGAACCGGTAATCGAAGGGTAGGGATGGGGTAGCGCAATGCCGTACCGAAACCCACCCTGAATCCGGGCCGTACGCCCAAGAGCCGCCCACCCACCGTGTTGCCAATGCCCATGTTTCTCACCGCGCTGCTCGCGAGCTCCGTTGCCCTGCAAGTCCCGGTCGACGTAAAGAAGGACACGACCAAGAAAGCAACGTACGAGGTCACAGTCGGTGGCCGAAGGCGCCGCGACACGATCACGGTGGTGAAGGACAGTACCGACACGCTGGCGGCGATCTCGAAGGAGCATCCATGGCGATATGCGCGGCGACTCCCCGTGACGGCCCGAGTTCTCGCCACGGCCTTTCACGATCACAACGCCCGCCTCCTTCTCGAGCGAGCTCGTGAATCACGGTTATCTCAGGATTCCGCGCTCCTCAGTTACGACGCGACAGCATATCAGCGCATCTCAGCCGGGATGGGCTTTGCACGGATCGGTCGCGATCGGCTGATTTTCCGAACGGAGAACGTCTCACGCGTCCGGTGGCAGCGAGGCATCGGTGCCTGGATCGACGTGAAGGGACAACGCACCGCGATCCCGGTCGCGCCCAAGGAAGCACAGGAGGATGCGGAGCGCGACATGGCCGAGGAAGCGGACATGGCCGCCATTCCATACTACCCGGGCTACGAGGCTCTATGGATTGGCGCGGGCTCGGTGAGAGGGAGCGTCGACGAGCGGCAGTTCGTGCATCCGCTCGCGACAGGATCGGAGGCGTACTATCTGTACGAAAGCGGCGACTCGATCGACATCCACCTCCCGGACAAGTCGACGGTCAAGCTGCGCGAGCTGCGTGTCCGACCGCGTGAGCCGAAATGGAATCTCGTCGTCGGCTCACTCTGGTTCGATACCAAGAGTGGGCAGCTCGTGCGCGCCGCCTATCGATTCGCGGCGCCGCTCGACGTCTGGTCGATGGTGAAGGAAGAGGATCCGCACTCGATGGACGACGTGCCGAAGTGGGTGATGCCGATGATCTCGCCGATGCATGCCCAGATCAGCGCGATCGCCATCGAGTATGGTCTCTACGAGACGCGCTTCTGGCTCCCCCGCATTCGGGCGGCCGAGGGGAGCGCGCAGGTTTCGTTCATGCACGTGCCCTTCAAGTTCGAGCAGAGCTTCAAGTACGCGTCGGTGAACGCCATCGACACCTTGCCCGGACCGGTTGTCGTCGCGAATCAGCTTCGGTTGGATACGCTCCCCGATTCTGTGGCGGAGCGCATGCGCGATTCGCTGCGGGCGCAGCGACGCGCGCGGCGGGATTCCGTGAAGGCCGGGCTCCTGAAGGCACCGGTGGACCAGTGCGACACGAGCGCGTTCCGTATCGTTAGGCATACCGAGAACTGGCGCGAGGGGGTCGAGCTCAGGACGGCGTATCGCGTTCCCTGCGATCTGAAGAAGCTCGCCAACTCCCCCGATCTCCCCGGCTCGATCTTCGATCCGGGCGAGGAAGTCTTCGGCGCCAAGGAGCGCGACGCCCTCATCGCCGAAGCGCTCTCGATAGGCGCGCAACCGCCATTCCTCCTCGGCTCCGGTCATCTGCCGCCGCCGACGCTGAAATGGGGGCCGGAGTTCATGCGCTACAATCGCGTCGAGGGGTTCTCGCTCGGTGGACAGGCGGAGCAGCAATTGGGAGGAGGCTACAACGCGCGCGCCATCGGCCGCATCGGCTTCGCCGACTTCGAGCCGAACGTGGAGCTCACCGTCGAACGAACCAACCTCGAGAAGACGTACGCCGTGACGGGATACAACCGGCTCGTCGCCGCGAACGATTTCGGCAATCCGCTCTCCTTTGGCAGCTCCCTGTCGGCGCTTCTGTTCGGTCGCGACGAGGGCTTCTACTATCGGGCGAGCGGCGTCGAGCTGACGCGCGCACGCGATCCGCGCAGCGACGGCGCGCGAATCGACTGGCGGCTGTTCTTCGAGAACGAACGATCGGCGAAGCAGGAGACCAATTTCTCGTTCGGACCGGCGTTCATACCGAACATCGTCGCCTCGAATGAGCAATATGCCGGCAGCGCACTGCACGTGAATCACACGGCGGGCCTCGACCCGCGGGGGGCGCGTCTCTTGACCGACGTTCGCCTCGAGGCGGCGAGCGCGCTGTCGAAGCAGGACACGATCTGGAATCGTTATGCGCGCGGCGCCGTCGACCTGACATTCTCGCACGGACTCCCCAAGCAACTGCTCGGCGCGGTCACGCTCTCCGGCGGCACCTCGGTGGGAACGGTCCCGGCGCAACGGCTGTGGTATCTCGGCGGCGCGCAGACGGTTCGCGGGCAGCGTCCGGACACGGCGCAGAGCGGCAACGCCTACTGGCTCACGCGCACGGAGCTGGCGTACGACGCCGGCGGATTCCGCCCGTCACTGTTCGGCGACATCGGGTGGACGGGCGATCGCACGCTGCTCTACAAGAATCAGATTGGCCGGCCGATGAGCGGCGTCGGCGTCGGCACGTCGATCATGGACGGGCTGTTCCGATTCGACGTCGCGCGCGGGCTCTACCCGCAGCAGCGCGTGCGCGTGGACATGTACGTCGAGGCGCGGTTCTAAACTTCCTCATTCGGCACGCAACGCTATCGCGGGATCGGCGCGGCTGGCTTGCAGCGCCGGCACCCACGCCGCGGCGACGCCGGTGAGGGCGAGCAGCACGGGGATCGCGACGAATGTCAGCGGATCCGCGGGCGCCACATGATAGAGCAGGACGCCGAGACCTCGCGTCGCGATGAGCGCGGCAAAGACGCCGATCGCCAATCCGAGGCTCACCAGTCCGAGGCCATGCCTAACGACCAGCCAGCGCACCTTGCCGATCGGTGAGCCGAGGGCGATGCGGATTCCCATCTCGCGCGTGCGTCGTCGCGCGACCTGGGCGAGAACGCCGTAGACGCCGATCACGGCGAGGAGCAACCCGACGCCGGCAAAGATGACGAGCATCGCCATCAGGAATCGCTGTCGGGCGAGCGAGCGGTCGCGAATCGTCTCCATCGACCGCACGTCGGAGATCGCGATGTCGGGGTCCATGTCGGCGAGGATGCGGCGGATCGCCGGCGCCGCGGCGTTCGGGTCGCCCGCCCTACGCGTCAACAACGACGCGCCGGACGACACTTCCTGCGCGAAGGGAATGTACGCCTCGATGAGCGGCTCGGCCGAGAGGGCCTGTTGCCGCTCGCCGCCGACCACGCCAACGATCGTCGACCACTGCGACGAGTCGTTAGGCACCTTGTCGAATGTGATCCGCTGGCCGACCGGATTCTGCCCCTTGAAGTACTTCTGCGCGATCTGCTCGTTGATGATCAGGACTGGCGGTGCTCCCTGCCTATCGGCGGCGGTGAAAAAGCGGCCGCGGCGCAGCGGCACGCGCATGACGCGGAAGTAGTCCGGCGTCACCGACCGATGGGTGATCTCGGTGTAGTACTCACCGGCGGGCCGGCCGGCGATGACGAAATCACTCGTGTATCCAGTGCCAGCCAGCGGCGGCACGGTCGTGACCGCCGTGCCCTGCACTCCCGGCAGGGCCGCGACGCGCTGCGCGAGCTGATCGAAGAACACCCCGACCTGGGACGCCGAGTCATACTTCGGTCCCGAGAGCACGATCTGCGTCGCGAGCACGCCGCGCGGGTCGAACCCAGGGTCGACGTTCACGAGCTGCCGGAAGCTGCGTACGAGCAGCCCGGCGCCTAACGTCAGGACGACCGCGAGCGCGACCTCGCCGACGACGAGCAGCTCCGTCCAGCGCCGCATGCGGTGCGTGTCGCCACCGCGGCCGCCCTCCTTCAGCGATTCGGCGGGACTTCGCCGTCCGCTCCAGAGCGCGGGCGCGGTGCCGAACAGCAATCCACTGCCAAGGACGATCGCGAGCACGTATCCGAGCACTGTCCAATCGACGTCGAAGCGCGCCGATTGCAGCATTCCCGCGGGGAGCATCGCCTCGAGCACGTGCGTGCCGCCGACGCCGAGGCCGACCCCGGCGACGCCGCCGAGCATGGACAGCACGAGGCTCTCGGTGAGCGCCTGCTTCGTTAGGCGGCGCCTGCCGGCGCCGAGCGTGAGGCGCAATGCCGCCTCGCGCTCGCGCCCCACGGCGCGGACGAGCAGGAGATTGCCGACGTTCGCGCAGGAGATGAGAAGGAGCAGCGCGACCGCGGCGAGCAGTACGAGCAAGGGCAGTCGCGTGTCACCGACGAGAAAACGATGCAGCGGGGTGAGTCCCGCTCCCATGAACTTGTTCGTCGCCGGATATTGCTGCTTGAGGCGCGTCACGACCGTCTGCAGCTGCGCGTCGGCGCTCTCCATCGTCGCCCCCGGCGCGAGCCGGGCGATCGCGCGCACAATATGGGCGCGCCGGAAGAACACCTGGCCGCGAAACTCCGGCTTCCAGGCCATCGGCTCCCAGAAGTCGACACCGTCCACCGGGAAGGAAAATCCGGCGGGCGCGACGCCCACGATCTCCTTCGTTTGCCCGTTGATGCGAATGCTGTGGCCGATGACGTGCGGATCCGCGCCAAATCGCTCGCGCCAGAATCGATCGGAGAGGACCACTGTGTGCGGGAGCCCGTCCTCCGACCAGGTCTCGTCGGGCAGGAGCGCGCGGCCGAGCTGCATCCGCACGCCGAGCAAATCGAAGAAATTCCCGGTGACGCCAGCCGATTTGAGAATCTGAGCCCCGCCTTCTCCCGTCAGCGTGGCCTTGCCGCCGCCCTGGAAGTACAGCGCGACGTCCTTGAACGCCCGCACCTGATCCTTCCAATCGAACGCGTTCGCCGGGGCGCAGATCTGCTGGTGCCAGCCTTTCTCCGGATTCTCCTCCCAGAGCATAACGAGCCGGCCCGGGTCGGCGAACGGCAGCGGCCGCAATATCTCCGCGTTCACGGCCGAGAAAATCGTCGTATTCGCGCCGATGCCGAGGGCAAGCGTGAGAATCGCGGCGCCGGCGAGCACGGGGGCGCGTCGCAGCGTCCGCAGCGCATAACGAGTGTCGGCGACGAGATCCTCGATCCACCGGCCGCGCACGTCGCGGTGGGCTTCCTTCGTCGGCTCGACGCCGCCGAAGTCGCGCCGCGCGCGTCGTCGCGCTTCGGCCGGGCTCATTCCTGCTCGCATGTTCTTCTCGGTTTCCATCTCGAGGTGAAAGCGTAGCTCTTCATCGAGCTCGCGCTCGGTGGCGTAGCGCCGAATGAGCGCGCGAAGACGCGCACGAACTCCCTTGATCGTTGCCATCGGGGCGCCTCCGCGCTTCAACTGACCTGGAGAATGAGCTCGACCGCCTCGACGTAGCGGCGCCAGCTCGCCGCTTCGTCACCGACGGCGCGGCGGCCAACGCGGGTGAGGCGGTAATACTTGGCGCGCCGATTGTTCTCGGTCGTTTGCCACTCGCTCTCGATCCAACCCTTCTGTTCGAGTCGCTGCAGCGCGGGATAGAGCGAGCCCTGATTGACATCGAGCACGCCGCGCGAGAATTGCTGGATGCGCTGGCTTATTCCCCACCCGTGCATCGGCGCGAGGGTGAGAGTCTTGAGGACGAGGAGGTCGAGAGTACCGCGAAGGACGTCGCTCGGGTTGGGGATCGGCGCGGCGGGCACGAGATCGAGGGCTGGGGTATTCTGTAGACTTCCGACAGAAGGTTGCGGGCTTCCTGTCGGAAGTCAAGAGGAGCGCGGGGATCCGCTCTCAGCCCTTACAATTGTCCAACTTGCGCCCCCCAACCCTCGGCCTGGGACCGATAGCTCGCGTCCTCGTACCGCGACGGCAAAAACCACTTCGCGTACTCCGGCAGTTTGCCGCCGGTGAGATGCGCGGCGAGGAGATCGGCTCCCGCCTGCGCGGCCATGATGCCGAAGCCGCCGAGCGCGCCCAACACATACGCGCCCTCGACGGCGAGCGGGCCAACGAGCGGTCGGTTCTCCCGCGTCTTGCAGTAGTACCCGCCGTCGACGAGCCCCGTCGCGGCCATGCCGAAATACGCCGACATCCCCGGCAGCATGCGCGCGGCGCCGCGAATGGCGACCTCGCCGTACCGCGGATCGAAGCGGGGCGGCCACACGTACCGCCGCGGCTCGATGTCGTACGTCCAGATGAGATACAGCTCGTCGCCATTCGGCCCATCGACTGGCCGCACGTGCACGCCACCCGGATAGGGCGACAACAGACGGAGCGCGTCCTCGTTATGCATCATCTGCACGCGCTCGGCGTCCGTCCAGGGAATCACGATCGGATCGTTCCAGATGAGAAACGGGAACGCGCGCGAGACGACGCCGCGCGGATCGGGCAACGTCAGCTTGGCGTGCAACTCGTGGAACAGAGGCAGGTCGAGGTCGAGCCGCTCCGTGAGCTCGGGCAAGCCGGGGCCGGCCGCGATCGCGACGCGCTCGGTCTCGATCGTCCGCCCGGACGCGAGACGAACGGCGCGCAGCCGCCCCCCGCGAACATCGAAGCCCGAGACGCGATCGCGCACGAACGTCGCTCCGGCACCGAGCGCGCGCTTGAGCATCCAGGCGCCTAACGCGATCGCGTTGAGCCAACCGGCGCGCCGAACGTGCAGGGCGGCCTTGACGTCCTTGGCGAGCCCCGGAAATGCGCGGAGCGCCGCGTCGCCGGGTAGCAGGTCGGCGCCGTCAGGTTGGTCGCGATAGCCCTCCGCCGGGGCGGGTCGATAGTCGGCAGCCCGGCCCGCGTGCTCGCGCAGCTCGCCCATGCCGAACGCGGACACCACCCGCGCGGTCGCGCGGAGTCGATCGCGCCCCTCCTCGTCCGCGGTGATGAAGACGTAGCCGCGCCGATTGAGGCGATAGCCGTTGTCACTCTCGGCGGCGATCTCCTCGAGAATGTCGATGCTGCGCGTCATGTATCGCAGCATCGTCGCGTCGGGGCCGGGCCACCAATTGCGGTAGGCTTGCGTGCCCTTGTCGCTCGTGAGCGTGAGCGGCTCGCGTTCGTCGACGAGCACGACCCGACGCAGACCATGTCGCGCCGTGAGATGGTAGGCGGCCGCAAGGCCGGCGATTCCGGCACCGACTACGACGATTTCAGTTGTCTCAGGCATTGGCACGTTTCGACGGTTTCCTTCGCGACGACTCGAAGATCGCGATCCACTGCTCGACGGGGATGCTCGCAATCAGCTCGCCGATGACGTCGAGCGGCAGGTCGTCGGGGCTCTGGAAACGAATGCAGGACTTCCCCATGTCGAGCTTCTTCCCGGCTTTGGCGAATCCGTCGCGGAGGCGCTGCCGGTGTGTCTTGCTGCCGTAGGCGGACATCAAGTAGAGCGAGTTGTAATTCTTCTGCGCGGCGAGCGCGACGTACCAGAGAGGCTGTTTGTTCGGCGTCTTGAATCGCGCCAGGGGCACGCCGTACACCAGCATGCCGCTGCCGAGCGACTCCTCGTAGCCGTTAGGCAGGTTCGCGCGAATGACGTCGCGCACCGCCGCGACCGCCGCGCGCCGATCGCCGGGCAGCTTGGCGAGGTAGGACTCGGGAGTGGACATATGATGAGTGATGGTAGTGGTGAGTGGTGGTTGGGGACTGGAGAGACTCTGCTTCACGCGGTTTTCGCCAAAGACCGACCACCGTCACGCCACGCTGCGCCGGGCGCGGCGACGGCGATGCCAGCGTTCCCAGAGAAAGCCGAGCGTCCATCCGACAGCGAATCCGATGAGAGCGCCGACAGCGGCGGCCTTCACCACGACCCACATGAACGCGAAGAGCCCGCGCGCCGGATCGAGCCGCCTAACGCCGCGTACGATGAGAAGCCACTGCTGCGCGCCCCGCGCGAGCGCGGCAAAGATCCCGGCGGCGACGGTCATGCCGGCGGTGAAATCGTCGCGACGGCCGCGGTAATACGACTCGGGACGCCGCGGGCGCGGGCTCAAGAAGAGCATCGAAAGGAGATCAGCCAGGGAATTGCACGGACCACAAAATGCAAAGCTCGCCGGCGAATGTTACGGCGGAGATCAGGATGTCGACAAATGAACGGCCGGAGGGCGACTACTCGCTCACGGAACCCGAGAGTGGGCCGGCGGGCAAGGGCGATCGGGCGCACCTGAAGCGTGACGTGGAAACCGTGGGGGAGAGCGCCGGTGGGTTCCTCGGCGCATCGGGCGGGATGGCTGTCGGCGCCATGGGTGGGCCCGTGGGACTCGTCTTGGGCGGGATCGCTGGCGCCGTGGGAGGCTGGTGGGCCGGTCGCAGCATCGCGGACGCGATGAGCGTGAACGACGACGACGCGTTCCGCCGCCACTTCAACCAGGTCGGGCGCGGACTCGCCGATCTCCGTTATGAAGATGTGCGGCCCGCCTACGTCGCCGGACACCTCGCCGGCCGCAACCCGGACTACGCGGACATGTCGTTCGAGGAGGTCGAGTCGGACTTACGTTGCGGCTGGGGAACCGAAGTCGTGCGCCATTGCGGCGAGTGGCCAACGGTGCGTCGTTATGCACGCGTGGCGTTCGACCGCGCCCGCGGCATTCCGCCGTCAGAGATCGACGCCGACTAGTCGCGCGCTGGCCTCCCACAGCCGCCGGCGCGCCGCCGCATCGCGCGCCGCCGGCGGCGCCGGCAGGTACCGTCCGCCTAACGTATAGCACACCGGGTCGCCGGGCGGCGGCGCCGTCGCCGCGCCGACGACCGCCTTCGCCGCATCGTTAGGCGTGAGGAAGATCGCGCGCCACAGTGGCCGGAGCCACTGCGCGCGCCACCACCACCGCTCGCGCATCAGATCCGTCGCGACGAGTCCCGGGTACACGCACACCGCCGCCACGCCCGTCCCCGACCACCGCTCGGCGAGCGAGGCGGTGAACATGATATTCGCCAACTTCGACTGCAGGTACGCCCGCGTGCCGACATACCGGCGGGCCGACTGGAGATCCTCGAAATCGATGCGGCCCCAGCGCGCGAGCGACGACGAGACCGTCACGACGCGCGCCGGCGCGCCGGC
>DATBHD010000373.1:0-9389 GCA_036557635.1 Gemmatimonadaceae bacterium
TCAGTCCAAACGGATCGGAGAAGTTCACCGGGTCCCCCCCGGCGAATCCATAGAGGTTCATCCCACCTGCGAGACCAATGGGGTCTTCCTGCGTGAAAGGACCCCTTCGACAGCCGTCGTACGATTTCAGTTTTCTAAACCGATGGCATTCCTCGTTTTAGCTGCTCAGCCCTCCTGATTTTCCATCATAGTTTTCACTGCTGAGGCCCTGACGTGCACTTTTGGGCCTCCAAACGCGCAAGTGCTTGCGCTGCTTCACGCACCGTTTTCGCTGCTGAAAGGCGCGTCGTCGTAGGTGCAGAGATGCGCGTTTACACGGCGACGTGCAAGCGGCCGCGCTTGCGTGACTTCGGCGCCGGCCGGACGACGATCTCGAGATCGCGTCCGAGCCCCATGAGAAAACTCATCAGCCGTTCCGTAGAAAAATCAGCGAGTCGGCCACGCAGGATGTGCGAGACCTTGGGCTGATCGATCCCCATGAGTGCCGCGGCCTCGCGCTGCGTGAGCTCGCGCTCTTTGATCGCGTGGGAAATGGCATGCGCGAGCTCGGCTTTCGCGAGTCGTTCGTCGGGATTCGAGAGGCCCAAATCCGCGAAGACGTTGCCGCTGCCACGGGTCACGGGGATGGGTTTACTGACGGTTGGTTTGCCCTTCATTGCTCCTCCTGCGTTCCGTAATGGGCCGCGTGGTGCTCGCGCGCACGGGCGTAGCGTGCCTTGATCAGGTCGATCTCGCGGCGCGGCGTCGCGATGCCGCGCGTGGACTTCTTCTGAAAGGCATGCAGCACGTAAATCGCTCCCCGCAGCTTCAGCGTGTACACGGCCCGATAGGTATCGCCATCGTAGTCCTCGACCAGCTCGATCAGTCCACCGAGCTCGCCTTTGAGTCGCTTGGCCTGCAGTGGATGTTCTCCACGTTGGGCGATGTACAGCGCGTACCCGATCTCGTCTTGGACGGCCTCGGGGAAGGCGCGGAGGTCGTCGCGAGCGGAGCCGATCCACTCGACCGGCGTCAGGGGTGGTCGGTCGACCATGCGATGAAATATGCTAGTGCTAGCATGTCGCGGCAAGCGACGAGAGATATCTCGCCACTAGCTTGCCCGTGCTAGAGCGCCGCGGACGGAGATATCTGTGCGCTGGCGCGCTGATCCGTGTTGAGCGTTCTCTAACGGTCCCGGTGGGCAGCCATGGCGCGCTACACTGTCACCCGGCCATTCCCCTGCACAGCGCGGTTGCGGAGCGTCGATCGGACGTCGGCGCTGTCCACGGCCACGCTGATGCAAGGGAGCCCCCTTGGGGGCAGCGGGAGGCCAGCGCGGACGCGATAATCTCGAGCCGTTGCCCGCGGCCCAGGTTTGCATAACCGCCCGTTATGTAAAGCCTGCAAGGCCAAGGCGTGGGGGCCGAGGGCGAGTGCGCATCATGTGCACATTATGCGCACCCAGGGCCTCTCATAAATCGCGCGCAGCGCGGCACCAAAAACAGCCCTGGGCGGAGCGGGCCTTGGGCCCGCGGAGCTCGCCCCGGTGCGGCGGAGCGAAGCGCAGCCGACGGCCCCCATACCGCCGCCGCCTGGGCCGCGGCTCCGGCGCGACGGAGCCTGTTCCGCGCTGGCCGTGGGCGGGCCGGGGGGGCCAGATAAGAGCGCGTCAGCGCGTTCCGAATTCCCCGCCCGCGCCCGCCGATGATCGTTGATTCGCGGCGTACGCTGCTGATGTTATTCGGTTTCTTCTTCAGCCGCTTCAGCAGCTAAAAGAAAAGGCGCGGGCGCGCCTGCGCGCGAAGAGAATTCACCGTCTGGATGTACCACGTGGGCCGGGTGCGTTCGCGTGTGGATGGCCTTTAAACGCTCGATCGAGACGTGGGTATAGATCTCGGTCGTCGAGAGCTGCGCATGGCCTAAAATCTCTTGCAGATCCCGGATATCGGCGCCGGCATCGTGCATCAGGGTCGCCATCGTGTGACGGAAAATGTGTACGCTGCCGGGCTTCTCGATGCCCGCTTTCACAAGATACTGATGGAGTCGATCGGTGAGCTTGGTCGCTCGTAATCGCGTGCCGTGGGCGGTCAGAAAGAGCGCTTTCATGCTCCGGTTTCTCACCGCTCGCCGCGCCGCATGCTCGATCAATTTGGGCCGGACGTGATCGAGATAGCGGTGCGTCCAGAGGATGGCCCGCTCGCCGATCGGGACCAGGCGGTCCTTCTTCCCTTTGCCCTCACGGACGAAAAGCGTGCCGCGTTCCGGGTCTACGTCAGTGCAGTCGAGGCCGACGAGCTCCATGCGACGGATGCCCGTCGAGTAGAGCACTTCGAGGATCGCTCGATCGCGGAGCCCGAGCGCTGTCGCGAGGTCCGGCGCCGCGAGCACGCGTTCCATTTCGCTCACCGAGAGCACGGCCTGCGGGAGCCGTTTCGGCAAGCGAGGCATCTCTAATTCGGCGGCGGGATTCACGGTGATCCGCTTCGACCGTGCGGCCCACGCGAGCAGCATGCGGACCGCCGTGAGCTTGTTCGCTTGCGTGGCCCACGTGAGCGCCGCGCCGTCCGACTGGCGCAGATGATAGAGCCATTGCCGGTAGCGTTCGAGCACGCCGGGCGTGATCTCGTCGGGCGCGAGGAGTCCGCGCGCATCGCACCATTCGGCGAATTGGCTGAGATGCCGGCGCCGGCCGTCGATCGTGCTCGCCGCGTAGCCCTGCGCCTCGGTCGAGGCAAAGTAGGCGGCGATCAGGGACGCGAGCGCACTCGTCCCGTTGCTCACGAGTCACCTTCCGGTATGGTACGACGCCGCGTGCGGCGCGCTCCATTAGTGTTTTTCGCGGCGGTGCTCGAAGCGGCACCGACTAACTTGCCTAACTCGCTGTCACTGCCAGCGATCGGCGGCGTTTTCTCGCCGCGCGCCGAGGGCTCGATGTGGGCTCGATCGGGGCTCAAAGCCCCCTCATTCTTGCGATTTCGATGCTCGAAGTCGACCCCGGACCCCTCGAAGTTCTCACCATACTCCCGGAGATTGAGCGCGCTCACGGTCGCTACGTCGCTGCTCGCTGCGGTACGATCGGCGTGCTCGTCATCGAGATACACGAGTTCGTAGACGTAGAGCTGGCCGCGCGTGCCGTGATGCGCGAGCACGTATTCCAGCGATTGCAGTTGGCCGAGATGGGCGCGGACCTGGAAGTCCGTCCACCCGGTGCAGTGGCGCACCGTGCGGCGCGTGAAGCGGACCTCGCGCACGTGGAGGCGTTCGCGCGTGGCGATCGCCTGCACCATCTGCGTGAGGAGCCCGAGCAGTTTTCTCGCCTGCGGCGGGAGATCATCGAGCGAGCGGCCGAGCACCGCCGCGGCCAATCGGTTGGCGATCGCGATATCGCCGCGCGTGACTTCGATATACGCGAGCGTGCAGCCGTCGCGCTCGACCGTCCTGCGCTCGCGCTGCTGCTGGTGAAGGAAAGCGACCGTGTCGATCAGCGTGAGATATTTCTCATGGTCGCGGCGCGTGCGCGTCCGCGCGTCGATAAAGGTGAGGTCCCGCGCGTAGGGATTCACGACGTGCACCGGCTCCAAGAGCCGTTGCGCGTTGCGGTGGAGCGCGAGCACGTCGCTCCGTTGCGCGCTGGCGAGCAGGCCGTCCAGCGTCCGTCGCGCGCGCTGCCGCTCGTGGATGGCGCGCGTCTGCGCCGGGGTCTCGTCTACCGTGAGCACGAGCGCGCGATTCACCAATTCCTCATCGAGATCGACGGCCGTCGTGGTGAGCATAATCATCACTGGGCCTTCGACGCGGTACTCGTGCGTCACGAGCTTGCCCGATTCGGGATCTTTGCCGGTGCTCGCGATCGTCAGTTCGCCTTCGCTCTGCAGGAGCTTCAAAGCGTAGCTCGCGCGCTCGGCGCCTTCCTCCTCGACGACCGCCAGCACCTTGTGCTTCAAGTCCGTTTCGCCGAGGTAGAAAAGCGCCTGGCCCGTCATCGCGGAGTACTGCACGCGCTCCTCGGGCGGGACGAAGGCGAGCACCGCATCCATGAGCGACGTTTTGCCCGCGGCGCTCGCGCTCTGGATGATGATCGCGAGCGGCTCGGGCAGTTTCCGCGACACGGCCGCGAGATAGCCCACCAGTTTGTTCGTCTGCTCGCCGACGACGCCGGCGCGCTCGAAGTCGGCCAGGATGCGATCGAGCAAAGCCGGATCGCGCAGCAGCGCGAGCGCGGCGGCGCATTCCCCGTCGCTCATGGCCGGCGCGGCCGGCGTCGTTGGCGCGAGGGTGGCCGCGATCTGCTCGGCGACGAGGGACTCCAGCGCGAGGATCACGGCGCCGACGTCGCGCTTGATCGTCTCCTCACTCACGCTCAGTTCCTTCGCCGCTTGCACGATGAAAAGCCCGCGCGCACGCGCGACGTAGAGGTCGAGCGTGTCGACGTGCACGCCGGCCGTCTCGCCCTCGCCACGTTTCGCCACGAGGTTCACGCGCAGTGCATCGGGGCTCAGGTTCTTCGCGAGCCCGCGCACGCGATATGTGCGATCGGCGACCACGCAAAACACATCGTCACCGCGGCGCTCGATCGTGAGCGCGGCCGTCGGCTCGCGCGGCGTTGGTGCCGGTGACGCCGACGACGAAGGAGCAGCGGCTAAAGAAGAAGCGGGACCTGCACCAGCATGCGTATTCTCTGATGGCGCGACGATCGGCGCGCCGCGGCCGAGCCACGTGGCCGCGCGAAGCACCACACCGAGACTGTCACTTGGCGTGGCGTTCGTCGCCTCCGCGAGCGCGTAGGCGTTCGCGTCGAGCCCGCGCGGGAAATGGACGCGGTAACACTCGATGCCCATGCGCGTGAGCTCGTCGGCGACGTGCTCCGCGCCGCGGTCACCCGCTTCGTCGGCATCATAGGCCACGAGCACCCGCTGCGTGCCGTAGAGTCGAAGCGCCGCGCGGTGGGCCTCGGTGAAGCCACCCACGCCATAGCTCGTGATCACGTTCGGAAAGCCCGCGGCCCAAAAAGTCATCGCATCAAACAGCGCTTCGCACAGGATGATCTCTGTCGACGTGGCCAGCGCGTCGACGTTCCACACCGCGGTGTGCGGGCCGGGCAAGTAGAGATGGAGCGGCGTGCCTTCGCGGAGATCATCACGCAGCTTCCGCCCGTACGCTTGCGCGAGCTGCCCGCGCTCGCCGAAGATCGGCACGACGAGGCTCCCGCGAAAATGCTCATGCCCGCTCTCGCGGATGAAGCCGAGCCGTTGGAGTCGGCCGCGGAGCGTGGCGCCCGCCTTCCACCGCGAGCCAGGGAGCCGATACGCCAGCGTGCGGTTCGCGTAACCCAGACGAAAGCGATCGATCAGCTCGACGGAGTTCAAGCCGCGCCGCTCCAAGCACGCAATCGCCTCAGGGCTCGCCTTGAGGGTTTCGTGATAGAAGCCGATCACCTCGCGCACCAAGGCCGCGTCGTCGATCGCCTCGGCGTCCGTCGCGGTCTCCGCGATCGGCGCGAGCGTCACGGCCGGCGCCGGACTCGTCGGATCACCGACGCCCAGCGTCACGCGGAGCAGCTCTACGGCGTGGCGGAAGCTCACCCGCTCCGTCCGCATCACCCAATCGATCGCCGAGCCGCCCGCCTGACACGCCCCCAGGCAGTGCCAGAGGTTCTTGCTCGGCGTCACCACGAGACTCGGGCCCTGATCGTCGTGAAACGGACACCGGCCCACCACGTTCGCGCCGTGCCGCCGCAGCTCCACGCCGGCCGCCTGCACCAGCGCCACGAGATCCGTGTCCCGCTTGATCCGCTCGATCTCCTGCTCGGGGATGCGCGTCATGGTCGCGGGGCCTGGAGACCTGTCAAGGGGATGGAGTAGGAATTAACTCTGATCTAGATTACTCCATATCAGAGTCATGTCAACTCTCCCCGCCGATTCCCCCGCTATCGTGAAGCCCTCGCCCATCGAGCCGCATGGGCCTTCGAGGGAGCTTCCCATGACGCCCACCGATCGGCAGTTCGGCAAAGAGCTCGGCCGCCGCCTCGCGCAGTTGCGCCAGGACGCCGGCCTCACCCAGCACGTCGTCGCCGCGCACCTCGGCGTCGCGCAGCAGACCCTCGCGCACTACGAGGTCGGCCGGCTCCGGCTCCCCGTGGCGTTCGTCCCCACGCTCGCCGCCCTCTTTGGTGTGCCCACCGATGTGTTGCTCGGGGTCACGGACACCCGCGCCAGCGCGCGCACCGGCAAGCGCGGGCCGCCGTCCAAGCTCCAGCGGCAACTCGAGCGCGTCAGCCGTCTCCCCAAAGCCCAGCAGCAAGTCGTCCTCGCCATGCTCGACGGCGTGTTGCAACAGGCCTAATCCCCTCGCGCGACCACGAGCGTTCTCTAAACACGAAGCCCGGCCGATGCTCTGGCCGGGCGTTCTTTCATTCTGGAAAAAGGTCCCGCTCTAGAACAATTCCACGGTCGCTACTCGTCTCAGCCCTTCGTAAAGCTCGAATCGAGCACCAGGCACCAATCGGGACTTCGGCGCTGTGTCCATTAGAAAACTCGCTACACCACTCGATGGATTGCCCTGCACAGATGGCGGCTGAGGAAAATCGACCACTACACTCCATGCGCCGTCCGGCCAGCCCGGCCCGTCCTCCGCGAACTTACTCACCGTGACATAACGGTTGGTCTCTGGAAGGCGCTGCCTGCCGCCTTCTTCTGGGGATACCCAAGTGACTCTCGCAATTGTCGTCATTTCGGCAGGATCCTCACCGCGGCATCCTTCAGATGTTGCATCTGTGCAACCCAAGCTTCACCAATTCCATCGATGCGGCCAAGATACTCGAAACCTTTGACAACCGCTCTCGGAACCACAACCTCGACCACTTGAGATGCAGCACCGTGCATTCGCGTGCCCCATTCAGCCGCAGCTTCGGCGGTGTTCGTGAGGAACTTCGCGTTCTCGATACCACCAATCGCCTTTAGAACGCCATCCTTCGCAATCTGCGCTGCCTCCGCCGCGCTCACACCCCTAAAGAATGTGGCCGCCTTCGCGCCGACACCGAGGGTCACCATTGAAGCCTCTCCGGATGCCGTCAGCGGTGCAGTCACTACCATGGCAGCGATTTCGAGAGGCTTCTCTGCGGGCTTCAGCATGCCGCCCGCGTACCGCGCCCAGCCCAAACCGTCGCTGTTATCGCAGTCCGGTGGACATTGCATCAGTCCAAACGGATCGGAGAAGTTCACCGGGTCCCCCCCGGCGAATCCATAGAGGTTCATCCCACCTGCGAGACCAATGGGGTCTTCCTGCGTGAACCGCCCCGTCATCGGATCCAAGTAGCGGTTCCGCCGATAGAGCAACCCCGACCCATCCACTTTCGCCTCGAGCGACACGCCGTTCCACGACGAGACATTCGTGCGCTGCTGCTGGTTCACCGTCGCCCCGGGCTGAAGCCCAATCCTGAACAAGCAGTCGGGCGACGGCACCCCCGGCAGACAACGGGTCGGAGACCCGTCGTCAAAGGTCACCATGTCGATCCGCCCCCGCGCGTTCCAGTGCAGCGCCAGCGTCGTCGGCGGAAAGACGGCGGAGCTACTAAAGTTCTGCCCGTATCCAAACTGCTGCTTGAACCGCACGATCCCCAACGGCGCGTCGAGCGCGAGACCGTTCGTGTACGCCACCCGCCCGTAAAAAGGCGTAAAGTCACGCAAAGACTGGTTGCCCGCGTCGTCGGGAGCCCACGCCAATTTCAGCGGCACCGACGCGGTGTCGTTTTCGAGCACCGCCCCGTCCAAATCCCCGCCTGGCATTTGGATCTCGTCCAGTTCGCTATCACCGTCCCACACCGTGCGCCGAATCGTGTTAATCCGGCAGGTTACGTGGGAGGTAAACATGCCCATCGGCGGGCCGCACTGTCGGCGCATCCGCACGAGCACGCGCCGCCCGAACGCATCGTACCGATAGTCCTCGAACGTGAAACGCGTCGTCACCTCCGACGGCGACGGCGGGACAATGGCCGTCCGCGTATCCGTCGCCACGAGTTGGCCGAGCGCGTTGTAGTACAGCGCGCGGTCATTGTACGTCTGCGTGCCCCCGCTCGAGGTTGGTCGAACCGTGAAGTCGCGTTCCAACTGGCCACCGGCGTTATACGAAACGACGGCGGAGTCGGACAACGCCCCCTGGAAGGGGACCTTGTGCGCGATCAACCGACCCGTCCCGGGCTCGTAGGAATTGAACTGACTGGATACCGTGGCCGTCTGCCCGGTGATGGCCAGCCACCCACTGCCCCCTCGGTAGGTCGTTTGCGAGTTCTGGGTGGACGAGTAGGTGTTGCCGAGCGCATCCACGGAGAAGGCCTCGTCAGCGGTATACGCGAACTGCGCCCCATCGTGATAAGTGGTGCGCCGCACGTTCCCCAGTCCCGAGTACCAGGCAACAAAACGGTCCAACACGCCCACGGCGTTGTCCGATTTGAGCAGTTTGTCGCGGCCGTCGTAGGCCAAGGTGGTTAGCCGCTGGTTGCCGAACGCGGGGCTGCCCAGCAGGTCCTGCACCAGACGACCGTCATCGTCGTACGACATAATCCGTTGCATCCCGCCTGGCGCGACCATTTGCGTCAGGCGCGACTCGAAGTCGTACCCGTAGAAGTACGACTTCCCCAGCACGTCGCGCACGATGCCTAATACGCCCATGTCCGGGTCATAGACATATTCGGTGGCACCGGTGGTCGAGCCCGCAACGAGTTGGTCCGGATGGCGCACGAAGCGTCGCCGGCCGTCGAGATCATACTCGTACCGGGTTACATATGAATGCATGGGCTGCGTCGGCGAGTCGGTGAGATCATACCTGCGCACCATGAGCGTCTCGGCGGCAATCAGCCCGTTGGGAAAGTACCCCCGGCGCACATAGGCACTACCGTTGCGCGCCGCCGTCACACGTCCGGTGGCGTCGTAGTCGAAGGTGGCCATGTCGCCAGCGATCACGGGGTCGGGCAACGCCCCCCCTGCCACCGGACAGCCCCCCACTCCCAGCGAACAGAGCGGATAGAAAAGGTTCGTTACACCCGCATCCAGATGGTGAAAGGCGGACGAATCGAGCGGATACGTGACGGGCGGGAGGGTGCGCGTCGCGAGGCGGTTCAGCAGGTCGTACGTCATCGTCACGGTGTCCCGCCGGCGAGTGAACAGCGAGTCCACGTTGCCCGCCGGGTCGTAGTGCGTGCTGTCCACGTAGTGCGCAGTGTCGCCTACCCTGCGCGGCGCCTCCTCGGCGATTTTCCGCGACTCGGGTCGGCCGACAGCGTGGTCTTCCCGGTGCCCGACAGACCGAAGAAGAGGGCCGTGTCTCCCTCCTTGCCGATGTTGGCGCTGCAGTGCATCGACAACACGCCCTGCTTGGGCATGTAGTAGTTCATGATGGTGAACATCGACTTCTTG
>DATBHD010000374.1:0-19483 GCA_036557635.1 Gemmatimonadaceae bacterium
GGCGGTGCCTGCAGGACCGCACCCGTGGAAGCGCGCAGCGCGGCGCGGAGGGGGTCGAGAACGGAATCGACGGGAAGGTTAGCGAAGGGCAAGATGGAACAACGTAACCGATACAACGGCGCCGGTCAGTCGACCGCGCGACTGATCCCTAAGGCCTTCTGACTCGACCGTGCAACCCGCTACGGCTTCTTCGCCGGCGCGGCCTTCTTCGTCGTATCGGCAGTCGCGCTGCTCCCGGCGCCACCCGGCGCCGCCGCCGGTGCAGCGCTCGCGCTCGTCGTTTCGCGGCCGCCCGACTGCCCCGGCGCTGCGCCACCGCCGCGAGTATTGCCCATCTTACCGCCCGTGCATCCTCCTACCGCGAGCACAACCGCAACGCCGATGACCAATGTCGTACCGCGCATGGAAGCCTCCAGGCTGCATCGACTAGTCCGCAACTGCCGGACCGCGTCCCAAGCGCCCGAATCAGTTGCGCTGCTGCGCCATCGCTCCCCAGATCAACGGATACGTCGCCACACTTTGCCCTCGGTACTGTGGGCGAAATCCGAACAGCACCACGTGCCCCGCGCCACGTTTGACGTCGACGAGCGCGGCCTTGCCGTGGAGCTTCGCGTCGCCGAGGAGCCAGCCGGAGAGGAGAGAATTGCCCGTCGCCGGATACGATGCGACGACGGTCGCCTGTGTCGTGTCCGTCACGTCGAACGCCGGCCCCTCTTCGAACCAGATCGCCGGCACGTGCGCCGTGAAACCGCGCGCGATCGCATGGTCGCGTCGAATCTCGACGCTCAATAGGGAGCCCGGCGCGTAGAAATCGGTGTTGCGAACCCCGTCGAGAACATTCCGCACCGGAAGCTTCAGGACGTCGATCGCATACTCGGACGCCTTGTTGAACGTGACGAGCGTGCCTCCCTTCTCGACGAACTCCGTCAACGCCCGCGCTCCCTCGTCGCCCAGCCCGCCGCGCAGCGAGTCGGGATAGCTGCCGCCGAGTCCCCGCGCGATCGCGTTGGACGATTGATCGGGGATGACGATGACGTCGAAGCGGTCGGTCAGCTTGCCGGCGCGAACGTCACGGTCGACGATGGAGGTGTAGGGGACGTGATAGCTGTCGAACACGAAGCGCGTCCACCCCTCGTCCATCGACGCGCTGTAGCTGCGGTAGACGCCGATCCGTGGCCGGCTGGTCCCACTCGTTAGGCTCGCGGCGGCGTAGCGCGCTTCGGCGACGCGCGCGACCGGCGCCCCGGTGGGCGGCTGTGCCCCGCGAACCTCGGCGACGTCCACGCCGAACAACAACGGTAACGTGTGCGCGGTGACGTCGTACGGGCGCTTTGGCGGACCGTTCGGGTACTCCCGCAGGTCCGGATAGCGCTGGCGCTCGAGCATTGCCTTCGCGAAGCCGCCGTACGGCTGGCGCGTGAGCACGACATAGCTGCCGGTCGGGTACGTCGTTCCGGCGACGGTGACCGGCGCCGACGCCTCCCGAATCTCCACTTGTCCTCGCTGCAGCGTGTTGAGCAACCGGCGGAGCGCGCTCTCGTCAGGCTGCGTCTTCGGAATCACGAATGCGGCGGGCCAGGGATCGCGTCCCCAGGATGGAGTCTTCGTCTGATCGGCGAGCGCGCGATCGCCCAGACTCGCGTAGCTCTCGAGCCAAGCGCGCCGATCGCGCGCGGCCTGGCTGAGCATCGCCCAACTCGCGTGCACCTGATAGCGGACGATGTCGCCATAGCGCCATGTCCCGCCGGTCCAGAGTGCGGGGTAGTTCCACGTCGCCTCGCGCGCGTCGTATCCGCGACCCGGACCGAGCTGGTCGAAGTCGAGGTCGACCGCCGTCGCCAACCGGGCGCTCGCCGTCTCGGTGAGAATCCGGACGCCGCGATGATAGAGCGAATACTGACGCGCCGGAGACCACTCGTCGTAGGATGCGTTCGTGGCGACGCCGTTGAAGCCGTCGGCGATCATGCGCCAGCTCATCGCCATCCCTAACGAGTTCGTTCCGGCCGTGAGAATGGGATCGATATTGGGCTCGACCGGATCCATGTAGGGGGGAATGAAGATCCGTCCCGCCGTGCCGCCCTGCTGGTGGATGTCGTTGACGATCTCCGGATCCCACGGCGTGTACAGCGAATCCACCGTGTACCGCGTCTCGACCTGCGTGAACGCGTACCAGTCCCGATTGTTGTCGTGGCCGGTGTAGTGATGATAGAGCTCCGGCGGCGGCGTCCCCTCGGCGCGCGTGCCTAACGTCGCCCGGTACCAGTCGCCAACGATGTCGACGCCGTCCGGGTTCTGCGACGGCACGAGCATGACGATCGTGTTGGCGAGGATCGACTGGGCCTCGGGCGTCTCGGCGCGCGCGAGACGATCGGCGAGCACGATCGGCGTCGTGAAGCCGCCGACTTCCGTCGAGTGAATGCTCGACGTGATGAGAACGACGTTTTTCCCCTCGTCCACGAGACGTGCGCGCTCGCCCGGCGCCTGAAGCCGCGGGTCCATGAGCTTGCGCTGGATCTGGCGATAGTGTTCGAGGTTCCGCAGCGTCGCCGAATCGCTGATGAACGCGACGATGAATGGCCGCCCGAGCGTCGTCTTGCCTAACGTGCGAACCGTGACGCGCGGGCTGGCCCGGTCGAGAGCGTAGAAATAGTCCGTGACCTGCTTCCAGCTCGGCAGATGCCGGTCGGCGCCGGGCTCGAAGCCGAGAATCGAGGCGGGGGAGGGAATCCCGGGATCCCGCGACGTGCCTTGCGGTCGCTGAGCAAGAAGCGGCGCGGCGGCGAATAACAGCGATAAAGACAAGACCCGCATGGTAGGGTTAGCTCCGTGTCGGGTTAGCAGAAGGGCGAGCCGAAAACTACGAGCCGAGAAAGGCGAGCCGAAAGGAGCGAGCCGAAAAGGGCGAGCCTAAAGGAGCGAGCCGAAAAAGGGCGAGCCGAAAAGGGCGAGCCGAGAAAGGCTCGCCCTTCTCGGCTCGCCCTTATAGCAGTGCGAAGTTATCGGACCGAGGGTGCTCCTTGTGTGATTGCCTTGAGATGCTCCAGATCTGCCTTGTGGTCCTGGAGGAATTTTGCGTTCTCTCTCCCCGCCGGCGTCGGTGGGGCGGCGTTGGGGTCGTTCATGAATCGCATGGCGGTGGCGGTCACGATCCCGAGGCGGTAATAATCCTTCACCGTGAGACCGGAGCTCGTGATGGCTGCCGCGACTTTGGGCTCCGACTCGAGCCACTTCTGGCCGGCGTCATCCGTCTTCGCGCCGACGATCTGTGTGTCGAGATGCTGACGCACCCGCGGGTCGCGCGCGCGAAGAGCGGCGACCGTATCCGCCGCCTCGAGAAACTTCGCCCAATCGTCGTTCGTGAGCTTGAGATCGAACGACCGGCTGACATTGTGCTCATCGGTGGACGTCACCTGTATGCCGGGCCCGATGGCCGCGGTCGTGGCGCTGATCGCGCCATTCGACGAGTCGCTCGCGGGCACCGTGCCGGCACTCGAGGCCGTCACGCCCACGGCGCTGTCGTTTGGCGCGTGGCGCTCGCGGCGACACGACGAGCCGACCATCGTCATCACAGCCAGCGCGACAGGGAAGAATTGCGTACGCATATCGTGTCCATGTGCTGAGGTTGATCATCAGTCACGTTGTGAGCGCAGAGCGCATGCCGAACCCTTCCATCTGCCACGCTGTCCGGTTCGATTGTCTGCAGGCACGCCTGAATCGCAATCCGACTGACCTGCTCGATTCGCCCCTCCTCCTTCCCCGACAGCACGAGGTTGTGTCATGAGTCAGAGTCATCCAGGTAGGCACCTGGTCGTCGCGGCTGCTCTCGCGACTGTGCTGCTGGCGCCCTTTGCCGCCCCGCTCAACGCGCAACGCTCCACGCTCGACGCCGTCGACCCGGCGCTCTTCAACGGGCTGCGCTATCGAATGGTCGGCCCCAATCGAGGCGGTCGCGTCACCGCGGTGACGGGTGTCGCGAGCGAGCCGGCGACCTTTTACATGGGCGTCGCATCGGGCGGCGTCTGGAAGACGACCGACGCGGGACAAAGCTGGTTCCCGATCTCGGATGGGAAGATTCCCGTCGGGTCGATCGGCGCGATCGAGGTGGCGCCATCGGACCCGAGCGTCGTCTACGTCGGCACGGGCTCCGACGACATTCGCAGCAATGTCTCGATCGGTCGCGGCGTCTATCGCTCGATTGACGGCGGGCAGACGTGGAGCTTCGTTGGGCTGCGCGACGTCGGGCAGATCGGCGCCGTGCGCGTGGATCCGACAAACCCCGACATCGTCTACGTCTCCGCGACCGGCGATCCCTTCAACTCGACGCCCGATCGCGGGATCTATCGCACGCGGGACGGCGGCAGGAGTTGGGCCAAGGTCCTCTTCGTCTCCGACAGCACCGGCGCGTCGGATGTCGAAATGCAGCCGAACAATCCCAACGTCCTGTTCGCGGTGATGTGGCGCGGCGAGCGACGGCCGTGGACGATCATCAGCGGCGCGCACGAAGGGGGCATCTACAAGAGCATCGACGCCGGCGACCACTGGACCAGGCTCACGAACGGACTGCCTAACGAATTGGTCGGGAAGGGGAACATCGCCGTCACCGCGGCGAATCCGAATCGGTTGTACTTGCTCTACGAGGCCAAGCCGGGTGGTGGTCTCTATCGTTCCGACGACGCCGGCGAGACGTGGTCGCTGGTCAACAGCCAGCCGTCGCTGATCACGCGGCCCTTCTACTACACCACTCTTGCCGCCGATCCGACCAATGCCGATGTCGTCTACGGCGGCGCCGAAGGGTTCTTCAAGTCCATCGACGGTGGGAAGACGTTTCGGACGTTCCCGACGCCGCATGGTGACAACCACGACATGTGGATCAATCCGCGCAACGACAGCATCATGATCCAGGCGAACGACGGCGGCGCGAACGTCTCCCTCAACGGCGGCCGCAGCTGGTCGACGCAATACAACCAGCCGACGGCCGAGATTTATCAAGTTTATACGGACAGTCAGGTGCCGTATCGCCTGTACGGAGCGCAACAGGACAACACGACGGTGATCGTACCGTCGCTGCCTCTCAACTCCGGCCAGGCCGAAGAGTGGCGCGACGGGCCGGGCTGCGAGACGGGCCCGATCATGCCGCATCCCGTCGACCCCGACACCGTGTACGGCTCGTGCAAGGGTCAGTTCAGTCGCATGAGCCTCCGCACGGGACAGGAGAAACAGTACTGGGTCGGCGCGCAGTCGCTGTACGGCAACGTCGGCGCGGACCTCATCTATCGATTCCAGCGCGTGTCGCCGATGGAGATCTCGCCCTGGGATCCGCGCACCATCTACTACGGCTCGCAGTTCGTCCATCGCACGCGCGACGAGGGAGTGACCTGGGAAAAGCTGTCGCCCGATCTCACCGCGAATGATCCAAAGTTGCGAAACGCGATCTCGGGCGAGCCGATCACACGCGACATGACGGGCGAGGAGGTCTACGCGACGCTGTACGCGATCCGCGAGTCGCCCGTGCAGCGCGGCGTCATCTGGACCGGCTCGAATGATGGGCCGTTCTATGTGACGCGCGACAACGGCGTCACCTGGACGAATGTCACGCCGAAGGACCTGCCGCCCGGCGGGCGCGTGGCGATGATCGAGCCGTCGCCGCGGCGCGCCGGCACCGCCTACTACGCGGTCTACCGCTACCTGCTCGGCGACTTCGCGCCATACATCTATCGCACCGACGACTTCGGGAAGACGTGGACGCGCCTGACGACCGGGACGAACGGGATCCCGAACGACGACCCGACGCGCGTCGTGCGCGAAGACCCCGACCGCGCCGGCCTGCTCTACGCCGGCACCGAGTTCGGCATGTTCATTTCGTTTGACGATGGCGCGCACTGGCAGCCCTTCGAGCTCAACCTCCCGGTGGTTCCAATCAACGATATCAAAGTCTTTCACAAAGACTTACTCGTCGCGACACAGGGGCGATCGTTCTGGATCGTCGACGACCTCACCCCACTGCATCAGGCAACGGCGCAGGTCGCGGCGGCGCCGGCGACCTTGTTCAAGCCGCGCGACGCGTATCGCATCCGCTACCAGGCCGGCGGTGGCTTCGGGCGCGGACGCGGGCCATCGGCGCCCCAATATCCGCCGCCTGGCGCGATGATCGACTTCTATCTCGGACAAACGCCGGGTGGCGCCGTCACGCTCGACGTGCTCGACGCGACGGGAAAGCTCGTGC
Source organism: Gemmatimonadaceae bacterium (assembly GCA_036557635.1). Lineage (GTDB taxonomy): Bacteria > Gemmatimonadota > Gemmatimonadetes > Gemmatimonadales > Gemmatimonadaceae > AG2. Next base: position 6,224 of record DATBHD010000374.1, read on the forward strand.
GGCGCTTCTCGAGCGAGGCGGCGGCATCCGCCGAGCCGGTCGCTGGCGGCGGAGAGGCTGAGGAAGACTCGCCGCGTCGCGCGCGGCCGGCGCCGCGCGTTCCCAAGGAGAAGGGACTCAACCGATTCATCTGGGACCTCGCCTATTCCGGTCCGCGGGACGGCGCCGGGCGGGAAGGGGGTGGCGGTCCGACCGCGGTCCCCGGTCGCTACGAGGTGCGCCTAACGGTGAACGGTGTCCCGCAGACGCAGCCGCTGGTCGTGCGCGAGGATCCTCGCGTCGCGAAGGACGGCGTCACGCTGGCCGACCTGCGCGACCAGCTCGATCACAACATGCGCGTTCGCGATCTGGTGAGCGAGGTGAATCGCGCCGTCGCTCGCGTGCGCGACGCACGAACGCGTCTCAACGGCGCGAGCGGCGCCGCCGCCGACACACTCGCCAAACTGCGCGCGCTCGAGTCCAGGCTCGTCACACCGCCCATTCGCTACAGCACTCCGGGGCTTCAGGCGCACATCACCTATCTGTACGGAATGACCAATCAGGCGGATCAGCGCGTTGGTCGCGACGCGAAGGAGCGCTACGCCGTGCTCCGGCGAGAGCTGGACGGCATCGTTATGCAACTCAATCAGCTACTTGGTCCCGATCGCTCCGCCGCGACGGCTACTCGGTAGTTGGCGGATGTCACGCGTGACAGGCATTCCGACGAACGCTTCGAGGCCGATAACGCACATCAACTGCTTTTGACACGGACAAAGGCGGACAAGCCGGACACGGCAGGACGAAAGGACGTTGAGCGCCTTGGAGAAGGCGTTGCCGCCTTTGTCTTGTCCGGCAGTGTCCGGCTTGTCCGGCCTTGTCCGTGTCAAAGCAGTTGATGGTTGCCTCACGAGTGAGCAGCAACGTTCCGGGACGTCAACGTGAGACGAATTATCGTTTACTGAATCTCACATCTCGAATGCGGCCGCTGAACACGCCGAACCCGGTCACGCGTCCCGCCGCATCACGGGAAAAGCGGAGCGATCCGATCGGCGTTCCGAAATCGTCCTCGTAGATCGGCCGCATCGCCATTTCGGCCGCGGGGCGGCGGCGAAGCACGAGCTGGTTGTCCTTCACCGCGACCACGAGTTGCACATCCAGCTCCTCGCTGGCGTAGGTGCCGGCGTACTCGGCGAGACGCGCCATGGTGAGTGGCGGCGCGTGCATCTCCACGAGAACGGTCGTGTCCGCGCCCGGCCGAACGATCGTCGCCGCGCGCGCCGGCGCCGCGCCGGCGAAAGTGAGATCGGCGTCTCCTGGCAGGCGAAACGTGTTCGCCGATGTCGCGCGCAGCTCGAAGTTCACCGCGTCCTCATTCACCAGCTTCCCGCCGCGGACGGCCAGCCGGAGTGCACGGTCGGTGCGTCGATCGACGTACGTCCCCGCCCATCGCTCGAGTTGGGAGTCGGCAAGCGTGACCGCCGGCGCGCCGCTCTGCGCCGCCGCGGCCGGCTTCCTGAGCATCAGGTCCGCGACCTCGTGCCCGAGCGCCGTGGGGTTCGCGCTGGCGACGTTGCACAGGACGGCGAGCGAGACGTGTTGATCGGGATAGCGCGCGAGGAAGGTCCGGTAGCCGGCGGTTGCGCCGCCGTGGCTCACTTCGGCCACGCCATCGTACGAGCCGACCTCGAGGCCGAGCGCGTACGTGATCCGGCGGCCGCTGCGCAGCACCATCCGCGTCTGCATCGTATCGACGAACGCCCGGCCGCCGACCGCCGGATTGAAGAAATTCTCATTCCAGATCAGCAGGTCGCCGACTGTCGTCAGCAGGCCGCCGTTGCCGATCATGTTGGTGAACGACATGTCGGTGTTGAAGCCGCGCTGCACCGTCCCCGAGTACGCCGTCGTGCGCCCCTTCACCACCGCGGTGAAGTCGTCGCGCCAGCGGGTGTGCGTCATGCCTAACGGCTTGAAGAGCCGCGCCTGGGTGAACGCGTCGAGGCTCTGCCCGCTCACGCGCTGGATGATGACGCCGAGCAGCGCGTAGCCGGTGTTGCTGTAGGAGTATTCGGTGCCCGGCGGAAAGTTGAGTGCCTTCTGATGGGCGACGAGATCGAGCGTCGTCGCCGGGGAATGGACCTGCGTGCCCGGCCCGAGCCCCTCGATGCCGAGGAGCTCCCACTGGTCGCGCAGACCACTCGTGTGCGTGAGCAGATGCCGAATGCGGATCGTCTCGCCGAAATCGGGCACTTCCGGCAGATAGCGCCGGATGTCGTCGTCGAGCGACAGCTTGCCGTCCTGCGCCAGGAGCACGATCGCCGCAGCGGTGAACTGCTTCGCGACCGATCCGCTCTCGAAGATCGACCCGGCGGTGATCGGCACGTCGTATTCGAGGTTCGCCTCCCCGTAGCCGTGCGTGAAGAGCGTACGCCCGTCGCCGCCCACCCCCACCGCGCAGCCCGGCGAGCCGGGTCGGTCGAATCGCGCGAACACACGATCGACGCGAGTCGAGAGCGAGCCCTGTTGCCCGCGCCCCGATACTGCGACCGTCACGAGCAAAGCCAGGCCTAACGAGAGCGACCGAGTCACCTGCGTCATGTGGACATCCCGACCGAGTTGAGAGACGAAAGTAGTGCGAGGAGGCAGAACTTCCCACTCCCCCACGGAGCCCGTCCCCCGTCCCGCGTCCCGCGCCCGACGCTCAACGCGCTGACAGCGCCCGCGCTCGGAATGACGCGATTCGAATCTCCGCCCGCCCGCGGCGCGTGATCGACAGCGTATCCGCCGGCTCGATCGAACCAAAGTACGATGCGTAGCGGCGCCTGACATCCACTGGCTTCGCCCCGCGCCCGGTCCGAACCAGAACAATCGCGTCGCGGCTCGCGAAGTTTCGCGGAGGATAGGCGAACTGAAATCCGCGCGGGTCGTCGCTGAGACAAAGCACGGTCGTCGACGGGCCCAGCGCGTAGCCGATCTTGGCGGCGTCCATCCAGTGCGTCGCGACAACGACCTGTCCTTTGTCCAGCAGGCCGCGACCTGCCAGCTGCGGTCGCAGGTCGCTCCAATCCATCGCTTCGAGCGACGGATCGCCACGCGTGAAGAGCCCGGGCGCCACGCGCGCCATCCACCCGGTCGGGACGTCGCTGGCCGCGAAGGCGACGAGCAGGACGAAGACCGTCACCGCCGCTGCGAGCGCGCGGAACGTCCGTGCGCGCTCGCGCGCCCCGCGCGCCTCATAGCGCGCCAGCGCGTCACCCAGCAGGGGGAAGAGCATCAGGTAGCCGGGCGCTGGCCAGTGCGGCAAACCGGGATTGCCACCTAACGAAACCAGTGTGAAAAGAACGATCGGCCCCACCGCGAGGCATGTGAGGAGCCAGCGCGGCGCGTCGCGTGGGCCCGCGCGCAACCCGCGCGCGAGCTGCCAGAGCAATGGCACGCCGATCCACGGCAACAGGATGCCGAGCTGACCGCCCACATTCTGCGCCAGCGCACCGAGATGCAGACCGTGCGTCGTCGCTCGTCCCGCCTGGAAGCGGATCGACGCGAAATCGTGTTGCGCGTTCCAGATCAGCATCGGCGCGGCGATGCCGAGTGCGAGCGCGACCGCCGCATACGGCTCCCACCGCCTGAGCCACCGCCGCGCCTCACGACGCGAGACGAGAAACAGCAGCGCGCCCGCCAAGAGGAACACAGCGTGGTATTTCGAGAGCAGCGCCATCCCCGCGGCCGCTCCGGCCCCGATCCACCACCGCCACGGCCGCGTCCGGGGCTCGCCGAGCAACGCGTGCGTTAGGCAGAGCGCCGCGCCGACCATTGCGAAGTCGAGCGGTCCGTCGGGCAGGACCCAGCTCCCGGTGCTGACGCTGAACACCGGCGAGATGTTCGCCAGCAAGGCAGCGAGGAATCCCGCGCGCTCGCCGTACAGGCGCGCCGTTAGGCGGTACAGGAGAACCGTCGTCCCCGCGAACAGCAGCATGAAGGGCAACCGCAATAACACGCGATGCTCACTCCCGGCGATCCGCGCGACGAGCGCTGGAATCCAGAACGACAACGGCGGATGATCGAAGTAGCCGAGGCTCGGCCGGCGCGACAGCACGACCTCGTACGACTCGTCTACGCCAAGGCCGAGCACGAACGCGAGCACGATCCGGCCGGCGACGCCGGCAAGAAGGAGAACAACCACCTGCCGCGTGGCCACGGACCATCGTCCATCCGCGACAGGCGTGTCGACACGTGGGCGTACGCGATAGTCTCGTTCCGCGGTGTGCATGAGATACAGTTTCGACGCGCCGAAGGATATTCTCCCTTCCATGAAGCTGCGAATCCTCTTCTCGATTGTTCTCGGCGCCGCCGGCGCCTCCTGCGCCAGTTGGAGTACGCGATCCGGGCGCTCGCCCGGGCCGGCGTCGACCATGTCGATCCGGCCATTCGATGCCTCCGCGCCGCTCACCAGTACACAACGACACTGGGTCGACAGCACGCTCGCGTCGCTTTCCCTTCACGATCGCGTGGGACAGATGGTGATGGTGTGGGTCCTGGGCGACTACACCAGCAATGGCGACTCGAGCTTCGCCGAGGTGCAACGCTGGATCGAACAGGATCACATCGGCGGCGTGAGCATGTCTCTGGGGACGCCGATCGAGGTCGCGGCGAAGATCAACGCGATGCAGCGGCTGTCGCGCGTTCCGCTCATCACCTCGGCGGATCTCGAGCCGGGACTCGGCCGCCTCGAGGGAGGGGTCTTCTCGCATTATCTCATGGACGCCGGCAGCGCGGCGATCTTTCCGAGCAATATGGCCATCGCCGCGACCGGTCGTGACGAGGACGCGCGGGATGTTGCCCGCGCGATCGGCCAGGAGGCCCGCGCCGTCGGCATCGATATCGACTTCGCTCCGGTTGTCGACGTCAACAACAATCCGAACAATCCCGTCATCAACACGCGGTCGTTCGGCGAGGACCCGACGCGCGTCGCCAGGCTCGCCGCGTTGTTCGTGCGCGGACTCGCGGAGAGTGGAGCCGTTCCGACCGCGAAGCATTTCCCCGGGCACGGCGACACCGACGTCGATTCGCACGTGGGGCTGCCGATCGTGACGGCGACGATGCCCCGCCTCGACAGCGTCGAGCTCGTGCCCTTTCGCGCCGCGATCCGCGCCGGCGCGGGCCTCGTCATGACGGCGCACATCGCGCTTCCCGCGGTGACGGGCGACAGCACCGTTCCGGCGACGCTCGAGCCGCGCATCATCACCGGTCTGCTGCGCGACTCGTTAGGCTTCGGCGGCGTGACGATCACCGACGCGATGACGATGGAGGGCGTCGGCAAGGGCTACACGACCGAACAGAGCTCCGTGCTCGCCGTGCAGGCGGGCGCCGACATCCTGCTCAAGCCGACCGATCCGACGCGCGCGATCGACGCCGTCGTCGCCGCCGTGGAACGCGGCGAGATCTCTCGTGCCCGGATCGACAGCGCGGCGCGGCACGTCCTCGGGCTCAAGGCGCGCGTCGGCGTCGATCAGAATCGGTTCGTCGATCTCGACGCGCTGCGCGACGTCGTCGGCTCGCCGGCGCACCGGGCGCTCGCCGCCGACATCGCGCAGCGGGCGGTCACCCTGCTTCGCGATCGCGACACGCTCGTGCCGACGAAGAGCGGACACGCCCTCGTCGTTCAGTATGCTCCCGAGACCGAGCTCAAAGCGGGGCGCGTCTTCGGGCCGGCGCTCATGTCGGCGCTTCCACAATCGCGTGTCGTGAAGATCTCGCCGACGGTGACGCGACAGCAGCTCGATTCGATTGCCGCGCTCGGGCAGGAGATGGATCGCATCATCGTCGCCGCGTACGTGCGCCGCATCGAAGGTGAGGGCCACTTCGCCATGCCGCCCTACGTGGCGTCGTGGATCGATTCTCTCGCGCGTCAGACCGCTGGTCCCAGGGTCGCGGTCGTCGCATTCGGGAATCCGTATCTGATTCGTCAGTTCCCGAGCGTCGGCAGCTACCTCGTGACGTACGGTGTATCCGACGACCTCGAGCGGGCCGCGGCGCGGGCGTTGTTAGGCACCGCGCCGATCACCGGCCGCGCTCCGATCTCCCTACCAGGCTTTTTTCGCGCCGGCGAAGGTCTGACGCGTTGAGCGTCGGGCGTTACGGCCAGTTCGCGACGCCTCCGTGCTTCTTGCAAGCGTCACTCTTCGAGTGCCCCGTCCACTTCGTGCCATCGTTGCAGTTCGCCTTGTACGTTCGCGGATGCACCGCCTTCTGCGCGCCCTTGCTCACGTCGCCAGCAGCTTCGTGCACGCCGTGGCCGACCTTCTTGGCGCCCTTTTCCGTTCCTTCCTTGACGTCGATCGCGGCTTTGTTGATTTCTTTCCCAGCCTTGTTCAACCCGCCCGGCTTCTGGACACCACCATGCTTGCTGCAGGCTGATTTGGATGTGACGATCGTGTTGTCGGCGCAGGTCACCTTCTTCTGCTGTGCGCTGGCGACTGACGGTACGAGGCAGACAACGGCGAGCATCGATAGAAAGCAATGGACCCTCATGATCGCTCCTCCACGGCGATGACTCCGGCTTTCGTCCTATTGCGGGAATCGTTCCGCACGGCATGCCACCACAATAGAATGAGGACGCCACTTTCGGCCTCAGCCGATGAATTCCCGCGCTCGAGCTCGCACATCCGAACATGTATCGTGCCTCCTTCGTCGTCGTTGCTCTGAGCAGTCTGTTTCCGGCAGCGCTCGCGGCCCAACGGTTCGAGATCGCCGTCGGCCCGCGGACGCGCTCGCAGCCAGTCACGGGCCGCGTGTACGTCGCGATCAGCCGCACCCATGGGCCGCGAACGCCGATCGAGCAAACGGGTGAGACGGGCGTCCCGCTCTTCGGCGTCAACGTCGAGGCACTCGCGCCCGGCGCGAGTGCCGTGATCGACGCCAGCGCGTTCGGCCATCCGCTGCAAAGCCTGCGGGATCTGCCGCGCGGAGAATACTGGGTTCAGCCGTTCGTGAACGTCTACACGCGCTTCGCGCGCGCGGACGGTCACACGGTGTGGCTGCACATGGATCAATGGGAGGGGCAGAACTGGAAGCGTTCGCCGGGCAATCTCTACGGCGATCCCGTCGAGATCACCTGGGACCCCGCCAGCCGCTCGCCGATTCGCCTCGTTGCCGACAGGGTCATTCCGCCGGTCGTCGTGCCTAACGACAACGAGTACGTGCGCCGTATCAGGATGCAGAGCGCGATTCTGAGCAAGTGGTGGGGGCATCCCATCTACGTCGGCGCGACCGTGCTCCTGCCGAAGGGCTACGACAGGCATCCCGACGTGCGCTATCCGATCGTGTACGACGAGGGGCACTTCTCGTTGCGGGCGCCGGGCGGCTTTGGCGATACCGCCGGCCGCGGCGCGAGCTTCACCAAATTCTGGCTGAGCGACGCCGCGCCGCGAATGATCCTCGTCACCCTCCAGCATCCGTCTCCCTACTATGACGACTCCTATGGCGTCAATTCGGCGAACAACGGTCCGTATGGCGACGCGATCACGAAGGAGCTGATTCCGGCAGTCGAGACGAAGTTCCGCGCGTTAGGCGAGCCCTGGGCACGCTTGCTCACCGGCGGGTCGACCGGCGGCTGGATCTCGCTCGCGCATCAGGTGCTCTATCCCGATTTCTACGGAGGAACCTGGTCGCTCTGTCCCGACGGCGTGGATTTCCGCTATTACCAGATTGTAAACATCTACGCCGACACGAACGCCTACTGGCTCGATCGCGGTTGGATGCGCGTCGAGCGGCCGAGTCAGCGCCATCCCGACGGCAACATCGAAGCGATGACGAAGGACGAGAACTGGTCCGAGCTCGCCCAGGGCGATCACTCGCGATCCGGCGGCCAGTGGGACATCTGGGAAGCGACGTACGGTCCGGTCGGCGCCGACGGCTACCCGAAGCGCATCTGGGACAAGCGCACGGGCGTGATCGACAAGAGCGTCGCCGCGTACTGGCGCGACCACTACGACCTCCGCTACCTCCTCGAGCGCGACTGGGCAACGCTCGGACCCAAGCTTGCCGACCGGATCAACGTCTACGTCGGCGACGCCGATTCGTACTTCCTCAACATGGGCGTTCACCTGCTCGACGCGTTTCTCGCGCACACGACGAATCCGAAGTGGACCGGCGAGATCGTGTATCAGCCGATGGCGCCGCATTGCTGGGGGCCGAGCCTCGAGGAGCTCCTCCCGAAGATGGCGGCGCAGGTCGAGCGCCACGCGCCGTCGGGGGCGCCTAACGGTTGGAGGTACTGAGATGCGACCGACTCTCATCGCTCTGGCGATCGCCGGTCTGGTGCTGCCCGCCGCGCGCGGGGCGGCGCAGGCCGGCAGCAGCGCCGCGGCGGTCTCGCCAGACGCCCGTGAGCTCTTCCGCCTCGAGGATCGATGGGCGTCCGCGTTGATCGAGCGCGACGCCGCGTTCTTCGCGCGCACGCTGCACCCTGACTACGTGTACTCCGACGAGCGCGGCACGTTCACCAAGGATCAGGTCATCGCCGAGCAGATCGGCACCGACACCGTGAAGGCCGCGGGCAACGAGAACATGCGCGCGCACGTCCACGGATCCGCCGCCGTCGTTACAGGGATACTCACCGTCAGCGGCCGTGGCCCCGAGGGCCCGTTCTCCCGTCGCTATCGCTACACCGATACGTGGCTCCGCCAGGGGAGCCGCTGGATCATGATCGCGTCGCAGGACTACGAGATCCCGGCGCGTTGACCCTCACGATGCTGCGCCGCTGTCTGCTGGTTGGTCTCGCGCTGCTGTGCGCGGGGTGCCAGCGCGCCCCCGATACGTCCTGGCATCGGGAAGACGGCTACCGGTGGCGCGCGTTGCGTGTCCCGTCGCGCGCAACGGCCGGGTTCAGTCCCCTCGCGTCGGGGCGCACCGGGCTCACCCATCGCAACGACGTCCTCGACGAGCACGCGCTCGCGAATCGCAATCTTCTCATCGGCGCCGGCGTCGCCGTTGGCGACATCGATGGGGATGGGCTCCCGGATCTGTTCTTCGCGTCCGTCGAGCGCCCCGCCGCGCTCTATCACAACGACGGCAACTTTCATTTCACCGACGTCACCGTGGCGAGCGGCCTGCGCGTCGAAGGCCTCGCGACGCTCTCCGCGGCCTTCGCCGACGTCAATGGCGACGGCAACCTCGATCTGGTCGTCGGCACGTTAGGCGGTCCGCTGAAGCTGTGGTTGGGCGACGGGCACGGCCACTTCACCGACGCGACGGAGGGCAGCGGCCTCGTCGGCGGCTACGCGGTCACCGGCCTCACCTTCGCCGATGTGGACGGGGACGGCGACCTCGATCTCTACGCGGCGACCTACAAAACGCGGAGCGCGCTCGACGCGTATCCGCCCGAGGCGCGCACCTTCGAGCAGGTCGTGCGCAAGGTTGGCGATCGCTACGAGGTCCAGCCGCGCTGGGCGGCGGAGTATCGCGTCGAAGATCGCCCCGAGCTGGGGGGCGTCATGCGCTCGCAGCGCGCCGATCCCGATCTGTTCTTCGTGAACGATGGACACGGCCACTTCACGCGCACACCGGTCTCCGGCCCGAAATTCCGCGACGAGAGCGGCCGCCCGCTGACCCACGAGCCGGACTACTTCACCCTCGCCGCGCGCTTCTACGACGTCGACGGCGACGGCGCGCCGGACCTCTATGTCTGCAACGACTTCGAGGACCCCGACCAGTTCTGGCTCAACGACGGGCACGGCAACTTTCGTCTCGCCCCCGCCCTCGCGATCCGCGAAACCAGCAACACCTGCATGTCCATCGATTTCGCGGATGTGAATCGCGACGGCCACGTCGACCTGTTCACGGCCGACATGATGAGCCCGACGCTCGCCGCCCGCCAGCGCCAATTCCCCACGAACCTGCCGATCCCGAAGCAGGTCGGCCTAACGAGCGACCGCGAGCAGTGGATGCAGAACACGCTCCAGCTCTCGCGTGGTGACGGCACGTGGGGCGACGTGGCGAACTTCGCCGGCGTCGCGGCGAGCGATTGGACGTGGGGCTCGGCGTTTCTCGACGTCGATCTCGACGGCTACGAAGACCTGCTCGTCGTGAACGGGCATCGCTGGGACATTCGCGACGCTGACGGCTTCCAGCGCGTCAAGAACGGCATTCCGCGTATTCCCTGGAACCGCGAACAGGCCGAGTTCCCGCGTCTGGCCGCGCACAGCGTCGCGTTTCGCAACAACGGCGACCTGACCTTCGCGAACGCGAGCCGGCAATGGACCTTCGGCGAAGACGCCGCCATAACGAACGGCATTGCCCTCGGCGATCTCGACGGCGACGGCCAGCTCGACGTCGTCGTCACACGTCTCGACGACACGCCGATCATCTATCACGCGGAGGCGTCCGCGGCTCGCGTCGCCGTTCGGCTCCGTGGCAATCCGCCTAACGTCTTCGGCATTGGCGCGTCGGTCACGGTCCGCGCGGCGTCGATGCCTGCGCAAACGCGGGAGATGACGGACGGCGGCTACTATCTCTCCAGCAGCGACGCCGAGCTCTCGTTCGCCGCCGGCCACGATACGTCGCTCACGATCGAAGTGCGCTGGCGGGACGGTCGGCTGTCCACCATCCCCGCGCGGCCGAATCGCCTCTACGAGATCGACGAGTCACACGCGGCGGCGCGTTGGGCGCCGGCGCCGGACTCTGCGTCGGTCGGCCTCTTCGAGAACGCGACAGCGCTCCTGGGCGGCCACATGCACGTCGACTCGATCTTCGACGATTACCGGCGCCAGCCGCTCCTGCCTAACAAGTTCAGCCAGTTGGGCCCTGGGCTCAGCTGGATCGACGTCGACGGCGACGGTCGCGAGGATCTCGTCGTCGGCGCGGGCCGCGGCGGCCGGCTCACGCTGCTGCACAATGAGCGCGGACGCTTCGTCGCTCGCGCCGCGCCGGCGGCGCGGTGGGACCTGACGACGATCCTCCCCGTGGCCGGCCGGCCGGGGAAGGGCGTTTCACTCGCCGTCGGCCAATCCAACTACGAATCGAGCTCGCCAGCCGAAGCGCTCTCGATCCCGGCCGTGGTTGGCTACGACATCCGGGGAGGAGCGCCCGTCGCCGCGGCGACCATCGCGCCGCCGGACACCGCCAGCGTCGGACCACTGGCGATGGCCGACGTCGATGGCGACGGCCGACTCGACCTGTTCGTCGGAGGGCGCGTCATCCCGGGCGCCTGGCCGCTGCCCGCGCCCTCACGCATCTACCGGCGGCTGCCTAACGGTGGCTGGGCGCCGGACAGCGCCAACGACGCCGTCCTGCGCTCGGTCGGCATCGTATCGGCGGCGGTGTTCACCGATCTCGATGGCGACGGCTGGACAGACCTCGCGCTCACGAGCGAGTGGGGTCCGGTGCGCATCTTCCACAACGAGCAGGGGCATCTGCGCGACGTCACGAGGGAGTGGGGGATCGCCGGCCTAACGAGTCGCTGGAACGGTCTCGCCGCCGGCGACTTCGACGGCGATGGCCGTATGGATCTCGTCGTCACGAGCTGGGGACGCAATATCCAATGGCAGGCCTCGCCGCAGCGGCCCTACGAGCTCGTGGCCGGAAATTTCGGCGGAGCGGGACTCGGCTTGATCTTCGCGCGACGTGACTCCGTTACCGGACAGGAGATGCCGCTGGAGCCGCTCGAGCGCGTCGGCCTCGCCGTGCCGAGCGCGCCGAGCCGATTTGCCACCTTTGCCGAATACTCCAAGGCGCCGGTCGACCAGGTGCTCGGGGAGGCGGCGCGCTCCGCGCTTCGCGTCGGTGCGACAACGTTCGCTCACGTCTTGCTGCTCAATCGCGGCGGGACATTCGAGGTTCGACCACTTCCGGCGTTGGCGCAGCTTGCGCCGGCGTTCGCGCCCGTCGTCGCCGACTTCAATGGCGACGGCCACGAGGATCTCTTCCTCGCGCAGAATTTCTCGCCGACCGCACTCGCGACGCCGCGATTCGACGCGGGTGCCGGTTTGCTCCTGCTCGGAGACGGCCGCGGTGGATTCGAGCCGCTTGGCGTGCGCGAGTCCGGCATTTCGATTCTCGGCGATCAACGCGGTGCCGCCGCGTGCGACTACGACGGCGACGGTCGCGTCGATCTCGCCGTGTCGCAGAACGGCGCCGCGACCACCCTCTGGCACAATCGGAGCGCGCGACCGGGGCTGCGGGTGAAGTTGAGTGCCGGGCCGGACAATCCCTGGGGAATTGGCGTACGCCTCCAAGTCTCTGCGGAAGGCAAGCGCGGCCCGGCGCGCGAGGTGCACGACGGCGGCGGCTATTGGTCCGTGGACGCTCCGACGACCGTCCTCGCTCTCCCCGCGGGCGCCGATTCGCTGATCGTGCACTGGCTAGGTGGGACGGAACGAGCCATCGCCATACGGGCGGGCCAAAGGGAAATCTCCATTACGAGATGATTCGCGAAGCGACACTCAGCGTCGGGCGATCAATTCTTATCGCGCTTCCTCGTTGGGCCCGACCGAGTCCAGATCACCACGACTCCGCACCCCGCGTTCCGACCGGCGTACTCGCCTGGTACCTCGCTGGGTCCGGTATAGAGCTCGAGACCGATGATGTCGCGAATTGGCGTTACTGGTCCGAAGTCGTTCATCACCTGGTCGTCGACGATGAACTCCGGCAGACACCGCATCGGCGCGCTCGACATCCGAACGTAGCATCCGGCACCGCCACCACACTCGTAAGTCACGCCGCGCATCCCCTTCACCGCGTCGGCGACGTTATACGCACCACTCTTGGTTATTTCGTCTTCGGTGAGGTACTGACCTCGTCCGGTTTGTCGGCGGCGCTCGAAGTCGGCGAGTCGGTAATTGACAGGTGTGGCGGAAGCCGAAACCGCGATACCCGGCAGCGACTGCGCCGTTGACAGTCGGCCCGCGGACACGGAGTCGAGCTGGATCGGCTTGTCGGTGATCGCCCCGGCCATGAGCTGGACCTTCTCCTGCTGGGGCAGAAAGCCGAGAGCTCCCACCATTAGATGCAGGGTGCCTATCGGCAAGTCCGGGATCTTGTACTTGCCCGACGAGTCGGAGGTGACCGACCGCTTGCTCTCGAGGACGACTATCTGAGCGCCAGCCACGCCCTGTCCCGTGCGACGGTCGAGGACGACGCCTCTCAACGTGGCGGTCTGCTGTGCCCAGACCGCCCTGCCGCCCAGCGCGAACACCAGAAAGAACAACGCGTGACGCCGAACGACACGCGAGTGCCAGGGTGCCATCGGCTTCCTCCGGCGCCTGAATGACCGCGCCGATGAGTGCT
>DATBHD010000375.1:0-12421 GCA_036557635.1 Gemmatimonadaceae bacterium
GCCACCGCCACCGCGCCGACCGCGATGCCCAGACGCGCGAGCCGTGAAAAGCTCGGCGCTTGGCCGAGTCGTGACATCAGTCCCTGCAGATTCGCGCCGGATACACCCGACGGCAGCTCTGCTGCCGCCGCGAACATTGGCGCGGTCGGGGCCGGAGCGTCTGCCGGCTCCATCGCGGTCGCGTCGTTGAATGCGCCCGGACGCAGTAGCTTCGCCATGAGTCGATCATCGAAGCTGTCGTTGAGTACTTCGGCACGCCGCAACGGGGACGCGACCCGCACGGCGAAGGACGGTTCGACGCCGTCGACGGTCGGCGCCGCGCCGAGTGGAGTTTCGTGCTGCTCGGATGACCATTGCGGAAGGAGCTCTCGCAGTCGCGCACAGGCGCGATCCACCTGGCGCTCCAGGGTGACGACGCTCGCGCCGGTGAGAGACGCAATTTCCGGATAGGAGAGCTCCTCGACGTACTGGAGGATGAACGCCTCACGATCGATCGGGTCGATTTGGCCAAGGACGCGCTGTACGTCGTTTCCGGTGCGCGTGTCCGGCGTCGCGTCGACCTTGTCGGGGATCACCGCGACCTCGCCGGTCTGCCGGCGTCGAACCACGGTCCGCAGGGCGCGCGCTCGACACTCATTGATCACGATCCGGAACAGCCAATCCTGAAAGTGATCCGGGTCTTTACATCTTCCGATCGATTGGAATGCCCGCACGAACGCCGCCTGAAGCGCCTCGTCTGCGGCCTCGTAGTCGCCGAGCATTCGCAGCGCGAAACGAGTGCGGACGTCGCGGTAGCGGCCGAGCAGCGTTGCGAACGCGGCCGCCTGCCCCTGCGCGGCAGCGGCGATGAGCTCGCGATCGGTCTGGACGGGCATGCCCACAGGACTGGTTATGCCCCCGAGAAGGTCACAGGGTGGATCCCCTTTCGGCGCCTTTCCCCGCCAGATTCAGGGATCACTTTCTCCGCCCATGCCAACCTCGCCCCTCGCCCAGCGCTTTCGCCAGCTCCACGAGTCCGGCTGCTTCGTGAGCCCGAACCCCTGGAACGTCGGCAGCGCGATTCTGCTCGTTCACCTCGGCTTCAAGGCGCTCGCGAGCACCAGCTCCGGTTTCGCGTGGTCGCTCGGCAAACGCGACAATCACATCACGCTCGATGAGTCGTTAGGCCACCTGCGCGAGATGAGCCACGCCGTGAACGTGCCGGTGAGCGCGGATTTCGAGGGAGGCTTCGCCGACGATCCGAAGGACGTGGCGCGGAACGTCACGCTCGCGGCGGGAACGGGGATCGCGGGCCTCTCCATCGAGGACTCCACCGGCGACGCCTCACATCCACTGTACGATTTCACGGTCGCCGTGGAACGCATTCGCGCCGCCAGGCAGGCGCTCGACGCCGAGGGCTCCGGCGTGTTCCTCACCGGGCGTTCGGAAGGGTTTGTTGCTGGGCGGCCGGACTTGAACGAGACGATCCGCCGCCTAACGGCTTACGCCGAAGCTGGCGCGGATTGTCTCTTTGCGCCCGGGATTCGCTCGATTGGCGACATCACCACGATCGTCAAGGCCGTGGCGCCGAAGCCGGTCAACGTGCTCGTAGGCAGCAACTGGACGACGATGGGCGACCTCGCCGACCTCGGCGTGCGCCGAATCAGTGTCGGCGGTTCGCTCGCGCGGGCGGCGTGGGGGGGCTTTCTTCGCGCGGCGAAGGAAATCGCCGAGCATGGCACCTTTACCGAGCTCGCGTCGGCCGTTCCCTCCGCCGAGATGGAGAAAGCTTTCGCGGAGTGATTTCGGCGCGGTCGGCTATCGAGGCGACGACTTAGACGCGACCGCTCCCGCCGCGCCGACCTTGTCGGCGTCGGGCATGTACACCTCGAGGCCGAGGCTCGGCAGCGTGCGCGAATGTCCGGCGACCAGTTGCTTCTGATACCGATCGTTGTCGAAATCGAAGGGATCGTGCGTATCGAGATCGACGACGAGCAGCTCCGCATCGGTCATGTACAGCTTGCCGAAGTGGAGCGTTCCCCCGCGGTAGAGCATGTAGTTGCGCGCGGTCGAGTCGGGCAGTGGTCCGCCGCGGACCACGTACTTCGACTTGCCGAAATCCTGCTCGAGTCCGCCGGGCCCGACCCGCACCGCAACGATGTGCCCTTGAATCACCGGTGGCGGAAGGAGCACCAATGGCGAGAGAATGAGATCGTTGCCCTGCGCGACCACGCCCTTGGCGCCGGACAGGTCGACCATCTTCTGAAGGCTGAGGCCGAGCGCGCGCATGAGAATGAGCCCGTCGACGCCGAAGATTTTCATCTTCGTCGGATGCAGGCGCATCTTCTCGTCAGGCGTCAGCGAGACCGCGCTCGTCATGTCGAAGGGGATGTCGACGCCCTTGTGCAGCGTGCCGCGAAGACCCAGTGATGTCCCACGTGTCATGACCTGGAGATGCTTGAGCGGCGCTCCACGATACGCAAATACGTAATTATTCATGAGCGTCGTGAGAACATCGGCCGAGAGTACGACATGCCCCGTGTCCACGGTGAGGATGTAGCTCATCTTATCGTCGAAATCGACGACGCCGTGCTTCACACTGTGCATGCGTCCCTCGATGGCGCGGATGCCCAGAACGATGCCCGGTGCCTGACGAAAATCGACGTTGTGCATGACCACATCCGTGGGGCCCGGCGAAGCGATCATCGGTGGCGTGGAGTCGGACGGCGGATCCTTGCCAGCCGCAACCTGAGCGGTCGCCGACGCGCGCGTCAGCTGTATGCCGATGAGCGACGTGGCGCTCGCGAGCGCGACGAAGGTGAGTAGGCGAGGTCTCATCAGTGGCACCATGAAGCGTTTCTCGTGCCGACGCGTCCGACCTCGGCCATAAATTCGACTGTCGTCGGCACGCACCGCTATCGCCTTCCACAGCCGAAGTGGCGAGACGCGGGCTTTAGGTTTGTGAACGATCACTCGTGGAGGCGGCATCAGTGCGGATTCTCGTCACCGGAGCCACCGGAGTCATTGGACGTCGGGTCGTGCCCTTGCTGCGCGCGCGTGGACACGACGTCACGGCAGCGGGTCGTGCCTCGACGCGCCTGCAAGCCCTTGCCCAAAGGGGCGCAAGGACTCTCGCGCTCGATCTTTTCGACGCGCTGGCCGTTAGGCGCGCGCTCGCCGGCCAGGAGGTCGTCATCAACCTCGCGACCCATGTGCCGCCGATCAGTCGCGCCTTCGTGCCCCGCGCATGGAAGGAGATGGACCGCATCCGCCGCGAGGCGTCGGCCATCATCTCGAGCGCTGCCGTGGCCTCGGGTGTAGGTCGCTTCATCCAGGAGTCGTTCGCGGCGATCTATCCCGACAACGGCGATCGCTGGATCACGGAGGCGGTGATTCCCCAGCCCGCCCGATACAACCGCTCGGTTCTCGACGCCGAGGCGTCGCTGGCGCGCTTTGCCGAGACTGGCGGCGCGGGCGTGGTGCTCCGATTCGCGTTCTTGTACGGTGTGAACGACCCGTTCACTCGCGAGTTGACCGCGATGATACGCAAGGGATTTTTGCCGTTGCTCGGACGGCGAGACGCGTACTTTCCGATGGTCCTGCACGAGGACGTCGCGACCGCGGTCGTCGCCGCGCTCGACATCCCACCGGGCATCTACAACGTGGTCGACGACCGGCCGATGACGCACGAAGCGATCGGCGAGGCGGTCGCCGGCATGCTCGGCGCGCGGCCGCCGCGCATTCTCCCGGCCTGGCTGGCGACGCTCGGTGGCTCGTTAGGTCGCACGCTCGCGCGCTCGTTGCGCGTCTCGAACGCGAAGCTCAAGAGCGCGGCGCGCTGGATTCCGGACGCGCCAAGCGTCGTCGATGGACTGCGGCGAGCGCTCGCCAGCGGTCACGCAGCGCCCGTTAGCAGATGAGCACCGACGCCGCGCGCACGATGCGTCACTCACTCCGGAGCGCCGCGATCGGATCGAGCTTCACGGCGCGGCGCGCCGGGAGATAGGTGGCAGCGAGAACGACCAGCACGAGCACGAGGGGCGCGAGCACGAACGTCACCGGATCACTCGGCGAGAGCCCGTACAACAAGCCGCCCATGAGCCTTGCCATGGCGACGGCGCACACGATGCCGATGCCGAGCCCCCACGCGCCAAGCCGAGCACCGCCGCCCATGATGAAGCGGAGCACTCCCCCTGGTGTCGAGCCCAAAGCCAGCCTCACGCCGATCTCCCGCGTCCGCTCCGCGACACTACCGGCGACGACCGCGTACAGGCCAACGGCGGCGATCAACAGCGCCAACGCGGCGAAGAAGCCCGCGAAGGACGCGGCCATACGCGACGTCGAGAACCCGCTCTCGACGCTTTGTTGCAGCGTCATGACGCCGAATGTCGGCAGCGTCGGATCGACACCGGCGATGATCGCGCGCACTTGCGGAAGCACGCGCATCGGCTCCCCACGCGTGTGCACGATGAGCGTTTCCCAATCACGGTGCTGCTGGCGCACCGGCACGTAGGCGCGGTCGCTGCCGCGCCCGCCGATGGAGATGAAGGTCGCGTCGCCGACCACACCGACGGCGATCAGCGCCGGTCCGGCGGCTCCGCCCAACCGTGCCCGCTGCCCGACCGGATCCTTTCCCGGCCATAGTCGCGTCGCGAGCGATCGGCTCACCACCATCGCCAGCGGCGCGCCGACCGAGTCGCCGATCGTGAAGTCGCGTCCCTGCTGGAGTCGCAAGCCTAACGTCTTGACGAATGCGTCGCCGACGTAGCTGGCGTCCGTGATCACGGTGCCATCCTTGGCATTGGTGCGCGCGCCGTCCGCGTACAGCGTCATCCCGCGGCCGTAGGTGTCGAAGGGCACCGGGAACATCCACGTCGCGTCGATGACGCCCGCCAACGATCGCGTGCGCGTCAACACGTCATCGTAGAAGCGGCGGCCGCGTGCTTCATCGTAGTTCTGGAGTCCGACATTCACCGAAAGCAGCAGTCTGCTCGACGGATCGAAGCCGACGTCCATCGCGCGCGCGACGAACATGCTGCGCACGAACAGGGTGCCGCCGACGAGGAGAATCACCGACATCGCCAGCTGTGTGACGACGAGGAGGCCACGCATGCGAGGGCGCGGCCGCGCGCCCCGCGGCCGCGCGCCAATGACGCTCGCCGATGAAGGCGCGAGAGCCGGCCGTGAGGCGCGGAGTGCCGGCGCGAGCCCGAACAGGACGACGGCGAGAATCGCCACGAGCCCCGTGAAGAAAAAGACACGATCGTCCACCGTCGCGCCGATGCCGACACGAAATTGCAGGTGCGGCACCATGTACTGCTCGAGCCATGGGCCCAGCCTCACGAGCGCCGCGGCGAGGCACGCGCCGGGCACGGCGAGCACCATTGCCTCGGCGAGCAGCTGCCGGGCGAGGCGGGCTCGCGAGCAGCCTAACGAGAGGCGGATGGCGATCTCGTGGGCGCGCGCCGCGGCGCGGGCAAGCTGCATGTTGGCGAGATTCGCGCAGATGATGAGCAGGGTGACGATCGACGCGAAGAGTCCCATCGCCGACGCCAGTACGAGAACGCGCGGCTTCACGAATCCGGGGTGATCGAAGCCGCCGGCGCCGGGCAGCAACGTCACGCCGAAGTTCGCGTTCGATGCCGGATACTCGCGCGCGAGCCGCGACGCGAAGAGCCCCGCGGCACGCTCGGTTCGTTGCATGGTCCAGCCGGCGTTCATGCGGCCGACGACGTAGATCCAACCGTCGCCGCGGCCCTGCAACAGGTTCTTCGAACCGGGCATCACTACGTCGTGCATCCCGACGGGCACCCACATCTCCGGCCAGAAGCCAAAGGTGCGGATTCCCTTGAAGCCGGGCGGCGCGACGCCGGTGATCGTGAATTCGGCGCCATTGAGCCGCACGACGTGGCCAACCACCGACGAATCGCCGTGAAAGCGAAGTTTCCAAGACTCATAACTCAACACGGCGAACGGGTTCGCGCCCTGCGGCGCGTCGCTCGCGGAAAAGAGGCGCCCGATGGTCGCTCGCATGCCGAGCACGGAGAAGAAGTTCTCCGTCACCATCTCCCCCCACACCATGTCGGCCGCCGCCGGCGCGCCCGGCGAATTTCCGGCGACGAGGTTGAGCGGAATGCCCGCTGCCCCGGCAAGCCCGGCAAAGGCCCCGCTCTGATCGCGGAAATCGAGGTAGTCCCGATACGCGAGCAAGCCCGCGTTTCCCGACTTCGTATCGAGGGTAAACACGCCGACCAACTCGTTCGCGTTGTGCGCCGGAATCGGCCGGAAGAGGAGTGAGTCGACGAAACCAAAAACGATTCCGTTGACGCCGATGCCGACGCCCAGGGTGATGGCGACGGCGAGCGCAAACCCCGGACTGCGCCGCATCGCGCGGAGAGCGTAGCGGACGTCGCCGAGGAAGTCGGCGAGCAGGCGCGCGCCGCGTCCGTCGCGCATCGCCTCGCGATGCTGATCGAGTCCGCCGAAGGCGACGAGCGCGCGGCGCCGCGCCTCCACCGGCTCGACCCCGGCGGCGACGAGCCGTTCCGTCTCCATCATCAGGTGGAAGCGGAACTCCTCTTCCATGCGCGCCTCGGAGGCGCCGGACGCGAGCAGTGAGCGTGCTCGGGCCGTGAGTCCCTTGAGCAAGCTCATATCAGCTCTCCAGAATCAGGGCGATGGTGTCGGCGAAGCGCTTCCACTTGTCGACTTCCTCGCCGAGGGCCTTCCGCCCCTGGCGCGTGATGGTGTAGTAGCGCGCGCGCCGGTTGTTCTCCGTGGACTGCCAGTCGCTCTCGATGTCGCCGCGGTGCTCCAGGCGCTGGAGTGCCGGGTACAGGGAGCCCTGATTGACCTCGAGGCGTCCGTTGGAGATCTGCTGGATGCGGAGACCGATGCCCCACCCGTGCATGGGAGCGAGGGAGAGCGCTTTGAGGACGAGCAGGTCGATACTGCCGCGGAGAGCGTCGGATTCCGGGGGATGCCGCAGCGCCATGAACGGACCTTCTCTTGAAGTCGAGAAGAGTATTCAGGCACGTTCTCTAGAAGTCAAGAGAAGAATCGGCACGGAGAGAACTGCATTGCACGGTTCCCCCTGGCACCGACGATCCGCATGTTACACCCGCCCTCGACACCATTGTCCATGCCGGACACACCGGTCACAGGCCGAGCCCTCGCCCGGGATTGCGCGCGGCTGCTGCGTGACGTCTTCGACGAATATCACGAAGCATTTCGCGCGGCCGCGCACCGGTCGGCGCGTCACTTCCGTGCGCGCGAATGGCTCGCGGTTCGGCACGAGGCGATGGACCGGCTACGGTTGTACGCCCGCAATGTCGAGCGCGCGATAGCGCAGGTCACCCGGCGCGCACGCCCGCAGCCCGCCGAGCGCGCGCTGTGGGTCGCGATGCGCGACGAATATGCCGCGCTCGTCGCGGGCCGCGCAGATCAGGAGATTGCCGAAACCTTTTTCAGCTCCGTGACGCGTCGCTTCTTCCACACGATCGGCGTCGACGAGGCAATCGAGTTTCAGCGAGTGTGGTCGACAGAGTTCTCCGGGAACGCCCATGACGCGTCGCGGCGCTGGTGCTCCGGTGCCACCGGAACCGAGTCGCTCGCGCGCGCGCTTCTCAGCGACCTCTCGGACGCGCTGGCTGATCCAATCGGTGAGATCCGGCGAGTCGGGGACGCGATCGCACGCGCGGCGAGTGAGAGCTTCGGCGAGCCGACAATCGATGGCGCCTCTGTCCTAACGAGCATCTTCTATCGCAACAAGGGCGCCTACATGGTCGGTCGTCTCGAGTGCAACGGGCGGCGCCTGCCGCTCGTGCTCGCGTTGGTCGCGCGCGACGACGGCATCGTCGTCGATGCCGTGCTCACGTCGTCGGACGAGATCTCCATCGTTTTTGGCTTCGCGTGGTCGTACTTCCATGTCGATGTTGCCCGGCCGTCAGCCACGGTCGCGTTCCTGCGCGACATCATGCCGTTCAAGCGAATCGACGAGCTGTACACCTCCATCGGCTACAACAAGCATGGGAAGACCGAGCTCTATCGCACACTCGGTCACCACCTAACGCTGGCCGAGGCGCGGTTCGAGGACGCGCCCGGAGTGAAGGGGCTCGTGATGGCCGTCTTCACCCTGCCCTCGCTCAACATCGTACTCAAAATCATCAAGGACCGGATCGGCGCGCCCAAGCGAACCACGCGCTCTCACGTCATGGAGCAATACCATCGCGTGTTTCTTCGCGATCGCGTCGGTCGGTTGGCGGATGCGCAGCTATTCCAGGGACTCGCGTTTCCGCGACACTGTTTCTCGGACACGCTGCTCGACGAGCTGCTCCACGACGCGCCGAGCGCCGTGCGCGTGTCGGGCGAGGACGTGATTCTGCAGCACGTGTACACGGAGCGCCGCGTGCGGCCACTCAATCTTTATGTGAGAGAGGTGGACTCGTCCTCGGCGGAAGCCGCGATCCTCGAGTACGGACAGTCGATCAAGGATCTCGCCGCCGCGAACATCTTCCCCGGAGATCTGCTGCTCAAGAACTTCGGGGTGAGCCGCCACGGCCGGGTGATCTTTTACGACTACGACGAGCTCGCGTCGTTGACGGAGTGTCGGTTCCGACGCTTCCCCGCCCCACGGTCGGCCGACGACGAGCTCGCGGCGGAGCCGTGGTTCTCCGTTGCGGAGCACGACGTTTTCCCGGAGGAGTTCGCGCAGTTCATGGTTCCCGACGGACCGCTTCGCGACGCCTTTCTCGCCGCGCATCGCGATCTCCTCGACGCCGATTGGTGGTGCGCCGTGCAGGACCGCGTGCGAGCCGGCGAGTTGGTGGACACGTTCCCGTACCCCGCACATCGCCGGCTCCGACCCTGACGGCACACCGTCATTCCGAGCGAAGCGCGCCCGGTGGAGACTAGAATTGCTTCGCCTCCGTGGAATCACCGAGAGCGAGCGTCGAACTCGTGCCGCCAGAGACGATCTCGGACACGACGTCGAAGTAACCCGTGCCGACTTCCCGCTGGTGCCGCGTCGCGGTGTAGCCGTCGGCCTCGGCCGCGAATTCAGCGTTTTGTAACTCGGCGTAGGCCGCCATGCCGCGATCGCGATAGCCTCGCGCCAGATCGAACATGCCGAAGTTCAGCGCGTGGAAACCCGCGAGCGTCACGAACTGGAACTTGTACCCCATCGCACCCAACTCGCGCTGGAACTTCGCGATGGTGGCGGCGTCGAGGTGCTTGCGCCAATTGAACGAGGGCGAGCAGTTGTAGGCGAGCATCTTGTTCGGCGCGACTTCGCGCACGGACTCGGCGAACTTCTTCGCCTCGGCGAGGTCCGGAGTCGACGTCTCACACCAGAGGAGATCGGCGTACGGCGCGTAAGCAATCGCCCGCGCGATCGCGCAATCGAGCTCGCCGCGCAGACGAAAGAACCCTTCGGGAGTCCGCTCGCCGGTGCAGAACTCGCGGTCGCGCGGATCGACGTCGCTCGTGAGCAGCTTCGCGCTGTGCGCGTCGGTGCGCGCGATAATCACAGTCGGCACGTCGAGGACGTCGGCGGCGAGTCGCGCGGCGACGAGCGTGCGGATGAACTGGCCCGTCGGGACGAGAACCTTTCCGCCGAGGTGACCGCATTTCTTTTCGGATGCGAGCTGATCCTCGAAGTGGACCCCCGCCGCACCCGCTTCGATCATCCCCTTCATCAACTCGAAGGCGTTGAGCGGCCCGCCGAATCCGGCTTCGGCGTCGGCGACCATCGGCGCCAGCCACTGACGCACCTGGCCGTTCGAGCCGCCGAGGGAGCGCCGGCCCTTGCGTTCGCTGCGGTCGACTTGATCGGCGCGGAGCAGTGCCTGGTTGATCCGCCTAACGAGCGCGGGCACTGAATTCGCGGGATAGAGACTCTGATCGGGGTAGGTTTGACCGGCGAGGTTGGCGTCCGCGGCCACCTGCCAGCCACTCACGTAGATCGCCTCGAGGCCGGCGCGCACCATCTGAACGGCCTGGCTGCCGGTGAGGGCGCCCAGCGCGGGCACGAAATCTCGCGAGGTCAGCAGCGTCCACAACCGGCGCGCCGTAACATCGGCGAGCGTGTGCTCGATCTTGATCGAGGGACGGAGCCGCTCGACGTCGGCGGTGGTGTACGGCCGCGTGACGCCCGCCCACCGTGGGGTGGAGGTGGCGGGTTCCGGATTCGCGATCGATGCGTCGTCGGCAATCTCCTCGGTGGGGATCGTCGGAGCAGCCATGAGAGTCTCCAGTCAGTCGATGGTGATGGGCGGAATGTCGTCGAGCGCGGCGTAGGCCGCGGAAGTCAGAAAGTCGGCGAGGGTATCGGCGGTTGCGAGCTGCGTGAAGAGAGCGCGCGCTTCGTCGAAGCGGCCGTGTTGCACACGCGACGCCCCGATCTCGCTCGTTATGCGCGCCATCTCCTCGTCCACGATGTGCTCGAGGAGTGTCGCGTCGACGATTTGGCCCGTGTCGTCGAGCCGGGCGCGGTGATGGATCCACTGCCACACTTGCGCGCGCGATATCTCCGCCGTCGCCGCGTCCTCCATGAGATGGTACAGCGGGACACAGCCCGTGCCGCGCAACCAGGCCTCGATGTACTGGATGCCGACACGCACGTTGTGCCGCAACCCCTCGATGGTGCGCGAGCCTGCCGGAATACGGAGCAGATCGTCGGCCGTAATGTTCACGTCGGCGCGCGTGATGTGCAGCTGATTCGGTCCGGGCATGTTCGCGTCGAAGATCTCGCGCGCTACGGGCACGAGACCCGGATGGGCGACCCAGGTGCCGTCGTGACCGTCCTTCACCTCGCGCAGCTTGTCGGCGCGAACACGCGCGAGAGCGCGTTCGTTCGCCGCAGCGTCGTTCTTGATCGGGATCTGCGCCGCCATTCCGCCAATCGCGTGCGCGCCGCGCCGGTGGCAGGTCTTCACGGCGAGCTGCGTGTACGCCCGCATGCACGGCTGCTCCATCGTGACCTGGGACCGGTCGGGGAGCACCGCCGCGGGGTCCGCCGAGAGGTACTTGATGAAGCTGAAGATGTAATCCCAGCGCCCGCAGTTGAGTCCAACGATGTGGTCGCGCAGCTCCCACAGGATCTCGTCCATCTCGAAGGCGGCGGGAAGTGTCTCGATCAGCACCGTGACTTTGATCGCGCCGTGTGGGAGCTCGAGCGCCTTTTCCGCGTACGCGAGCACGTCATTCCAGACGCGCGCCTCACGATGGCTCTCGAGCTTGGGGAGATAGAGGTACGGCCCGGTCCCGTGTTCGATCAACGCATGCGCATTGTGGAACAGGTAGAGCCCGGCGTCGACCAGAGCGCCAGGAACCGGCTTGCCGTCGACCAGCAAGTGGCGCTCGGGGAGATGCCAGCCGCGCGGCCTAACGATGAGCGTCGCCGTGTGGTCATTCAGACGATACGACTTTCCGCTCTCGGGATCATCCCACGCGATCGTGCGCCGGACGGCGTCGTACAGATTGATCTGGCCGGTGAGGACGTTGGCCCACGTCGGCGCGGACGAGTCCTCGAGATCGGCCATGAAGACGTCCGCTCCCGAGTTGAGAGCGTTGATCATCATTTTGCGATCGGTCGGACCCGTGATTTCGACCGCTCGGCGCTGCAGGTCGTGAGGCGCGGACGCAACGCGCCAGTCGCGCGCACGCACCTCCGCCGTTTCGGCAAGGAAACCAAGATGCTCGGTACCGGTGGCGATCTGGCTGCGCCGCGCGACGCGCCGCGCGAGTAGCTCGGCGATCGGAGCGTCGAATCGGCGCGTAATATCGGCGAGGAAGCGTCGTGCAGCGTCGCTCAGGACCTGGGACCGCCAGGCTGCAAGCTGTGAGACAGCCTGCGACGGGCGAAGCGCGGGCTCTTTGCCCGGTGATGATGCTGCTGGTGGCATGCGCTTACTGATTGTGGACGTCACGGATCCGATGCGCTCGCTGGGAGCGGCGTGCGGCGGTTGAGCAAGCGTGGTCATCGGGAATGCCATAGTCATGCCAGAGGGTGGCGACGAGAAATGAGCGTACGGGACTCCGTAGACGGCGGGAACCGCGTAGACGGCGGAGACCGCGTAGACTGCGGGTACCGCGTAGACGGCGGGGACCGCGTAGACGGCGGAGACCGCGTAGACGGCGGGTACCGCGTAGACGGCGGGTACCGCGTAGACTGCGGGTACCGCGTAGACTGCGGGGACCGCGTAGACGGCGGGTACCGCGTAGACTGCGGGTACCGCGTGCACGGCGGAGACCGCGTGAACGGCGGCTGAAATGAAGCGGGCGCGGAGCGCCCGCCAGTCCGAATTCGTACCGCCGCTTATGCGGTTCCCGCAGTCTACGCGGTCTCCGCCGTTCACGCGGTCTCCGCCGTTCACGCGGTCCCCGCCGTCTACGCGGTACCCGCCGTCTACGCGGTACCCGCCGTCTACGCGGTACCCGCCGT
>DATBHD010000376.1:0-38365 GCA_036557635.1 Gemmatimonadaceae bacterium
CAGAAACGGACCCTCGGTCTCGGAGTATGCTCAGTCCCGTCTTTCTCTCGTCGCTCCGCGTCGGCGTCGACACGCTGCGCGCGAATCCGCTACGGACGATGCTATCGACGCTCGGCATCATCATGGGCGTCGGAGCGCTCGTGTCGGTTCTTTCGTTAGGCGACGGCGTCGAGCATTACGCACGGCGGCAGATCGAGCGCACGACCGACCTCCAGGTTATCAACATCGCGGCGGAGCGTTATCACGATGTCGATGGCGTGCCGGTCGCGAATATCGATGTGCCCAACTTCGCGGTCGCGGACGTCGACGAGCTGCGGCGCGCCGTCGGGCAGGGCAACGAGGTGGCGCTCTATTCCCTCAGCATGGGGCTGGCGCGCACGCGCGCGGATACGGCGGCGCGCGGAGTGCAGCTCGTCGGCGGAACGGCGGGGATCCAGGGGATGCGCGACCTAGCCATCGAGAAGGGGCGCTTCTACACCGAGGAGGAGGGACGCGGCCAGGCGCCGATCATCGTGCTCTCGCGACCCGCGGCCAATGCCCTGGTTCGACCGGTACCGCGCGAGGGCTCGCGGCGCATCCCACCTCCCGTCGGACCGCTCACGCCCGCGGCGGCGGCTTTGATTGGGGACACGGTATTTGTCGAGGGACGGCCGAAGGTTGTCATCGGCATTTTGGACGCGGACCCCGAAGAGCGGCAACGGCTGGTGTATTTGCCGATCGGTGCGGCCGCGGAGCTCAGCGCCAACGCATTCGGCGTGCGGCCGCCGGCGCTCGCGGTGAAAGTTGCACGCGTCGAGGAAGCGACGCAGGTCCGGCAGCGCGCGGAACAGTGGTTGAAGCAGCGATTCGGGTCTTGGGAAGGTCGCGTCTCGGTGAGCACGAACCGGTCGCGCGTCGAGCAGGTCGAGCAGGGCATGCTGATTTTCAAGCTGCTCATGGGCGCGCTCACCGGGGTGTCGCTCCTCGTTGGCGGCATCGGCATCATGAACGTGCTTCTGGCGTCGGTGGTCGAGCGGACGCGGGAGATCGGCATCCGGAAGGCGACCGGGGCGATGCAGCGGCACATCCTGGTTCAGTTCCTCTGTGAGTCGGTCGCGATCTCGGCGGCGGGAAGCCTGTTCGGCGTCGCGCTCGGGCTCGCGACTTCGTTTGGCGTCTCGGCGATCATGCGCGCGCGGACGAACGCGCTGGTGTACGCGTGGGTGTCGCCGAGCACGATCATCGTCGCGGTGCTCGCGTCGGTGCTCGTGGGGCTGACGTTCGGGTTGTATCCGGCGCTGCGCGCGGCGCGGCTGGCGCCGATCGAAGCGATACATCGGGAGTGACTCTGGCGCGGATCAGGGCCAGGGGTAGGTTGAGTGAATAGTCACGCTGCGGAGCGTTACTCTCAGAGGTGTCGCTGCGCGCGCCGGCGCGCCGGAGCACAAGGTGATTGAGCAAAAGCTAACACGACGCATCGCGCTCGTCGGGCCGATCGCCGGCGAGCGCCGAGCCGCGCAAACGAGTGGGTTTCCCCTCGATCCGTCGAAGATGCTTCCTGTCGCCGACGTCGTCCTGCTCGTGATCGACCGCGAGCCTGGCGCGACGATGCTGTTCCGCTATACGGCGCACGGTGATTTCGGTGGTGACACGTTCCACACAAGCTCCGAGGAAGCGCTGGAGCAAGCGACGTTCGAATACGGCGAGGCGCTCGGCGGCTGGATCGACGTGCCTGACGAGATCTCCGACGCCCACGCGTTCGCGGTGGCGTACGCGCACGAGCGATTGAACGACCGCGGAGGATGGTAGAGGGTAGAGGGTAGAGGGTGGAGGGTAGAGAGTAGAGGGTGGAGGGTAGAGAGTAGAGGGTTGAGAGTAGAGGGTAGAGGAGGGTAGAGGGTAGAGCGTTGTGCAAAGAGCGCACAACAGCGGTTCGTCCCTACCACGTCGCGGTTAGTCACCCGGACTTCGCGGCAACGGCGCGCGGCGCGCATTCTGCGCCCGCGAGAGCGAACGAGACCAACAAAACGCGGACAAACGCCGACGTGGCGCGCGACGATCTTGTCAGCGTTGGTCCGTGCTCAATCCCACCTCTAGGAGAAAAGCTATGAGATACACGATCCCGGTCGCGCTCATCGGGGTGCTCGTCGCGGCGAGCCCGGCGACGGTGGTGGCGCAGGACGACGCCGTTCCGAATCGCGAGGCCGCGCTCGAAGTGCGAAAGCAGTTCATGGCGGATCTCGACACGCTTCAGAGCAAGTTCCTGGCGCTCGCCCAGGCCTTTCCCGCCGACAAATATTCGTGGCGCCCGGCGCAGGGGATTCGCTCCGTGGGCGAAGTGTTCATGCACGTGGCGAGTGAGTTCTACGTCTACGCGCCGATCTCGTATGGCGCCGCGCGGTCTCCGCTCATCCCGCGGGGTCAGGATTCATTCAAGAAGTTTGAATCGATGTCGACGAAGGAGGATGTGCTCAAGCATCTCAAGGAGGGGTTCGCCTACGCGAAGACGTCGATCGACGGCCTCGACGCGGCGCAGCTGACGGGGCCGCGCAAGCTGTTCGGGGGTGAGCACACGATCATCGAGACGTCATTTGCGATGACCGACGATCTCCACGAGCACCTCGGGCAGCTGATCGCGTACGCGCGGATGAACGGCGTGACGCCGCCGTGGAGTAAGTAGAGGGGCCAGGGGTCATGATGAGAGGGGCGAGGGTTCTTTGCGCGGCGGGATTTTTCTTCGCGGGCAGGCTCATTGCGCAGACGCCCACCGGGATCGCTGCAGTCGATTCGGCGACGGCGGCGCGGGCGGCGTGGCAGCGCGCGGTGACGGCGCTGAATGCGAAAGACGTCGCGGCGGCACGGCGCGAGGTGGACCGCGCCGCCGCGGCCTGGCCGGCGCAGCCCGCGTACGTGTGGGCGCGCGCGGTGACGGCGCAACTCGGCGCCGACACCGAAGGGGTGCGGAGCGCGCTCGCGGCCTATGCATCGTTAGGCCTCGGGCGCGACCTGCGCCGCGATGCGCGCTTCGCCGGCTACGCGTCGCTCCCGGGCTTCGCGGCAATCTTTGCGCGCCACGACAGCAACCGCTCGCCCCTGGCGAGGAGCCGCGTCATCGCGACACTCCCCGATTCGACATTCTGGCCCGAGGGGATGGACTACGACCCGCGCACGCGACGCTACTACGTGGCCAGCGTTAGGCACGGGACGATCGCGGAGGTGGTGGATGGCCGGCTCGCGCGAGAGCTGTGGCCGCGCGAGCAGCCCGGTATTGGCGCGGTGCTCGGCGTGCGCGTGGACTCGCGGCGCGGCGTGATCTGGGCGACGCTGGCCGGCATTCGGCAAATGCAAGGGTTCACTCCCGCCGGCACGGCCATCGCCGCGCTCGTGCGCGTCCGCGTCGCCGACGGGAAAATCGAGCGACGATGGAATCTGCCGCCGGCGCCCCTCGGCCACACCCTCGGCGACCTCGCCGTCGGCCCGTTAGGCGACGTGTTCGTCACCGACTCGAACGATCCGGTGTTGTACCGGTTGCGTCCGGGCGCCGATTCGCTCGAACGGATCACCAGTCCGCTGTTCCGCTCGTTGCAGGGGATGGCGCCGCTGCCTAACGGGCAAATCCTCTACCTCGCCGACTACTCGCACGGCCTGCTGCGCGTGGATCTCGGCACGAACGAAGTCACGCGGCTCGACGACGCGCCCGGCTCGACCTCGATCGGGTGCGACGGCATCGCGTGGGACGGCAAGGCGATCGTCGCGGTGCAGAACGGAGTCACGCCGGCGCGCATCATGCGCTTCGTGATCGACGCCGCGGGGAAGCGCGTCGCGCGCGCCGAGGTGCTCGACAGGAACCTCGCGATCGCGGACGAGCCGACGATCGGCGCCGTCGTCGGGAAGGCGTTCGTGTACGTCGCGAACAGTCAATGGGAGAAGTACACGGACGACGGAGCGCGCAAACCCGAGCGGCCGCTATCGGCGCCGGTGCTGCTCGCGGTGCCGCTGCCATAGTTCCACTGTCATCGCTCGTCGCTCGCTCCTCGAGATGACAGGGAGGGCTTGCGCTTGGCTGGACACGAGGAAACCCTTCGAGCGCTTCAGCGGGTCCAATGACGTCCTGCACACGGATGCTCTCGTGCGTTCTTGTTTGTCCCTGCTCGTCGCCGCGCTCGTTGGAGCGACTTTCCTCGGCGCCGAGCCACTCCAAGCTCAACAATCCGACGTCGTCCGCGGCCGCGTGATCGGTCCGGACAGCGTTCCGATCGAAGGCGCCCAGGTCACCGTCACGTCGCTGTCCGGGAACGTCAGTCGTGGCACGCGCACGTCCAAGGACGGCCGATTCACGGTGACATTTCCCAATGGCGAGGGAGACTACATGGTGTCCTTCGCGGCGTTGGGATTCGCCGTCAAGCGATTCGAGGTCAAGCGGATGGCCGATGAGGAGATTCTCGTCGCCGACGCGAAGCTCACGCGCGCGGCGGTCAACCTCGAAGCCATGAAAGTCACCGCGCCGCGCGAGAAAGTCGGGCGGAACGACGCGCCACCGGACATCTCCGGCACCGAGCGCCCGGTGACCAACGCCGCGCTGCCGCCAGCCGATCTCGGCGATCTCGCGGCAATGGCCGCGACGCTGCCGGGTGTGGAGCTGGTTCCTGGACAGAATGGGGATCCAAATGGGTTTTCGGTGCTCGGTTTGGGCGCCGATCAAAACACGACGACGCTCAATGGCATGGCGTTCGGTTCGTCGAATCTGCCGCGCGACGCGAGCGTCTCGACCTCCCTGGTGACGTCGCCGTACGATGTTTCCCGCGGTGGCTTCAGCGGCGGACAGCTCAACATCCGCACGAGGCCCGGTTCGAACTTCATCACGCGCGGGATGAGCCTGAATCTCGATGCGCCGCAACTGCAGTGGACGGACCGCGCGGCGCAATCGCTCGGGCAGCAGTACTCGAACATTTCGCTCGGCGGATTGGCGGCGGGACCGCTGGTACTCGACAAGGCGTTTTACAACGTCGCCTATCAGTTCGGCCGGCGCGCGAATAGCTATCAAAATTTGCTCAACACAGATCCGCTGGGCATGCAAACGGCGGGGGTGGCGGTCGATTCGGTCGCGCGATTCCTGGGGATTCTCAACCAGGCGCAGATTCCAACGACGGTTGGTCGGATCCCGCGCGATCGCACCTCCGATCAGGGCTCGCTGTTCGGCAGCATCGATTTCGCGCCGCCGACATCGACCACCGGCCAGGCGTACAACCTCACCTTCAACGGCGGGTGGAACAAGCAAACACCGGTCGCCGGGGGCGTGACGTCGCTGCCCGCGAGCAACGGCGATCGCGCGTCGTGGAACCTGGGGCTCCAGGCGCGACACAACAGCTATTTCGGCTTCGGCATTCTCGAGGAAACGACGCTCGGATTGAGCGGTTCCCATAGTTACGGCACGCCATATCTGAACCTGCCGAGTGGTCGCGTGATCGTGAGCTCGACGTTCGCCGACGGCACGAGTGGCCTGCAGAGCCTCGCTTTCGGGGGAAACCAATCGCTCAACACGTCGCAGTCGACAAACAGCGTCGGGTTGATGAACCAGTTGTCGTGGTTCAGTACGAGCAACAAACACCGACTCAAGCTGACAACGGAGCTGCGACGCGACGCCTATGCGTCGAACCAGACAACGAATCTTCTCGGCACGTACTCCTATCTCTCGCTTCAGGATTTCGCGAACGACCAGCCGGCGTCGTTCACGCGACAGCTCTCGCCGCGGCTGAGCGGCGCGAGCCAGCTCGTTGGGGCGGTGTCGCTCGGCGACGCATGGCGCCCCACGAACGATTTCCAATTGCAATACGGGGTTCGGCTCGACGGGAACCGGTTCCTGTCCGATCCGGTGTTGAACCCGGACGTCGAGAACATCTTTCAGATTCGCAACGATCACGTTCCGAATCATGTCTACGCGAGTCCGCGCGTCGGCTTTTCGTGGACGTACGGCACGGCGCCGCAGATCGCGAGCTTCGAAGGCGCGGCGCGGATTCCGCGCGCGGTCGTGCGGGGCGGCGTCGGTCTCTTCCAGAACGTTCCGGGGACGACGCTGCTCGGCCAGGCGATCGACAACACCGGTCTCGCGAGCGCGGTTCAGCAGCTCAACTGCGTCGGGCCGGCAACGCCGGTGCCGAACTGGACGTCGTACGACCACGATCCCTCGACGATTCCGACAACCTGCGCCGACGGCACGACCGGCACGGTGTTCGCCAATTCCGCGCCTAACGTGTTCCTCTTCGCCAAGGACTTCGTCGCGCCGCGGAGTGTGCGCTCGAACCTCCAGTGGAACGGGCCGGTGCTGGGCAACCGATTGATGGCCACGATCGAAGGCGTGTATTCGCGCAACTACAACCAGGCGGGCTTCCTCGATCTGAACTTCAATGCGGCACAGCGCTTCGCGCTCGCCGGTGAAGATCAGCGGCCGGTTTACGTTCAGCCGTCGAGCATCGTGCCGTCGACAGGGGTGATCGCCTCGGGAGACGCCAGGGTGACGCCGCTCTTCTCGCGCGTGACGGAGATGCGCTCCGATCTGCAGTCGATGAGCCGGCAGGCGAGCCTGCGCCTCTCGCCGATGACGTTCAGTACGTCCTACTCGTGGAGTCTCGCGTACGTGTACAGCAACGTGCGCGACCTCGTGCGCGGCTTCGGGAGCACGGTCGGCAATCCCTTCGACCTGTCGTGGGGCCGCTCGTCGTTCGACTCGCGCCACCAGATCGTGTATACGTTCGGTTATAACTTTCTCAACTTCGTGAACGTCAGCTGGTACGGTCAGTTCCGTTCGGGGACGCCGTTCACGCCGCTGGTCGCGAGCGACGTGAACGGCGACGGCTACGCCAACGATCGCGCCTACATCTTCAATCCGGCGACGAGCCAGGACGCGGCCGCCTCCGGCATTGCGGCGCTGCTGGATCACGGTTCCGGGGCGGCCCGCGATTGCCTGCGCAAGCAGCTCGGCGACCTCGCCGGCCGGAACAGCTGTGAAGGGCCGTGGACGTCGACCGCGAACCTGAGCTTCACGTTCAATCCGATGAGAGTGCGCATGCCTCAGCGCGCGACGCTCTCGTTCAACCTCTCGAATCCTCTGGGCGCCGCCGACCTCATCATGCACGGGTCGAACCGGTTGCATGGGTGGGGACAGCCGGCAACGCCCGACCAGTCGCTGCTGTATGTGCGCGGGTTCGATCCCAGCAACGGCGGCCGCTACATCTACGAGGTCAACCAGCGGTTCGGCGCGACGCTTCCCGCGTTGAGCGCCTTCCGGTTGCCGGTGACGCTGACGGCGATGTTGCGCTTCGACGTCGGACCGACGCGCGAGCGACAAGCGTTGACGATGCAGCTGGATCGCGGCCGCCGCACCGAGGGGCAGAAAATCCCTGAGCAGTTCCTGCGACTGATGTACGGGCAGGGGGGCGTCCCCAATCCGATGGCGCAGATTCTTCGCCAACAGGACAGCCTCCACCTCACGGCGCAGCAGGCGGACAGCATCGCCTCGCTCAATCGCTGGTACAGCGTGCGGGTCGATTCGATCTGGGCGCCGGCGGCGAAGTATCTGAGCGACCTGCCGACTCGCTACGACCAGGGCGCGGCGTACGATCACTACCTGGCGGCGCGGCACGCTTCGGTGGATCTGCTGGCGCAGCTCGCGCCATCGGTTAAGCAAATACTCACGTCGGAACAACAGCGGAAGCTGCCGGCATTCGTCGCCAGCTATCTGGAGCCGCGCTACCTCGCATCGATTCGATCGGGGACGGCGAGCTTCACCGGCGCTCCGATGCTGCCCGGCTTGTCGGGGGCGATGATGGGCGGAGCGACCCTATCGTTCGGGGGCGGGGGCGGGGGCGGGGGCGGGGGGACGCAAGTGATCATCATGAGGCCATGAACAATTCCATATGAAACGAGCTTCTGGACTTCTCATCCTGCTTTCGAGCGTCGCCGCGGCGCAGCAGCAGCCGCCGATTCGGCAACTGGGCGCGGTCTCGGCGAAGAGCACGACGACGTGGAGTACGATCGCCAGCGTGCGCGCGCTCCCCGGTGGCCGCGTGCTCGTGAACGACGTCGGCGGACGCAAGCTCGTGTTGCTCGACTCCACGCTGTCCGAGGTCGGTGTCGTGGCCGACACGACGGCCGCGACGGCGACGGCCTACTCGGGACGCGTGGCCAATCTGATTCCCTTCCGCGCGGACTCGAGCCTGTTCGTCGATCCGCAATCGATGTCGATGATGGTGATCGACCCGAAGGGCAAGATGACGCGGGTGATGGCGCTTCCGCGCAGCGAGGACGCCGCCGCGCTCGGCGGCTTCCAGGGGCTGGGGGCGGGGATCGACGCGAATGGGAGGCTCGTCTATCGAGCGCCTTTCCGGTTCATACGAAGGGGTCCGCCGGCGGCGGGAGCGAATGGTTTACCGCCGATGCCGACGCCGCCGGAATCGGCGGCGATCGTGCGGGTCGATCTCGGCACGCGTCACGTGGACACAGTCGGAATCATCAAGATCCCAAAGATGAACGTGCAGATGTCACAGGACGACAAAGGCAACGTGCGCGTGACGATGGAGATGAATCCGCTGCCAACGGTCGACGACTGGACGGTGCTCTCCGACGGCTCGATCGCGTTCGTGCGGGGCCAGGACTATCACGTGGACTTCATAAACGCCGACGGAAGCAAGACGTCGGCGCCGAAGGTTCCATTCGAGTGGCAGCGGCTGAGCGACGAGGACAAGGTCGCGTTCATCGATTCCGTGAAGGCGGCGCGCGCGCGTTTGGCGAACAGCCCGCAGGGAGCGCCGGTGCCGGCGGGCGCGCCGGCGGGAGCGCCGGCGGGGGGCGCGGGTACGGATGGTGGCTCGAGGACGCGGGTCATGATTCAGATGGGTCCGGACGGCGGCGCCGGGGCGCGGGGTGGCGCGGCAAGCTTCAATTCGCAATCGCAGGTGAGTTTCGTGTCGCCGAGCGAGCTGCCGGATTACAAGCCGGCGTTTTTCGCGAACTCGGTGCGCGCGGACGCATCGGGGAACCTCTGGGTGCTGACGATTCCGACGCGAAAGATCGCGGGCGGGCCAGTTTATGATGTTATAAACCACGAGGGAAAGCTCGTCGATCGCGTGCAGATGCCGGAGGGGCGAACGATCACCGGGTTCGGCGCGGACGGATCGGTGTACCTGGTAACGCGCGATGCGGCCGCGTCGACGATGACGCTCGAGCGCGCGCACGTGCGGTGAGGAGCATGCGGCGCACGGCGCGGGTCCTGATCGAGGACGCGCGCCGCGACCTGCAATTCGCGCGGCGGTCGCTGCGCCGCGAGCCGGGCGTTGCCGCCGGAATCGTCGCGACCTTCGCGCTGGCGATCGGCGCGAACGCGGCGATGGTGAGTCTCGTCGCGCGCTTGATGCTCGCGGCGCCGCCGGGAGTGAGCGATCCCTCTTCGCTGGCGCGACTCCATGTCGAGCTCACCGCGCTCGATGGGGAGCGGTACGCGATGACGACGACGTCGTACCCGACGTTCGAGGCGATGCGGTCGCTGGATCGGGCGTTTTCGGCGGTGGCGGCGTCGAGGGCGGAGCGCCTGACGAGTGGCCGCGGCGCGGACATGGCCGAAATGTCGGTCATCGCCGCGTCCGGGGATTACTTCCGCGTGCTCGGGGCGCGGCCGGCGATCGGCCGGTTCTTTGGCGCCGATGATGATGCGTTGCCATCGGGCAACGCCGTCGCGGTGCTGAGTCACGCGTACTGGGAGCGAGGGTACGGCGGCAGCGCGGCGGCGCTGGGCGAGCACCTCGTGATCGACGGTCAGGACTATGTCATCGTCGGCGTCGCGCCCCGGGGGTTCAGCGGCGACGGGCTCACGCCGGTGGATGTCTTCGTGCCGCTCACGGTCGCTCAACGCAAGGACGCGTCGCACTGGAGCAGCAATCCGGGGATTCACTTCATCTCGGTCATCGCGCGAGTGCGGGATCGCGCGGCGGTCCCGGCGGCGATGGGCACGCTCACGACGGCGCTCCGGAGCGGTTCCGGGGACGACCAGGTGGTCTCGGCGGGGCTCGAGCCGCTCCTCGCGAACGGCGGCGTCACGCCGCGGCAGACGGAGATCGCGCGCTGGCTCGCGGGCGTGTCGCTCGTGGTGTTGCTCGTGGCGATCGCCAACGTCGCGACGCTGCTGTTGCTGCGAGCGGCGCGCCGGCGGCGGGAGATCGCGGTGCGGCTCGCGCTCGGCGCCGGGCGGATGCGGTTGGCGCGGCAACTGGTCGTCGAAGGATGGCTGCTGTCGTCGTTAGGTGCGGCCGCGGCACTACTCGTCGCGAAATGGACGTCGGATCTCGTGCGGGCAACGCTGCTGCCCGATCTGGCTTCGTCGGAGCGCTTCATCGAGCCGAGCGCGCTCGTCGTCGCGGTGATCGCGGCCGCCGTCGCGGGGGTCGTCGCCGGTCTGGCGCCGCTGGCGCAGACGTCGCGCCGTGACGTCGCCGCCGAGCTCCAGGGCGGCCGCAGCGCGAGCGGCCGGTTCGGCGTTCAAAGGACGCTCATCACGGCCCAGGTTGCGCTGTGTACGGTGTTGCTCATCGGCGCGGGGCTCTTCGTGCGCAGTCTGCAGCGGCTGGAGCAACAGGACCTCGGCTTCTCGACCGCGCACCTGCTTCTCGTGCGGCTCGATTTCCACGAGGCACTGCCCGGCGCCGAGCGTGATCGCCTCTACACCGAGGCGGCGCAACGCCTAACGAAGCTGCCCGGCGTCACCGGCGCGACGATCGCGCAGGCGATGCCCTTCGGCAACTTCAACGTCCCGCCGATCAGCGTCCCCGGCCATCCCGAACCGCCAAGCGTCGGCGGACAGATGCCATACCTGTACGTCGCGACACCGGAGTATCTGGATCTCATGGGCGTTTCGCTCCGCGCCGGGCGTCTCTTCGACGCGCGCGACGTTCGCGGATCGGCACTCGTCGCGCTCGTGAACGAGAGCTTCGCGCGCGCCGTGTGGCCGGGACAGAGCGCGCTCGGCAAGTGCGTTCGCGCCGGGTTCGACCTCTCGGCGGGGGAGCCATCGCCGCTCGCACCGGCGACACTCCCGTGCCGCGAGGTGGTCGGCGTCGTACGCGACTCGCGCGCTCGCTCGTTGCAGCCGACGGGCAACGAAGCAAGGTTCATGCAGTATTACGTCCCCTTCGGCCAACAGCCGGAGCCGTTCATGCAGGGCGTACCGCAAGTGAGCTCGATTCTGGTGCGCACGGCCGGCGAGCCACAACGGATGCTCTCGTCGGTGCAGCGATTCATCCAGGCGTCGACAGCCACGCCGGTGTATGCGCGCGTCCGGCCTTACGAGGACCTGCTGGACCCGCAGCTTCGCCCCTGGCGCCTGGGCGCCACGCTGTTCTCCGCGTTAGGCGCGCTGGCGCTCGCGATTGCCGCGGTCGGGCTCTTCGCGGTCGTGTCGTACCTCGTCGCGCAGCGTCTCCGGGAGATCGGCATCCGCCTCGCGCTCGGCGGAACCGCCACGAGCGTCGCGAGGCTGGTGGTGGGCGGAGCGCTGCGGCTGGTGGCGATCGGTGCCGCGGCGGGAGGCGTCGCCGCGGTGGCGCTCGCGCCGTTCGTGCAATCGATGTTGTTCGAGACGTCGATGCGTGATATTGGAGTGATGCTGACGATCACTGGCGTCCTCGCGGTCGTCGCGCTGGCGGCAGCAGCGGTTCCGGCACTGCGCGCGGCGCGCGTGAGCCCGAGCGTGACACTCCAGGCCGAATAAATGGAAGAGAACAGCACACAGGATTCAGCGCGCGAACTGCTTCGTCACACCGTAGCGACACTCGCGTACCGCGCGGGAAAGGCACTCCGCGACGCGCCGCCGGCGTTCGCGGAATTCGCGGTGAGTCCGGGGAGTCGCACGCCCGGGCAGATCCTCGCGCACATGGGCGATCTGCTGGACTGGGCGCTGTCGATGGCGAAGGGCGCACAGAAGTGGCAGAACTCCCCGGTCCAGGCGTGGGAAGCGGACTCCGACCGCTTCTTCGCGGCGCTCAACGCACTCGACGAGTATCTCGCCGGCGATGCGCAATTGGCGGCGTCGGCGGAACGGCTCTTTCAGGGTCCGATCGCGGACGCGCTGACGCACACGGGGCAGATCGCGATGTTGCGGCGGGTCGCGGGAGCACCGGTGCGTGGAGAGAACTACGCGCGCGCCGAGATTTTGCGGGGACGCGTCGGCTCCGATCAGACGAAGCCCGGGTTCGAGTTCGACTAGCTGCTGCCGGCGCGCTGAATTGCGAGGAGAGCGTCGACGACCGCCGGATCGAAATGTCCTCCGCGTTCGGCGACGATCGCGGCAACAGTTCTTTCCATCGACCAGGCACGTCTGTACGGGCGGTCGTGCGTGAGTGCGTCGAGGAAGTCGGCGACGGAGACGACGCGTGCCTCGACGGGAATCTCGTCTCCGACGCCGCCATCGGGATAGCCCTTGCCATCCCACCGCTCGTGATGGCTGCGCGCGATGCGCTCGGCCGTCTGGACGAGCAGCGAGCGCCCACCGGCGAGCATCGACGCGCCGATCGTGACGTGCGTTTGCATGATGCGGCGCTCGTTCTTTGTGAGGCGGCCTTCCTTCAGGAGAATCGAATCGGGGATGCCGATCTTGCCGACGTCGTGGAGCGGCGCGGCGCGGCGAATCAACTCGACCTGAACGCTCGTGAGACCGATCTCGGCGGCGAGGAGCGCCGCGAGCTGGCCGACGCGGTGGGTGTGCTGTCCCGTATCATCGTCTCGGAACTCGGCGGCCGCGGCGAGTCGTTGCAGAATTTCGACCTGCGCTTCCTCGAGCTCGCGCGTCCGTTCGGCGACGCGCTGCTCGAGCAACTGATTGTCCTCCCGAACGGCCGTGTAGAGAAAGCGCGTCTCGAGCAGATTCTCTATCCGGAGGAGCACCTCGGTCGCGTCGAACGGTTTGGTGAGGAAATCCTTCACTCCACCGGCGAGCGCGCGCCGCTTGGTCTCCTCACTCGAATCGCCGGTGAGCATCAACACCGGGAGGTAGCTGCCCTCGGTGAGCTGCGGACGAATGGCCTCGAGCACGCCGAATCCATCGAGCCGCGGCATGTGCAGGTCGAGCAGAATCAGGTCAGGCGTCCACGAACGAACGAGGGCAACACCGGCAATCGGATCGGTCGTGCTGTTGACGGACGCGAATCCAGCGCGACGCAGGATGCGTTTGAGCGCCTCGATGTTCGCCTCGTGATCGTCGATGACGAGGATTCGCGCGTTGCGCGAGCTGGTCGCGCGAAGGAGCGTGACCGCGGGCGATTCCGGCAACTCGATGCGCTCATGCGCACGTAGCGGGGCCGACATGCGACGAGAAGGAGCGCTCGGGGAAGGAGGGTAGCGTGACGCGGCTCGCACATGAGACGATCCGGACGCGACGACCGTCTCGTCGTGATGCGACGCGTCCGGGCAAAATGCCATGCCGGCGCCTGTTACGACGGTCACATCCTGGAGTCCAT
Source organism: Gemmatimonadaceae bacterium (assembly GCA_036557635.1). Classification (GTDB taxonomy): domain Bacteria; phylum Gemmatimonadota; class Gemmatimonadetes; order Gemmatimonadales; family Gemmatimonadaceae; genus AG2. Next base: position 13,479 of record DATBHD010000376.1, read on the forward strand.
CTCGTGCCTAGGTATTCACCTCGCTGAAGCGGGCCTCACTCCTCTCGTACCTTCATGGTCAACGTTCGACCACTCCATCCGCGCGCTCCATTCGATTCCCGTCAGCGCGTCGGTGATCTCGTCGTCGAGGTGGCTCGTCGTTATGCAGCGCAGATGAACGGCTGCGAGTTCGCGACGCTCCTGCGATCGCGCCGGCTCGATCGCCGCCGCTACGTCGCGTTCATCGCCAGTCTCTATCCGTGCGTCATCGGCTTCAATCGCGCGCTCATTCGCAGCATCGCCAAAGTCGATCACGTGCTGCACAGCGGCTTCATCAAGAGTCTGGCGGAACAGCTCCACGAGGAGCAAACGCACAACCAGATGTGGCGCACGAAGCTCGACATCTTCGACGTCGATCATCAAGCGCTCTACTGGGCGCTCACGGATTACATGGGGCGATTCTCCACGGCGGAGCTCGAACGGATGACGCGCGACGTGCTCGCCGCGATCACGAAAGATCCCAACAATTACGCGCCTGGCGCCTTCCCGGAGCCGCCCTTTCCCGAGCCGGTGCTCGCCCTCTATCACCAGCTCTTCATGACGGCGACGTACGAGGACATCGACTACTGGGAGCACTTCGCCAGCCAGAGCGCGATCGAGATGACGATCTATTCGGTCGTGTCGACCACGGTGCTCCCGGGCGTGCAGGGGCATCCCGAGTTGGACGGGGGTCCGGCCACGCTTCGGTGGTGGACGGAGCACGCGAAGGCGGAGGGCAGTGCCGTGCGCACGGACGAGGAGAAGCACCTCGACATGTCGCGCGTTGCCCTGAATCGGAGTGAGACGGCCAACTCGTTGAAGGACGTCGTCGTCGCACGCGCCGAGGACGCGCTGCGCCTCTTCGCCGCGGCGATGGCGTGCCAGATCACCGAGAGCGAGCGGTTTCCGCTCGAGCGCTATCTCGAAACGCGCACGCACGAGCGCACGGGAACGCGGTGAGCGCCGCTCGTGCCGACGGGACGCGGTGAGCCGCCGTGCTGCGACTCTTCAACTTCGGCGCGTCGACCGAAGCGCGCAATGAAAATGGGTCGCTCAATCCCAATCGCGAGGAAGCCGCACTCCTCGACGCGCTGAGCGACGGCGTCCTCACGACCGACGAGCTCGATCGGGTGAGCTACGCGAACCGCGCCGCCACCGACCTCTTTGGACGCGAGCGGAACGCACTCGTCGGTGAGCAATTACTCAACTTGTTCACTCGGGACAGTCGCGACGTGGTGCGCTTCGGGCAGAGCGCGGCGCGGGGTGGCTTGCCGCAGCGCTACGACGCCGACATCGCCGGGATGGACGAGTGCAAGGTGAGCGTGAGCGCCGCGCCCCTCGGCGGCGCGAACGCGGCGGCGGGGACGGTGCTCACCTTGCGCGACGTCACCGACGTGCGGCGCGCCCACCAGGAGCTCGCCCGATCCGAATTGCGTTATCGCCACCTCTTCGAGGATGCGAGCGACGCGATCATGACCTTCGATTCGCTCGGCCGATTCACCAGCGTCAACGACGCCGGCGAGCGGATCTCGGGGTACTCGCGCGACGAGCTGATTGGACGATTCTTCGGACCGCTGCTGCCGTTGACCGAGCTCCCGCGCGCCGTGATCGAGTTCCGCAAGGCGCTCTCCGGACAGCCGGGGCAATTCGAGTCGGTCGTCGTGCGCAAGGACGGCGAGCGCCGGCACATCACGATCACCTACTCGTGTCCGCAGCGCAGTCGCGAGGTGCTCTGCCTGATCCGGGATGCGACGGAAGAGAAGCAGCTCCAGCAGCAGCTCGTGCAGTCGGAGAAGATGGGCGCGATCGGCCAGCTCGTCAGCGGCGTTGCCCACGAGTTGAACAATCCACTCGCCAGCATCACCGCGTTCGCGAAGCTGATGCTGTCGGATGGGAATCTCACCGCGGAAGACCGTCACGCGACCGAGGTCATCGCGAGCGAATCGCGCCGAGCGGCGCGGATCGTTCATAACTTGCTCACCTTCGCGCGACAGCACAAAGCCGAGAAGACGCATGCCGATATCAATCAGGTCATCGAGAACACGCTCGAGCTCCGCGGCTACGATCTGAGCGTCCGCGGCATCCAGATCGAACGCTCGTACGCGGACCCGGCGCCGAGCACGATGGTGGATGCGTACCAGCTGCAGCAGGTGATCCTGAATCTCGTGACCAACGCCGAGCAGGCGATGGCGAGTCTCGACCGACCGCATCATCGGCTTGGCGTGCGCACGCGGTGTGAGGGGGACACGATACGCATCGAGGTCGAGGATACGGGTCCGGGCATTCCGGCGGACAGCCTGGAGCGCATCTTCAACCCGTTCTATACGACGAAGGCGGTCGGCCACGGGACGGGACTCGGTCTCTCAATATCGTTAGGTATCATCAGCGAGCACGGCGGGCGGATCTGGGCGGAAAACGTCAATGCGGGCGGAGCGAGGTTCTGCGTCGACCTGCCGCGTGTCGCGCCACCCCCGGGGAGCGCCGCCGCGCTGGTGTCGGCGCCGGTCGCTCTACCGGAGGGGCTACGGATCCTCGTTGCCGACGACGAAGCGCCGATCCGCCTCGCGCTCACCCGCTTCCTCGAGAAGTCGGGTCATGTCGTCGTGGCGGCCGACAGCGGCGGCGGTGCGCTCGCGGCCGCGCGCGATCTGCCGTTCGACGCCGTTCTGCTCGACATGCGGATGCCGGACATCTCGGGGCAGAGCGTATTCGAGCAGTGGCAAAGGGAGCGGCCGGAGCTCGCCCGTCGCGTGATATTCCTGACGGGCGACATCGTCAGCGCCGACCTGCAGCGATTTCTCGCGAGCACGGGCCAGGCATTCCTCGCCAAGCCGTTCGACCTCGACGTCGTGCTGCAGCTTCTTCAGCCGATGAAGCGGTAGGGGGGGACCTAGGCGGGCCGCAAGCCACGCCGCAGCAGCCACGCTAGTGATGCAATGACGCCCGACGCTGCGATGATCGCTGGGCCGGACGGCAAATCGAACGGCACCGACAAGGTGAAGCCAACCACCGCCGCAATGACGGCCGATCCGATCGCGATCGCGAAAATGGCCGCCATGCTCCGCGCCAGCAGCAAGCCGGTCACGGCGGGAAGCACGAGGAAGTTGAATACGAGCATCACGCCGGCAAACTGCATCGCGAACGCGATGACCAGCCCGAGCGTGAAGTAGAGGAACGCATTCCACATCGCGACGTTGAAGCCTAACGTGCGCGCAGTCTCCCGGTCGAAGGAGACGAAGAGGAACTCCTTGTAGAAGAAGAGGTGCGCGAGCAGCACCGGGATCGCAATGCCGAGGAGCACGAAGGTGTCCGTGCGAGTAATTCCGAGGATATTGCCCTGGAGAAAAATGTCGTGAGCTTCGCCGACGGTCGCCTTGGCGATGAGCAGAATGCCCGCCGCGGCGGCGACCGCGTACGTCACGCCGATCGTTGCATCCGGAGGAACACCCGCCCGCGGCGACTGGCCCGCGCTGAAGAACAGCGCGCCGGCGAGCCCAAATATCAACGCGAACACGACGGGATGATGCGTCAAGTCGCCGCCCAGCCCGCGACCGCTCAGCCAGAGGGCGAACGCGATGCCCGCCGACGAGATCTCCGCCAGCGCCGCGCCGACGAATACGATGCGGCGCAGAACGACATACACGCCGAGCACGGAACAGGCGAGAGCGATCACCAACGCGCCGTACAGCGCGTCCTTGAACAGTAAGACTGTGCTAAACATAGCGGTGTCCCGCCGCGGCGCCGCTCACGCGCTCCCGCGTAATCAGCCGCCGCGCAACCACGATGCGGTGACCGTTGAAACGATCCACCTCCACGGGAATGCCATACATCCCGGAGAGCACCTGCTCGTTCATGATCTCGTCCACGTTGCCGATGCGAAAGCTTCCCTCGAGCGTGAGCGCGATGCGTTCGACGTAGTTCGCGACTTCGTTGAGCGCATGACTCACCATGAGCACGGTGATGTTGTCCCGCTCGTGGAGCTCGCGGACGAGACTGAGGATCTGGGTCGTCGAAACCAGATCCATACCGTTCGTCGGCTCGTCGAGGACGAGGATGTTCGGTTCGCCGACGAGGGCGCGCGCGATGAGCGTCCGCTGCTTCTGTCCACCCGAGAGCGCGGACAGCTGCCGCTCGGCGAGCGCGGCGATGCCGACATGGTCCAGTGCGTCGAGCGCACGGCCCCGATCGTCCTTCGATGGCCGCCGGCCGACCCCGATGCGGTCGTAGCGGCCCATCAGCACGACATCGATCACCTTGAGCGGAAAGTTGTAATCGACGGAGTCACGCTGCGGCACATAGCCGAAGCGGAGCCCCGGGGCGATCGTCACTGTCCCGGACATGGGCTTCAGCGTTCCGAGAATCGCGCGCAGGATGGTCGTCTTGCCGGCGCCGTTCGGCCCGACGAGACCGAGGAAGTCGCCCGGCGGAATGTCGAATGCGAGATCACTCAACACCACGCGACCCCCGTAACCGAGGGTCGCGTGATCGAATTTGACGAGAGGCGTGCTCATTCGCTGGCCGAGCGAAGAGTAGTCGCGAGCGAATCCATGTCGTACTTCATGAGCTGTACGTAGTCGGTGATGCCGGGGACGCCGCCCACCGACGGCGGCAAGATCAGCACTTTCGCATTCGTCTGCCGTGCCACCAGGTCGGCGGTCTTCCGATCGTAGAACGGTTCCATGACGATGACCCTGGCGCCAGTGCGCTTCATCGCGTTGATGACCTCGACGAGATGCGAAGGCGACGGAGGAACCCCGGGCTTGGGCTCCATGAAGGCGACGATATTCATGCCGTTGTACTCAGCGAAGTACCGCCAGCTCGTGTGCCACGCGACGACCGGTTTACCCTTGATCGTGGCGAGATCGGTCGCCCACGTCCGCTCGGCATCGCTGACGCGCGCCTCGAATGCCTTTTCGTTGCGTTCGTACGTGTCCTGGTTCTTGGGATCGAGCTCGCTGAATTTGGCCTCGAACAGCCGCGCGATGCGACGGGCGTTCTCGGGATCGAGCCAGTAGTGTGGGTTGCCTAACGGGTGAACATCCCCCATGCTGCGGTCGATGTTCCCGCTCGGCACGTCGAGCACGGGGATGACCTTCGAGACGTCGACGTAACCGGGGCCCCCGAACATGATCTTCGGATTCCGCGCCCCGTCGAGAAGGAGGGGCATCCAGCCGATCTCGAGGTCGAGGCCGACGAAGGCGAACACGTCGGCGTCGCGAAGCTGGAGAATGAAGCTCGGCTTCGCCTCGATGAAATGAGGGTCTTGATAACCCTCGCCGATGTGAACAGCCTTGACCTTGGCGCCACCGACGGCACGCGCGATGTCGTACAGGTCGGTCGTGCTCGTCACAACCTTGAGCTGCGCATCGGCATGCCGCGAGGGGAGGATCAAGGCCAGGCCGAGCACGACCGGTGACGCCAACCCGCGAAAACCTTTTAGCATATTCTCATACTCCACGACGATAGAACGCCGAGCTGAAGCTCGGCGGAGACGGTCTTCAGAACGGATGCGGTTTGTGCGGTCCCAGCGCGAAGCTCGCCTGGAGCATTATGCGATTGATCCCGTCGATGCCCGGCTGATTGAGCCGTTCGTATGCGGCGACCAACTTCGAGAATTCGCTAGGATACCATTCGAAGTACCCGGACCCGGCCATCAGGTTGCGGCCGGTCCCGGCCGGATCCACCGGATCCTGCACCCAGTCGTAACGCGCGCCAAGGAAGCCGCGCGTCGTGATCTGCCATCGCGTAAAAACGTACGCGCCCGAGAAATCACGCCCCGGACCGCCAAAGGCAGTGGTTGCGCACTGCGCCAGCGTTAGGCCCAGCACGGCGCAACTCGGCACGACCGTGATGTTCTCGTTGATCTGATACATGAACTCGCTCTGCAGTAGGAACGATCGGTAGAGCCCTTGCTGCAGCGGCCGCCAGCGATAAGTGAAGTCGACACCCAAGAGGGATTGGCGCGCCCCGATCGCGTTTACCGGGCTCGTTGCCATCTCGAACGCGCCACCACTCACCAGTGGCGTCGACACGAAAATCGGCTGCTCGACGCGACCCGTCAGAGCGCTGGCCGAGAGCTCGACATTCGTATTTTGCGTAAAGTCCCAGTAGTTACGGAATCGCCCCAGGAACATCATGCCGTTGAGATTCTTGTTCAGCGGCGCGACAGGACGCAGATCTTCCGGCTGCTCGCCCAATCGATCGGCGACGGTGAGCTGCACTTCCTGATAGAACCCAAAAGGAGCGAAGACGCGGCTCGCGTAGGCGCCCGTTGCCTTCAGTGCATCTGGACTGAGAAATCGCTGGATGACCCAGGGATACTCGACGGTGTGCAAGTCATGCCGGTGGACTGTGTTTTCCTTCCCGAATGGCGCCAGATATCGGCCGAGACGGATCTCGAGATCACGGAGGGAGGTCGTCGTCAGGAACGCTTGCTCGATCGACACCTTTTCGACGTCGCTCAGTCCGAGGAAGATGTCACCGCGAAAATAGGGATCGACGACCGCCTGAAACGCGAGTTCCACCTCGCGAACTCGAAGCCGCGTCAAGTCTTCCTGTGTGCTTCCTTTTGGGGAGAGATCACCGACGAAATCGCCGACCGCGCTCACGTCGGGTAGGAGCCGTGGGTTCGTTGGTCCGACGATCTGTGTCGGTGCCCGGATCGGAGTGGGAGTTGACGGCTGCGCCATCGCCTTCTCGAGCTCCCGCTGAAGCGCGATGGAATCCTGACGTGCCTTGGCGATCGAATCCGCCGTCGCCTTGCGACGGACCGAGTCTGGCTGTTGCGCGTTCGCTGCGATCGCTGCAAGAAGACACAGCAGCATCGCACGACGTATCAAGTGCATGGCTGGACACTCGTCTTGTGGGTCCCGGGGGAGGCGAGGAGAGGGATTGGCGTACTCGCCCCGACGACAAAGAGCGCGCGCGGACGGAGCGCGCTCGGAACCTCACGAGACGGGTGGCGCCCTCGATTGTGCGAAGTTGGCGGCAACGGCGCCGGTGTCCAGGTCGAGTCGCTCGCGCGCGACGGATGCGTGCCTAACGACAAGAACGGCGACGCCGAGCGACCGGACGTTGGCAAGGTGGCTCGACAGGAATTGGCAAACACCACAATCCGCTGCGTGCGGAGGCTCGCACTTCGGCGTCGAATGCGCTTCGACATGGGCCGCGACACGCCCCGATTCGGCCAGGGCGGCTTCGCCGTCGAGAAGCGACAATGCCGGCGCCACCGCGAGTTGCAGTAGCGCCAGGCTCCCGATCAGGACGCGCATGCATCCACGTCGAACTGGCATGCACGGACATTAGCGGAGCGCGCCTCGACGGACAACGTGCGTGCATCTATGAACGGCAATCGGACGACGTCAAACGTAGTGAACGGTGGCACGAACGGCAGGACTGGTCCGGGACTCGAGCGACGGACTCGCAGCCGGCAATTGCGATCGCGACGCATCGTCCGGGCGATGCCCGCCTAGGGTTTGCATGGGAGTCGCATGATGCTCCTCGATCAACGGAGGCCGACAGCGAAGGCATTGGTGGCGCCGACCGTCACCGCGGTCGCCGGCACCGTGCCGTCGACCGCGCGCGTCGAGGCGACCGCGTTAGGCACGCAGCCGGCACGCCGCCGAGGAACGTTTGCCCACGACGCGGGGTAAGCATTTCGTTGCGCGCGGTGCGCGACTCGTTGCCGCGCTCCGTCCATTCATTGGACCTCCGGTGCTGCTCGCGCGGTGCGCGTTGCGATGGTGTCGCCTCGAGATACACTCAGTAAGGTCATTTCACGCTGCGATCGCGTCACCGCAGGCTGCCGTCGATGAGCGCTTTATGAACGCGCCGGATCTCGTCGCCCTCGTACACCTCGTAGGATTCTCCACCGGCATTGCCCTCTACGGCATGTTGGCGGTGATGCTCTGGCAGGGCGCGCGCCGCGGAACGGCGATCGCACCCGGCGGAATTCCGCTGCTCGCGGCCGTCCTCGGGCTGGTTTGGAACGCGACCGCGCTCGTCGTCTTCGGCTGGCACGATTTCGGGTTGGGCGATCTGAGTCCGTGGTACACGGCCCTCGGTTACATCGCGCTCGGCTTCCTTCCGGCTGTGGTCGTCGACGCGGCAACCCGATCCCCCCAACGCGTAAAGGCGCCGCGCCCGCTCGCGCTCAGCGCCTACGCATTGAGCGCGCTCGGCGGCATCCTCCAGGTGATGGCAGTCGTTAGGCACGACAATCTGTCGGCCAACGGCCTGCGCCTGCTGACGGTCGGTTACGTGCTGGTGATCCTCTTCTTCGCCATATCGGCGCGCCGCGGGCGCGAGTCCTCGCGCGCGATCGCCGCTGTCGCTCTCGCGGCGTTCGCCGTGACGGCGCTGCATCTGAGTCGCCATTCGAGCGCGACGGACTCCTGGCCCGTGGAGCTCATCGGCCATCACGCGTCGCTGCCGCTCGTTCTGGTGATTCTCTACCAGGACTATCGCTTCGCGCTCGCCGATCTGTTTCTCAAACGGGCGCTCTCCGTCCTCGCGCTCGTCGCCGTGGTCGCCGCGGCATACGCGATGCTCATCGCGCCAGTGATCGGCTCGGATCCCGGGGCACTCCACATTGGCGTGCCCGGCGTGTTACTCGCCGTCTGGATCAGCACCGCGTTGGCGTATCCCGCGCTGCGGCGCCGCACCGACCAGTTCGTGGATTTCGTCATCCTGCATCGCGTCGATTATCGCGAGGTCCGGCATGCGATGGCGCGATCGCTGTCCGCCGCGGCGGCGCCTAACGATGCACTGGACGACGTCTGCCGCCGATTGGCGTCCGCGCTCGTCGCCGGCACCGTGCGGTGGCGCGAGGCGCCCGGACTGTCGGTCGGGATCGCCGAGGGCAGCGTCGCCACGGCGAAGCGGCCGGCGACCGCCCGCGTGCTCGTGCCGACGACCGATCCGCCCGGCTACGTCATCGAGGTTGGATCGCTCGACGCGGGACGACGGTTGATGTCCGATGACACGGCCCTCCTCGAGACCGCGGCGATGCTCGTCGGCCGCCGCATCGACGAGCTGCGGGTGAGCGAGGAACGCTATCACCGCGATCTGCGCGAGAACGACATGCGTCGCCTCGCAACGGAGGCCGAGTTGCGTGCGCTTCGCGCGCAACTGAATCCGCATTTCCTCTTCAATGCGCTCACGACGGTTGGGCACCTCATCACCGCGTCGCCGCCGCGCGCGATCGAGACGCTGTATCAGCTGACCGCATTGTTGCGCGCCGTGCTGCGCCGCACCAGCGACTACGTCACGCTCCGCGAGGAGATGCAACTCGTCGAGGCGTATCTCGCGATCGAGCAGGCGCGCTTCGAGGAGCGACTCCGCACGGAATTCGATGTGCCGGACGCACTCTGCGATCTGCTCGTGCCGCCGCTGATCCTCCAGCCAATCGTCGAGAATGCTGTGAAGCATGGCATCTCGCCGCTCCGGCGCGGGGGCATCATTTCGATTCGCGCCCGCGTCGAGCCTGACGAGTCGGTCGTTGGCGAGGAGTGTCTCCGCCTCGAGGTGCGCGACACTGGTGGCGGCTACGATCCGGAGCCATCCCGCGAGCGGCCGTCCGGTGTCGGATTGGCGAACGTGAAGAACCGCCTGCTCCGGTATTACGGGACCAGCGCCGAATTGCGCATAACGAGTACGCGCCGGCACGGAACCCACGTGGCGCTCTTCCTTCCGGCGAGCCGTCGGCGGATCGCGGTCGGAGCATCGTAGGATGTTGCCTCGTTAGGCACGCGCGATCGCCGTCGATCGTCTCCAATCGACGGCGGTCGTCCGATCGCCCCGCGCCCTGTGAGCGGTTCGCCGACACGCACGAGCGCAGTTCATTGGCCGCATTCGTCCTTTCGTCCTCGATGCACGGCCGTCCATTGAAAACCCCGGACTCGTTGCTCGACCGCGCCTTACCCTCCCAGTGCAACAACCCGCGCTCACACCATCGCCGATGGCGGCAGTGTTCGACGCTCCGTTCCTTCGGAGACCAACTCATATCTCACCGATCCATGCGCGAAGTACTAGCGGTACCCAAGCAAAGCCATTCCCCCGCCTCCTCAGCCTTCGCACCAGCGCGAACTTGGCTTGCCAACCTGCTGGTGACGGCGCTCCTCACTCTCGTCGTATTGCCGAGAGCCGCACGCGCCGACGGCCCTCGCGCACTCGCCGGCGACATCTCCGGTACGATCACCGACAGCACCAACGGGCAACCGCTGCCGGCCGCCGAAGTGAGCGTCAGCCGGAACGGAAGCATCGTCGCGAATACGGAGACGGACGGCTTCGGTCGCTACATCGTTCACAACATGAGTGCGGGAACCTATGTCGTCTCGGCGCGCCTGATCGGTTTCCGTCCGCTCACGCGCCCGGTGACCATTTCACCAACTGGCGGCGACGTCACGAACGCCGACTTCAAGCTCGTGCCCGCGGCGGTGAACCTCAGCGCCGTACAGGTCACGGCCTCCGTGCCGATCGCCATCAATACGCGGACCGGCGACCAGGTCTTTCAGGAGCAGCAATATCACGGCGCGCCGACGAATACGACGTCGCAGATCCTGCAGCTCAGCATCGCCGGTGCCGCGCGCGCACCGACCGGTGAGGTGCACATCCGCGGGCAGCACGCGGAATACACCTACTACGTCGATGGCGTGCCAGTCCCCTCCGGTATTTCAGGAAGTCTCAACGAGCTGTTCGATCCCCAGATCGCCAACCAGATCAGCTTTCAGACCGGCGCATGGGACGCCCAGTACGGGGGGAAGAACGCGGCGATCGTGAACGTGACGACGAAGATTCCGGCCGGCGGCTTTCACGGAAACGTCGGCACGTACATCGGTACCTATGACCAGAGCGCGACGACCACCGACCGCGGCTTCAATGGCCAGTCACTGAGCATGAGCACCAACAACGGGCCATGGGGCTTCTACTTCTCCGGCGCGCGCCAATTCAGCGGCATGCGCATCGAGCCGGTGATCCTCGACCCGTCGACCGACAAGGTTGAGAACTTCCATAATCAGGGCACCGACTACTTCGGCTTCGGCAAGATCCAGTTCACGCCGAGCACGAACGATGTCCTGAGCCTCGACCTGAGCTCCTCGCGAACACGCTTTCAGGTTCCGTACGACACCACCGGCGACACCTTCCTCGACGACCACCAGACCGACGTCAACTCATTCGCGAACCTCGGGTGGCGTCACCAGTTCGGCGAAGTGACCCAGGGCGTGAGTCAGTTGGACAACTCCGATCTTTTCGCCGGTCTGTTCTATCGCCACGGGACGCTCGATTACGTGCCGGGCCAGAATGACACGCCACAGTTCGTCTTCTTTCCCGATCCCAATCAATACAACCTCGCGGAAAACCGGCAATTCAATACGCTCGGCCTGAAGCTCGATTACACGATGCATCCGAGCCACGACCTCGAGTTCAAGCTCGGCACATTGACGTCGACAACGAACGGTCATGAGGACTTCGTAACCACGGATGCCACCGGTAATCATGGTCCGTCGTCCAATTCCGGTTTGAAGGGCTGGGACGCCAGCGTCTACGCTCAGACGTCGTACTCGCCGATCGAACAGTTCGAGTTGCGCACGGGGCTCCGCTACGACTCGCACAACGCACCATTCGCCGGGACGCAGTCGCAGCTCAGTCCACGCATTCGCCTCAACTTCTTCCCGTCGCCGGCGACGACGCTCTACGCCTACTACGGCCGACAGTTCCTGCCGACCAACGTCGAGGACCTCCGTGCGGTCACGAGCGTCTCGCAGGGTGGGACCGTAACGCAGCCAACGCTGCCGGAGCGGGACAACTTCTACGAGGTCGGCGCCGTTCAGCGCTTCCCCGCTGGTGTGAACCTCAAGCTGTCCGGCTACTACAAGGATTCGAAGCCTGGCATCGATGACAACACGGTGCCCGGATCGGCGATCGTCACCTCAGTGAACATCGCGCAAGTGAAGATCACCGGCGTCGAGAGTGTGCTGGAGCTGCGCCCAGCGGGGCCGTTCAGCGGCTACGTCAACGTGGCGCTCAATCACGCCTATGGCACGGGACCGATCACGGGTGGCTTCTTCCCCGAGGACACGCCCGAGGGCCAGTTCGATCTCGACCATGATCAGCGGCTCTCGATGGTCGGCAGCGTCACGTACTCGTTCAGCCAGCTGTATCTGAGCGGGACGGGTATCTATGGCAGCGGCCTGACGAATGGCGTCGAGCCGGCAGATTGCAACTGCACCGTCGGTACGGGGCTGTTCGACTTCAACAAGGGCATCCACGTGTCGCCGAGCACGATCTTCAACCTCAGTGCTGGCTACTCCCTGGTTGCCGGCGCGTCGGTGATCCGGCCAGAGCTGTACATCGAGAACATCTTCGACAAGAAGTATCTGCTGAAGGGCGCCTTCTTCAGCGGGGCTTCGGTCGGCCGGCCGCGCAGCATTCAGCTCAAGGTGAACGTGGGCATGTGAGGACCGTGCAGTCGGCGATGCACGTGGACGGGACAGGAATGACAGATCCGGCGGAGCGGCGACTTAGCCGCTCCGCCGACTCGCAGGGTGCACCTTGGGAGGACAGCAGATGGAGTCGCGGCAAGCATCCGAAGCCATTCGAGTCCTCGTCGCCGTGCGCCATGCCGCGAAGGGCGAAGCCCTCGCGTCACAGCTGGCGACATTCAGCGATGTCACCGTGGTTGGCCGGTTTCGTGATGGTGCGCGCGCCCTCGGCGGTGTCCGCCGATTGTCGCCGGATCTCCTGTTCGTGGATCGCTCGATGCTCGCGCCGCGTGACATGCGCGAGGTGCGGAGGCTGTTGGATGCCGGCTCTCCGCTCGTCGCGTTCGTCATGACCCAGCCGCAGCCAATCGCCGCGTTCGAGCCGAACGCGATCGATTACCTGCCGCTGCCGAGCACGAGGCAGCGAACGCGCACGACGATCGATCGGGCGAAGGAGCGTCTCGATGTCTCGTCCGCCATTCAGTCGACGTTCCTGCAGCGGATTCCCGCGCGCACCCGCGACGGCTTCCAGATCATCCCTGTCGAAGAGCTCGTGTCCGCCGTCGCCCACCGAGAGTACTTGCATCTGACCACGCGCGACGGTGATCGGCACGTGATGCTTTACGCGCTGAAAGAGCTCCAGGCCAAGCTGAATCCGACAAGCTTCATCCGACTGTCGCGCAATACGCTCGTGAACGTGGCGTTCGTTAGGCACGTGGTGCCGGGGCGCGGCGGACTGCTGACCGTGGCCCTGAGCAACGGCGACGAACACGACGTCAGCCGGCGACGCGCACGGGACCTGCGCGAATTGCTGTTGCGACTGTAGTGACGCGATGATGGTCATTCCTTATCCGAGAATATCGCCGGTCATCATACAGGTCGGGCCTTTCGCTCTGCGCTGGTACGGCGTCATGTACGTGGTCGGGTACGTGTTGGGGTTTCGGCTCGCCTTGGCGCGGATACTTCGCGGCGTGAGCGCCCTCACGCGTCAGCAGCTCGATAGCCTCTTGGGATACCTCGTCGTTGGGATGCTTCTCGGCGCACGCCTCGTGTACGTGCTCGTCTACGATCCGGCGGAATACCGCGCGCACCCCGTGGAGGTCTTCGCGCTTTGGCGTGGCGGTCTTTCTTTTCACGGCGCGATTCTGGGAATGGCCGCAGCGTGTGCCCTCGCCGCACGGCGCTTTCACCTGTCGCTGCTCGAGATCACCGACACGATTGCGCTCTGCGGCGCGCCCGGTCTTTTCTTCGGGCGGCTCGGCAACTTCATTAACGGTGAGCTCTACGGACGTCCGAGCAATGTCCCGTGGGCGATGGTGTTTCCCACCGATGCGCTGCACGTGCCCCGCCATCCCTCCCAGGCCTATGAAGCGCTCGCCGAGGGCGTCCTCCTGTCGTTGCTGCTCTGGGTGCTCGATCGCCGCGCCGGGGCAAGGGGATGGAAAAGGCCTGGACTCCTCACTGCTACCTTCCTCATCGGATACGGCGTGATTCGCTTCCTTCTCGAGTTCACGCGTCAGCCCGATGTCCAGCTCGGATTCGTTCTCGGCCCGTTCAGCATGGGGCAGCTTTTATCGGCGACGATGTTCGTCGTCGGTGTCGCCCTGCTCGGGCGCTGGGCATCGTCGCAACATGAGGCGTCCTCGATGCTCGGGTCGAACACGGGTTCGAGCGCCGGCGAAAGCGCCGAAACAATGAACACCTAACGAGACGAGATGTTCGTCGACGGTTCTCGAGTGGTGACGAGCAAGGTTACTCCGCGTGCTCTGATCGATCGCTTCACAGCTGTTGGCTTCGTGTGCGTCCTCTCTACAGTGAGCTGTCGTACGCCTCCGGCCGCAAGGCAAATGAAGGAGTCTCACCCTTCCTCGCGCTTCGAGGTACGGCTTACAGGGTGTACAACGCCCACCCAACAACAGGCACGAAGCTTCGGCTCCGACGCCCGGACGGCCCTGCTCTGGTCCCGCGAGCGCGTCAGAGGTGCTCGTTATTTCCCATGCATCGCGGTCATCCGAGCAATCGGTCCGCGCTACGACACGACTGCGGTCTACCACCTGTCGATGGGACGAGACGGGTCGTACGAGGAGCGAGCAGTACTCCCGTAGCAGGAAACTCGAGCCGTCTTCGGAGTTGCTCGGCGAGAGAGATCGGTGTTCCGGCGTCGCCTAACGGCTGCGCTGGAACTTCTCGCAGGCTCGGCAGCGACCAGACGCGGACGACGCGCGTCGACGCAATTGCGGCGATGCGCCTGGAATGGCGAAGCCTTCCCGGCGCCACGCCGTGCACGGGGGACCGCCACGGACCGTCTGTCGCACGACACCCGACTGTTCATGAGACAACCCGCACAGTTCATTGGAAAGCGAGCGCGTTGGGTCGGATGACGGGTTACCATAAAAAGCTGATCGACATCGTTCGCGCGTATTTGAAGTAGCGGCGCTTGCACCCGAGCAATCGGGCAGGAGCAAAATGAGCAGCGACACAGATGATCCCGCGCCGATCGACTCGGAGAACACCGCCAGCACGCTAGCCGATCAAGCTGAATCGAGACTTCACCCATATGAGGCGAGGCAGCACACGGGAGTCGTTACGCGCGACAAGCCGCCGGCACGAGGGCACGCCGGCAGTCTCGAGGCCGAGGAGGTAGAGCACGGAACTTCCTCCGCCGAATGGACGGAGTTCGCGCGCATCGGACTCGTCGCTGTCGCTGCCGGCCTCGTCTGGTTTCGCGTCTGGGAGCCGTTTCCGCGTCTGAGCGTCATCGGCCTCAGTGCTCTGGTGATCGGTGGCTGGCCGATCTTCCGCGAAGCCGTCGAGAACCTCGTCGCGCGCCGGATGACGATGGAGCTCTCGATGACCATCGCGCTCGTCGCCGCGGCGGTCATCGGCGAGTTCTTCACGGCATTGATCATCGCGCTTTTCGTACTCGCTGCCGAGATCCTCGAAGGGATGACCGTCGAACGGGGCCGTCATGCAATCGAGGAACTTCTGAACTACCTGCCCCGCACAGCGCTCGTTCGCCGAAGAGGCGAGACACTCGAGCTTCCATTGACCGATCTAGCGTTAGGCGACGCGGTCCTGGTCAATCCAGGAGTCAAGCTCCCGGTCGACGGGACCGTGATCGGTGGTCACTCCTTCATCGACCAAGCGACCATAACGGGCGAGTCGATGCCGGTAGAGAGAACCGTCGGAGATCCCGTCTTCGCTGGCACCCTGAATCAGTCCGGTGCGCTCGAGATTCGAGCGGAGCGACTCGGCCGGGATACGAGCTTCGGCAAGATCATCGAGGCGATCGAGCGCGCGGAGCACTCACGCGCTCCCGTTCAGCGCTTGGCGGACCAGCTTGCAGGGTACCTCGTCTACTTTGCCATCGGCGCGGCGATCGTCACGTTTCTCGTTACGCGCGATGCTCGTTCGACGATCTCGGTCATCATCGTGGCTGGTGCTTGCGGCATTGCAGCGGGAACTCCTTTGGCGATCTTGGGGGCGATTGGCCGCGCGGCGCGCCAGGGCGCCATCATCAAAGGAGGGCGCTATCTCGAGGCGCTTGCGACCGTTGATACGGTTGCTTTCGACAAGACAGGCACGTTGACCTTCGGCGCTCCAGAAGTCGTCGAGGTGCGCGCGTCCATCGGCATTCCAGAAACAGCTGTGATCGAGAATGCTGCCATCGCTGAATCCCGATCCGAGCATTCACTCGCGAAGGCAATTCTGAGGGAGGCGCGATCGAAAGGCCTTTCGACCGTTGAACCGGATCGATTTGTCGCGGCGCCGGGGCGCGGCGTTGTCGCCACGTTGACTAGCGACGAGATTCTCGTCGGCAGCCGCGACTTCATCCGGGAGCATGGAGTCCAGACCGGCTGGATCAGCGACGACAGCGATTCTGTTCCTTCGACCGAGATTTTCGTAGCGAGACGCGGACGCCTCCTCGGCGCTATTCGAATCGCCGATGCAATCCGGCCGGAAGCCAAGCGTGCGGTACAGGCGCTCCGCGAGATGGGCATTCGTACCCTTCTTCTCACCGGCGATCAGGAAGCGGTTGCGACAGGCGTAGGGCGCGCGATCGGAATAGATGAGATCCATGCGGGCCTCTTGCCGGAGGACAAGGTCCGACGAATCGAGCAACTCGTTCAAGGGGGCCGCCGAGTGGCAATGGTCGGCGATGGCATCAATGACGCACCGGCGCTCGCCGCGGCGACAATCGGCGTGGCAATGGGATCGGGAACCGACGTGACGCGGGAGAGCGCCGACCTGGTCCTGATCGGCAACGACCTGTTGAAGTTCGTCGAGACGCTTCGTCTCGCTCGGCGCATGCGGGGGATCATCATGGAAAACTTCACGGGGACGCTTGTCGTGGATGCGGCAGGCATCGGACTGGCCGCGTTCGGATTCTTGAATCCGCTCCTCGCCGCGTTCATTCACGTCACGTCGGAGCTCGCATTCATCCTGAACTCGACGCGACTGCTTCCCACACCCGCGCGAAAATGAGAACCGGGCAGGGTGTCTCGCCAGCAGAGGGATCCTCTCGGCGCCGAGCCGAATCGAGACTTGTCACCTTCCTTATCGTCGTTGCGTGCCTCGCGGCCGCGGCCGCCGAGGTGTGCAGTGAGATGCGGGAGGAACGGTCACAGCGCCAGTCTTCATTGGAGCAGAGCGCACCGATCAACAACGGCGATTCTGCAGGTGCGCATGCGCTGTCCATTGGTGGCGCGCAACCGTCGCGGGCGAAGTAAGCACAGGTTCGATGCGGGCCAGATCCGGCGATGGAAACTGTAGATGTTCACGGTATCGCGCTGCCCGTTAGGCACTGCGTGAGGCATGCCGTTCGGCGGGCCGGTAGGCGCCGCGCTCGCCGCTCGTGTGCGCCGCTCGTATGCGCGCCGCGGCCTGGCGATTGAACGGTGATGGCCGGCACCGCCTCCACGCACACGCTCGCCAGCGGTGCACGACCCATGGTTCGCGACCGCCTAGAGTGCCAGCAGACGATGGCGGAGCACACGTGCCTGCAGACGACTTACGGCGATTTCATGGCCGTTCGTGAGCTCGACGATATACGAGCTGCCTGGCGTCAACCGAACGCGCCGAATGGCGTCGATGTTGATGATGCTGCCGCGCGGCAGACGCACGAAGTTCGCCGGATCGAGACGACACTCGATGTCCTCGAGACGGTACGTCATGGTATGGCGTTCCCCAGCGATCGTCGTGAAATGGATGAGCTCACCTTCGGCAACAATGGCGACGACGTTCTCGACGGGGACGAGGATGATCTCGTCCCTCGTCCGTACGGGGATCCGGCTGAGATATGGCTGGTCGCTCGTCGTCACAATCTGGCAGGTGAACGTCAACCGTAGCGCTTGTCAGACGGATTTGTCCCGGCCACGAGTCGCAGTCGACTACGGTGAAGCTGGGCTGTCGAGGCCCGCCTAACAACTTCGATTCCACGGACATCCACCAAATGACGATGTATGGCTCTCGTAAGGCAATGAACGGCTTACGCTCCTAACGGGCAGCCTCACGATCCACCCGCCGCAAGTATAATGACGGCGATTCGCTCATTAGGCATTTGCGCCCGTTCGTTAGGTCGGAGACACGGTTCACTGGATTGGGGTGGCCTGCCTTACGACGGCCGAGCGATGTTTGTTGATGCGCTTTCCGCCTTGCGATCTCCGTGGACTCGCTCGCTCGTGTGGGCGCGCCGGCCGTCGCCTTTCGATAGCTGGTGCGCTCCTCGCCTTTCTCACGGCCGTATCGAGCCGCGTGACCGCTCAGCAAATCCAGCCTGGCGCGCTTGTGCGCCGCGAGCTCAGCGGCATCGTCCTCGATTCCAGCAGTCGGCTTCCCGTACCTGGCGCCAGTGTACGTGTCAGCGAAACGACTCTCGAAACACAGACAGAGGCCGACGGTCGATTTCACCTCGTCGGCATGCTGCCGACTCGAGTGACGGTCGTAGTGCGACGGATCGGCTACGCACCAGCGAAGATCCAGACCGACCTCACACGTCCGGGTTCCACGCTATCCATCGTCATTGCCGCCCGCGCCCAGACCATCGAGGGCGTTCACGTGCGGGTCGACTCGGCGGCGCAATTCCTCCGTTCGCAACAGGCGACGTCGACGATGAGTGCCAAGCAAGTGCAAGAAGAGCGCGGGCAGACGCTCGGTGAAACGATCAAGGCACTGCCCGGCGTCAGCCTCATTCAGTATGGCCCGAGCATCGCCAAGCCCGTTGTACGCGGCCTTCACTCGCAACGGATCGCGACGATCAACGCGGGCGTGCCGCAAGAGGGACAGCAGTGGGGTGGCGAGCATGCTCCCGAGATCGACGCGTTTGCCGCCAATCAAATCGAAGTGATTCGCGGTCCGGGGACGATCCTGTACGGCTCCGGTGCGCTCGGTGGTGTCGTGAAGGTCATGCCCCGCCCTTTGCCGTTCTCGGGCGACATCGGCGGCGAATTCTCGATGAACGGTTTCTCGAACAATCGGCAGGGCGCGGCGTCCGCCTTACTGGAAGGCTCACGGTTGCCCTTGCCCCTTCTCGGCGGTGTGAGTTGGCGTGCGCAAGTGAGCGCGCGACGTGCCGGGGATGCCGAGACACCGAGCTACTACCTCCCGAACACCGGATTCAAGGAAGTCGACTACAACGCGGCGATCGGCATCACGCGACCCTGGGGAACCTCCGAGTTCGATTACAGCCACTTCGGCACCGAGCTCGGTCTCTATGTCGGCGCGCACGTCGGCAATCTCGACGACCTCAATCGCGCCATGCAGACACCGTTCACCGCTTCGAGCTTTACGTACTCGTTAGGCAAGCCGAATCAGAAGGTGCAGCACGAGCTGTTCGCGTGGCGAACGACGTGGACGCTGCCCAAGGAAGCATCCGTCGAGGCGTCGTACGGCTTTCAGTACAACGACCGGAGGGAGTACGACAGCCACGGTTTCGCGTCGACCGGATCGCGTCCGGCATTCGCGCTCGAGCTCTACACGACGACGCTGGACCTCAAGTATCACCATCCGCCGGTCGGACGGCTCAGGGGCACGGTCGGCGTCGCGGGCATGCGTCAAGGCAATCTTTCCCCCGGACGATCGTTCCTGATTCCCCAGTATCGGCTCTACACCGGTGGGTTGTTCGCGCTCGAGGAATTCACGATCTCGCGCCTCACGATCTCCGCTGGCAGCCGCGGCGATTATCGGTGGCAACACGCATATCAATATGGCGCTCCGGTCGTCATCAGCCCCGACGATCAGCGGTCGTATACCGGATTCTCCGGCTCGCTCGGCGCCTCGCTCGCGTTGGCCGAGACGTGGTCGTTGGCGAGCACACTCAGCCGGGCCTGGCGTCCGCCTAACGTCAACGAGCGGTTCAGTCAAGGAGTGCATCACGGGACGGCGCAATACGAGATCGGCGATACGTCGCTGGTCCCGGAACGCTCGCTGAACACCGATGTCACACTGCGCCATCTCGGCGCGCATACGCGCTTTGAGTTGAGCGCTTATCAGAACCACATCGCGGGATACATCTACCTCCGCCCCACGGACCCGATCTTGACAGTGCGCGGTGCCTACCCAGGCTACCGGTACTCGCAGACCGATGCGCGTCTCCAGGGCGCCGAGCTCACCGTTCAGGTCGAGCCCGTGACGTGGATGTCGCTGTACGGCAGCGCCAACGTCCTCCGCGGCACTGATCTTCCCACGGGCGATCCACTGTACGACATGCCGGCCGATCGCCTAACGACCTCCGTTCGCTTCTTTGGGCCGAACACGGCGCGGGCCGAGGCGCCCTACTTCGAGATCGGCGGTACACTCGTGCGCCGCCAGGACCAGGTGCCACCGGTCACGATCTACAAGCTGCCAACCGCTGGTTATGGTTTGCTAAACGTGGAAGTCGGCGCGACGGCGCTGACGATCGGCGCCCTTCGTGCCGAGCCGAGCCTGGCCGTCCGCAACGTCTTGAACAGCCGGTATCGCGACTATCTCAGCCGCTATCGTCTGTTCGTTGATGAGCCGGGGCGTGACATCGTGCTCCGTCTCACCCTGCCCTTCGGGGCGACCCACCAATGACTCGGTGCCCTCCGCGCCCGAGCCTTCCTTATCCGAGGTGCCGTCATGACAGTCACGTTACGTATTCCTGAACGCGCCGCGGCGGCGGTCGTTTCGCTTGGTCTCGTCCTGCTCGGCGCGTGCCATGACAATCCAGCCAAGCCGATCGAAGGAGCGGGTGACCCGGAGAACATCTCTCGTGTCACGGTGGCGTTGACTCCCGTTGGCGGGGGGACGGCAACACAGTCGGTTGTGGTCGATCCCGATGGTACCCAGCTGCCGCAGCCGCCCGGTGCGCCGCAGGGTACGCTGGCGCTGTCGAAGGGCAAGACCTACAACGGCACGATCTCGCTGCTCAATGATCTCGATTCGAAGAACGTCATCGACATCAGCAACGAGGTGAAGAAAGAGGCGAACTTTCATCGGTTCTTCTACACCTTTACCGGTACGTGTCAAACGGCCACGACGGCAAACAACCCGAGCGTACCAGTTTCAGGCATGGACGTGGACACGCAGTCGCCGGCTCAGCCTGTCGGGCTCACCTTCCAACTGGTTGTCCCGTCGACTGCGGCGACGAGCTCGAGCTGCACCATGCATGTCGAGCTGCACCATTTCGAGACGGCAAAAGGGGATGGCACTGGCTCAACGTTCGACACTGACCTGAGCCTGGATTTCCCGGCTACGATTTCGTAACGCAGAGTTGGTCCCCGCCGTGCGTTGTGCGCGGAGCGCCGCCTGCGGCAAGGGCAAGGCGCTGTCCGCGCACAACGCAAACGCTCAATCAGTCCGTGGTAGTGAGGTTTCGTAAATGGAGAACGATATTTTGTCGCGCTCGGACGTGAATAGTGCTCTGGCGCTGGGTCGGAAACCTTCATCCGGTCATCGACTCGGTACGACGGATTGCCATGCGGAGCTCGTCCTGGACCGACGCGCCTTACATGACCACCGCTGGTGGCCCGTCTCGCGCACCTGCTTGGCGGCGAAAGCCGCCCGTTCGTTGAAAAGCCAATAGCGCTTGCCGAACGAATCCGCGAGCGTTCGCGTTGGACCAACATCCGCGCGATCCGTTCACCAAAGAAGTTCATGCCGCACGAAGACGAAGAAGACCGATCCCCGGCTGCGCCATCGAGGGTCGGTGAATGGGATCTCCGCATCTTCGTCGACGGCATGGACTGCTCGGATTGCGCCGACCGACTTCGGGGTGCGGTGCTCTCTCTTCCAAGTGTCGACGACGCCGAGGTCCTGCTGGGTATGGAAGAGCTCCACATCCGGTATCGTCGCGGTGCGTCCCCGGCGGAGTCTGAGGTGCGACGTGCGGTCCACCAGGCCGGCTTCCGCATCAGAGACGGTACGGCCAATTCCAGTTCTACAAGCGCCCGAGCCGAACCGACGCACGCCGGAGTAAACGTCGCCGCGCTGCTCGCCGCAATCGCGCTCCTGCTGTTCGCGGACCGGCTTCGCATCGTGAGCGACGCGGATCATCGCGTACCGCCCGCCATCGGCGTGCTGATCGTGGTGGCCCTCGCGTGGCCGACGCTGAAGCGAATTGTCGCGGATGCCCGAGCGCGCCGCCTCTCGGCGCACTCGCTTCCTGTGCTTGGCGCCGGCGCGGCGCTCATCGTCGGTACGTGGACCTCGGCGGCGCTGGTTCTCATTCTCGTTAGGCTCGCCGATCTCGTCGAGCGTGCGGCTATCCAACGGAGCCGCGTCGCGATGCACGCGCTGGAGGACCTGCGTCCGCATACGGCCAACGTCGAGCATGGCGACCACGTGCACACCGTCTTGGCTGACGTCGTGGCGCCGGGCGCAATCGTCGTGGTTCGCCCCGGAGAGCGCGTCCCTGTCGATGGGGTGATCGTCGATGGTACCGCGATGGTCGATCAGTCGGCGCTGACTGGCGATCCGCTGCCATCTCGATGCGCGACCGGTGATCATATCTTCGCCGCGTCGATCACCCACGGTGGCGTGATCAGAATCCGCGCCGAAACAGTAGGTGCGAACAGCGCATTCGGGCGTGTGGTCAGTGCTGTCGAGAACGCCGAGGCCGACCGCCCGCGCCTCGCCGGTGCGGTCGACCGCTTGGCGCGGTGGTATGCCCCTATCATTCTCGCTGTGGCGTGCGGTTGCTGGCTATTCGGGCGCGGCGCGTTATCGGCAGCGAGCGTTTTGATCATCGCCTGCTCCTGCTCGCTCATCGTAACGGTGCCGATTGCGACGCTGGCATCGATCGCCGCAGCGGCACGACGCGGGACTCTCATCAAATCGGGACGTGCCCTCGAATCGCTGGCGGCGGTGGATGTCCTGCTGATCGACAAGACGGGGACGTTGACGGCGGGCGCACCAGTCGTCGTCGACGTGGAGGCGATCGAAGGGTTCGGCGAGGGCGAGCTCCTCGAGCTCGCCGCCTGCGTCGAACAGCACGCACCGCATCCGCTTGCACGCGCCGTGTGCCGCGCCGCGAGCGAGCGGGACGCAACCGTTCGCCCCGTCGACGATTTCGTGCTCGTCGCGGGTGCCGGCGTGGCGGCATCGTTAGGCGGAGCGCGGGTCGCCGTGGGCAGCGAACGATGGTTATGTCCCGCGCCAGCGCCCTCCGAGCTCGCCGCCGCGCTGGAGCGTTGGCGTCAGAAAGGCTTCAGCACGATGGTCGTGACCCGAGACGAGACGCTCATTGGCGCGATCGCGGTGGCGGATCGGC
Organism: Gemmatimonadaceae bacterium; assembly: GCA_036557635.1. Lineage (GTDB taxonomy): Bacteria > Gemmatimonadota > Gemmatimonadetes > Gemmatimonadales > Gemmatimonadaceae > AG2. The sequence continues at coordinate 36,708 of DATBHD010000376.1, forward strand.
TTCGCCCCGACGCCGAGGCAGCGATCCGGTTGCTCCGTGCGATGGAGATCGGCACGATCGAGATTCTCACCGGCGACCATGCTGACGCCGCAACCGCGTTGGCGCGCCGGCTCGGCATTTCCGGTCGCGGCGGACTGTTGCCGGATGAGAAGCTCGCCGTGGTCCAGGAATATCAGCGACGCAAGCTCACGGTTGCGATGATCGGCGACGGGACCAACGACGTTCTAGCACTCGCCGGCGCGGACGCCGGTATCGCGATCGGAGCAACGGGTGTGGCAGTCGCGTCACAGGCCGCTGACCTCGTGCTACTACGCGATGATTGGATGCTCGTCCCCGATGCGATCGCGATGGCACGGCGAACGATGCGATTGGTCCGAATGAACTTGGCCGGCTCCGTGCTCTACAATCTGGTGGCGGTCACGCTGGCCCTCTCGGGTCATGTCACCCCGGTGTTCGCGGCCGCGGCGCACACGATCCCCGATCTCGGCGTCCTCGCGAATTCCGCACGCCTGATGCGCAACCCGGGCCGCGCGGGAGGCGGGAGCACGTAGTGATCGCCGCCAGCTTTGTCGCTCCCCTCGCACTTTCCCTGGGCGCAATCGTTTCGACGCTGATCGGGGGACTCTTCGCGCTCCGTCTCGCGCGGCACCTAACGATAGTCCTCGCCTTCACGACCGGTGTCGTCTTCGGCATCGTCGCCTTCGACTTGCTGCCCGAGGTGTTCAGACTCGTCCATGGCCACGACCTCAGCAACAGTCGTCCGATGATCGCGTTCGTAGCCGCATTTCTACTGTTTCGCGCGATCGAGGAATCCCTCCTGGCCCGGAGACCATCGCCCGCCGAGGAGCCGGCTGAGAGGCGCCGGCATCCACACGCTGGGATGATGTCCGCCTGCGCATTGATCGGCCACAGCGCTTTGGACGGCGTGAGCATCGGGCTCGCCTTCCAGATCTCGTCAGGCGTCGGAGTCATCGTCGCGATCGCGGTGATCGCCCACGACTTCGCCGACGGCATCAACACCGTCGGCGTCATGATCGCGCATGGCAATCGATCGCGACACGCAGCCCTGATGCTCGTGGCGGATGCGGTCGCCCCGGTGGTCGGCGCGCTCTCGACCCGGCTCGTGCGGTTTCCGCCCGATCTCCTCGTTCTCTTTCTCGGCTTCTTTGCCGGATTTCTTCTGCACATCGCGACGTCGGCGTCGCATGCGATCATGCCGGGACAGTCGCGGTGGCGCGTCGGGCAGCTGATCGGTGTGATGACCGTGGGAGCCGCCTTCGCATTCGCGGTGTCGCGGCTCGCTCGATGAAGTGTGGGCACACCTAACGAGTGGCTGAAGTCGTCGTTTTACCTGGCCGAGGACGCGCGCGACGTTTCGGCACCGCATGCAGCATCGCCGCTGCCGAGCTCGTCACGAGGTGACGTGACACTTAGCGATTTCCTAATATCGCGCACGAATGGCCCGCGACAGATTACGTATCGCACCGGCGCAGTGCGGCAGCCCAATTCGCTACGGTACCGCCAACATATCTTGCCGCCGGTACTGCACCAGATCGCAGGTCACAGGGGAGGGAGCCATGGCACACGAAAGCCACGCGGGCCACACGCACCAGCACGGCGATGGATGTGGGCACACGATGGTGACGCACGATGGACAT
>DATBHD010000377.1:0-6806 GCA_036557635.1 Gemmatimonadaceae bacterium
GCCCTTCGCCTTCGACGCGTGGGGGGTGGACGTCGCGGTGACGGCGTCGCAGAAGTGCCTCATGTCGAGCCCAGGGCTCGCTTTCGCCGCCCTGAGCGAGCGCGCCTGGTTCGCCACCGAATCGGCGCGTCTCCCGCGGAACTATTGGAACTTCCGACCAGTGCGCGAGGCGCTCTCGCGGCCGAAGCCGGAGACGGCGGGGACGACGCCGGTGCATCTCGTGCTGCAGGTGGTGGAATCCCTGCGGATGATCGAGGAGGAAGGCCTCGACGCCGTCATTCGCCGGCACGAGGCGAACGCGCGAGCCGTTAGGCATGGCCTCGCGCGGCTGGGGATCGCGCTGCAGTGTCCCGATCTGCGCGCGTTCTCAGCGACGGTGACGGTCGCCGCGCTTCCCGAGGTACTGAGTCCGAAAGTCCTGCGCGCCGGGCTCGCGGCGCGCGGAATTCTCGCCGCGGCAGGGATGGGACGATTCGAGCCGAGCGGATTCCGCATCGGACACATGGGCGACATCCGTATCGCCGACGTCGAGCGAACGCTGATGGCGCTCGCCGAGACGCTGGACACGATGCGCGAGATTCCGGTCGCGCCGGCAACGGCGAGCGCGCGTCGATGAGGCTGGAAACGAAGATCTTCGCGGGTTTGGTGGCCGGCACGGCCGTCGGAGTTGCCGCGCGGGCGCCGGGAGCGGCAGCGGCGCTCCTGGCGCGCGCCGTCATCGCCGCCGAGCCACTCGGGACGATCTTCATCCGGCTCGTGACGATGGTGGTAGTGCCACTGGTGATCGCGAGTCTGTTCGTCGGAATATCGTCGTTAGGTGACGTGCGCCGCCTCGGCGCCATCGGTGGGAAAACGCTCGCGTATTTCCTGTTCACGACGCTCATCGCGGCGACGATCGGGCTGACCGTCGCGGCGCTGTCACCGATCGGCGTCGACGTCGACGCCACAACGCGGGCCGCGCTGTCGGGCACGTCGACTAGTGCACCGAGGATCGCGGCGCCCGGTCTCATGGCTCTCGTCGTCCAACTGGTGCCGCAGAACCCGATCGCCGCCGCGGCGCAGGGCGACCTGCTGCCGCTCATCGTCGCTGTTTGCATCTTCGGCGCGGCGGCCACCGTCGTGCCGGCGGCGCGGCGACGTCCGGTGGTCGCGTTCTTCGAGGGTGTGAACGATCTCTCGATGGTCGTGGTGCGGTGGCTGATGTGGCTCGCGCCGCCGGCGGTGTTCTTTCTCGTCGCGGGCGCGGTCGCGCGCGCGGGCGCGGGTCTTTTGGCGAGTCTCGTCGCGTTCGCGCTCGTCGCCGTGTTGGCGATGGCGATTCACGTCGGCGTAACACTCCTGCCGGCGCTCCGATTCGGAGCGCGGGCGCGCCTGACGACTTTCGTCCGCGGCGCATCGGACGCGTTGCTGCTCGCCTTCTCGACGGCGTCGTCGAGCGCGACGCTTCCGGTGAGCATGGACGCGGCGACGAGCCGCCTCGGCGTCTCGAACGAAGTCGCGAGCTTCGTGCTTCCCTCGGGAGCGACGATCAACAAGAACGGATCGGCGATCTACAAGGCCGTCACCGCGATCTTTCTCGCGCGGCTGTACGGGATGCCGTTAGGCGCGGGTGCGATGCTGGCCATCGTGCTGGCGTCAACGGCGGCGGCATTCGCCGGTGCGGGCGTCCCCGGAAGCTCGCTCGTGACGACGCTGATCGTACTGGACGCGATCGGGCTCGGCCCGCACGCCGCCGCCGGCATCGCGCTCGTCGCTGCCGTGGATCGGCCGCTCGACATGTGCCGTTCGCTCGTCAATACGATGAGCAATCTCGTCGGAGCGACCTGGATCGCGCAGAGTCAGCGAATTGGCCAGACCGCGCCAACAATCGTTCCCAACACCGCTCCTGCTAACCCTCCCGCGACAACATCTGCTCCGCCGCCGAGGGCCGCTGAAACCTGACACGACTCTGAGTGGCATCGTTTCGCATCGTTATTCCCGATGATCGCGCCAACGGATGCCCCGATCACGATGCCGCTGACAAGGCCAATCAGGACGTGAGATTGCCTCGAATGGCCGATGGTAAATGCATTTGACAGAGAGCACGGTTCGCTCACGAAGGGACTCACTAGAGGGCTCTCTCGACGCGGGAGAAGCATTGGCGAGTCTGCCCCTCGTGAGGTGTTCAGTGTGGCTTGACTCACCGTTGGTTTGGGGAGCTGCCCGGTAGCGATTTCGGCTGGAGCCAGACACAGCGCGACTATGCATGCGAAGATTCGTATCACGGATCGCGATTAAGCTTAAAAGAAAACCCGAATAACACAGACAGGGCCGGGACACTGCCGGACACTGCCGGACGATAAGCGTTAGCAATCTTTAAAGCCAGTTGGGTTGTGGTTTTCTCCGGCCTTGTCCGGCTTGTCCGGCTGTGTCCGCGTAAACCCGTTGATGTCTGGATGAGCGATGCGGCAAGCGCGAGGATTGGAACATCCCTGCGCCCCTACTAATTCGTGATCGACATCGAAAAACGTATCAACGACTGAGACATGTCTGAAGGCAGGACCCTCACCGAGAAGATTCTCTCGGCCCACGCGCATCGCGCCGTTCGCCCCGGCGACGTGGTCGTTTGCGACGTCGATCTCGTGATCGGGACCGATGCGTCGGCGCCGATGGCGATCGACTACTTCGAGCGCATGGGAGGCGAACGCGTGTGGGATCCGTCACGCGTGATGTTCGCGCTCGACCACTACTCGCCACCGTCGACGTCGAAGACAGCCGCGTTTCACGATCGCGTGCGCGCATTCGCGCGACGACACGGCATCGAGCTCCACGACGTGGGAGCAGGGATCAGCCACCAGATCGCCATCGAGCGCGGCCGCGTCCTGAGCGGGGATCTCGTCGTCGGCGCCGACAGTCACACGGTGACGGCGGGCGCGCTCGGCGCCTTCGCGACGGGTGTCGGCTCGTCCGACATCGCGGCGGCGATGATCACGGGGAAGGTGTGGCTGCGCGTGCCGGAGACGATCGAGGTCGAGCTCCTGGGCGAGCGGCCGGTGGGCGTCACGGCCAAGGACATCGCGCTTTCGCTGGTCGCCGAGCTGGGCGCGGAGGGAGCCAACTACCAGGCGCTGGAGTTCCACGGCGACGCGTTAGGCGCGTTCACGCTCGAGGAGCGACTCGTCATCTCGAATCTCGCCGTCGAGGCGGGTGCGAAGGCCGCGATCTTCCCCGCCGATGACACGACGGAGACGTATCTGACCGGTAGAACCGTTAGGCGCCAACCTGCGGTGAAAGCCGATACCGATGCCCGCTACGCGCGCACGGTCGTGGTCGATCTCGCGCGGGCGACCGCTGTCGTCGCACTTCCGCACGCTCCGGAGAACGTTACTTCTATCGATCGCGCGCTCGGTACGCCGGTACAGATGGTCTTTTTAGGAACCTGCACCGGCGGCCGCGTCTCCGATTTTCACGCCGCGCTCGCCGTCCTCGAGCGGGCGGGCGGACGTGTCGCGCCCGGCGTCCAGCTCGTCGTGACACCGGCGTCGCGCGAGGTATACCTCCGGCTCACGGAAGACGGCACGCTCGCGAAGTTGGCGGCGATGGGGGCGGTGATCACCACGCCGGGGTGCGGCGCCTGCTGTGGCACGAGCGGCGCCATCCCCGGAGACGGAATGAACGTGCTCTCGACGGCGAATCGGAACTTCAAGGCACGCATGGGGAACGCGACCGCTTCGATCTATCTCGCGTCGCCCGAGACGTGCGCCGCCGGCGCCGCCACCGGCCGCATCACCGACCCGGCCTCGTTATGACTCGCGAATTGACCGGCCGCGCGCGGCGCCTGGGCGACGACGTCAACACCGACTACATCATCTCGTCGACGCGCAAGCGCGACACGATCGACGAGCGCGTCCTCGCGCGCTACCTGTTCGAGACGCTGGACCCCGCGTTCGCGGCGTCGGTGCAGCCAGGCGACATGCTCGTCGCCGGGCGCAACTTCGGGTGTGGCTCGGCGATGGAGGTCGCGGTGACGGTGCTTCTCGCCGCCGGCATCCGCGCCGTCGTCGCCGAGAGCTTCGCGCGCGCGTTCTATCGCAATGCGATCAACAACGGCCTCGTCCCGATCGAATGCGCGACGACTGGCATCGCCGAGGGAGACCAGCTTATCGTTAGGTTGGGCGACCATGTCGCGGACGTCGTGCACGCGCGCAGTGGCGCGTTGCTCGCCGCTCGACCGATACCGCGGTTCATGCTCGAGATTCTCGAGTCCGGCGGACTCGCCCCCTACATTCGCGACACGGGGCGCGGCCTGGGCGAGGTCGGCTGATTCGGCAGCAGCGTCAGCCAGGGCCCGGGTCTTGCCTTCGGATCCGCATCGACATCCAACCATCGCTATGATGCGAGTTTACTCAACAAGATCGCTCCTGCTCGGCGCGCTGCTGGTGGCAGGGCAGCGAGCTGGCGCGCAGTCGGTTGGCCGGATGGTCGGCTACGACGTTGCGCACGCCTTCGGCGACGTCGTCGGCACGTGGCTCGCGCCCTTCCATTCCTCGGGGCGCGAGTGGCTCGACGCGGGATTCGTCGTGCTCGGCGCCGCGGCGATTTCTCCCTGGGACGACAACATCGACAACTGGTTCGTGCGCAACCACGACAGCAACGTGTGGTCGGCGTTCGGCGCGTTTCGTGAGGGCGGCGCCGCGTTTTCGGGGAAGACCATCACGCCAGTTGCCGCCGGTCTCTATGTCGTCGGACTCGTGACGAAGAGCCAGGGAATCCGCGATGGTGTGTGGGGCTGCGTCGCATCGTACGTCGCCGAAAGCGTGGTGCGATCCCAGGTGATGTTTCGGCTCATCGGGCGAGAGCGACCCGACAGCGTGCGCGGCGAGCACGAGCTCACGGAAAGCAAGCAGGGCGACCAATACAAGTTCAGCTTCCCTGGCGACGGTTGGGGCAGGCATTCGCTCCCCGCCGGCCACGTCGCCAACGTCATGGCATGCGGCTCATTCCTCAGCCATCGCTTCGATAACCCTTACCTCACCATCCCAGCGTATACGATCGCGTTCGGAGTCGGCGTCGGGCGAATGGTCGATGGGCGACACTGGAACTCGGACACGATCCTCGGCGCGATCTTCGGCTACGCTGTCGGCAAGGAAGTGGCGCTGCGCTCGGTCGAGCGCCGGCAGCGCGACGACGCGGGAAAACCCGCGACGGGAAACCGCGGGTTGTTCCTTGGCGGCGACGGCCAGGCGGTTGTGATCGGCTGGAAGACGACGTTCTAGTTCCTCCGAATGGCCGCTGGTGCCGCCGACACCGCGGTGAAACCACTGATTGGCCCCGCACTTCGCCCGGGGTGGGTTCTGAAAGCTTACCGCTTTCGAACAAGCGCTTTGTGTCGGCGAGAGTAGTTTGAGCGCGTGCCGGTACCGCTCAGCCGCCGCGACTTTCTCTCGGTCGGGCTCACCGCGCTCGGCGGGCTCGCGATCGGGGTTCGGGTCGATGCTCGCGGCGCTTCTCGCCGGAACGCTGCCTGGACGCCTAACGCGTTCGTCCGTATCGAGCCTGACTCGACAGTCGTCGTCGTGGTGCCGAGACCCGAGATGGGTCAGGGATCGCGGACGGCGATCGCGATGCTCGTCGCCGAGGAGCTCGAGGCGGACTGGGAGCGCGTCCAGGTCGAGCAGGCGGATCTCGACGAAGCGCGGTACGGAGCGCAGTACGCCGGCGGCAGCGCGGTCGTGCGCACGTCGTGGACACCGCTGCGGCGCGCCGGAGCCGCCGCCCGGGTGATGCTCGTTAGGACTGCGGCGACGCGGTGGGGCGTCGACGCGGCACAGTGCGAGGCGCGGCGCGGACAGGTGCGACATGTCCCGAGCGGCCGTAAGGCCTCGTTTGGCGCGCTGGCTCACGCGGCGAGCGCGATGCCCATACCGGCCGACGTCGCGCTCAAAACGCGCCGCGAGTTTCGCGTCATTGGAACAGCCCGCCGCGGGCTGGACGTCCCGGCGATCGTCACCGGGCGCGCAACGTACGGCATCGATGTTCGCGTGCCGGGAATGGTCTTCGCGTCCGTCGAGCGGAGCCCCGTCTTCGGCGGACGCCTGCAACGCTTCGACGACTCCGCCGCCCGTGCCGTTCCCGGCGTGCTTGCCGTGCTCCCGATCGACGCCGACGCGATGCCCGAGTTCGAGGAGAACAGTCCGAAGATGCCTAACGGCGTCGCCGTGCTCGCCGATACGACGTGGGCGGCGATACAGGGGCGTCGCGCGCTCGCGATCGACTGGGACGCTCGCGGCGGCGAGACGGAGGGCACGGCGGCGATGCGTGAGCAGGCGGTGCAGCTCGCGGCCGGCGCGCCGCGCGTCGTCAGGCGGAATGACGGCGACTTCGACGCGGCGTTCGCGGCGGCGTCGACGCGGCTCGAGGCGGTGTACGAGGTGCCGCTGCTCGCCCACGCGACGATGGAGCCGATGAACTGCACGGCGCGCCTCGCCGGCGGGGGCTCGCGACTCGAGATCTGGGCGCCGACGCAGAACCCGCAAGGCGTGCGGAACGCGGCGGCGGTCGCGACGGGGATGACGCCTAACGACATCACCGTCCACGTCGTGCGCATGGGCGGCGGCTTCGGCCGCCGATTCTACGCCGACTTCGCCGCCGAGGCGGCGTATCTCGCGAAGACCAGCGGCCGGCCGGTGCAGGTCGTCTGGACGCGCGAGGACGACGTGCGCCACGACTTCTATCGGCCGGCGGGCTACAACGTCGTGCGCGCCGGTCTCGATGCCGATGGCCGCATCGTCGCCTGGTCGCAGCATCTGGTGAATGCGTCGCGCGGG
>DATBHD010000378.1:0-75711 GCA_036557635.1 Gemmatimonadaceae bacterium
TTCATCCGACGGTCGTCGTGCCGCTCGCGAACGCGCGCAAATTCGATTTCAAGACGGGCGACTGGAAGCCGAATTCACAAGTCAAGGTGGACCTCGGCTGATGGCATCGACGATCGAGCGCGCGGCCGAGGGCCTCGCCCGGGCTGTGACGGCGTTCGCAAAGGTGAGCGGCGACGTCGAGGCGGCCGGCCTGTTCCTCGAGGTGCTGGGCTGGTCGCTTCCCCCCGGTGTCGACGACATCGGCCTCACGAAACTCGATTTCTCGACGCTCGCCTCTCGCCTCGACGCCCTCGACACGCTGCGCGCGCAGGACAGCCCATCCGACGTCGACCTGGCGGCGGCACTCGCCGCTGTCATCTCCTCGCTCGCCGACACGCTGAACGACATCGAACAGGTCGCGGCGGGGCTGGAGCTGACGGCGGACTATCGTGCGGCGACCGGACTTCCCGGCGCGCTCTTCGCTCGCGCGCTGAACCACTTCATCATCCACGGCGTCGGGTCGCTCTCGGCGGGCGCCGCGGCGATCGCGACGCTGCTCGGTCTGTTCGAGTTTACTCACTTCCCGGACGATCCGACGATCTTCCAGGTCGAGCACATCCGGCAGAACGTGCGGTGGGATCGCGTCGAGAAATTGCTGACCGATCCGGCGTCGTTGCTGCGGGACGCGTACGGGTGGGGAACGCCGACCTTCCTCGCGAACGCCCTGCTGATGAATCTCGGCCGCGTGCTGGAGTACTGCGCGGCCGAGGCGCGCATGGTGCCGTTGCCACCGGCCGCCGAGCAACTACTCACGGGTGAACCCGCACCGCAGACGCAGGGGAACTTCCCGGCGCAGCTATTCGTGAGCCTGGACAAAGGCGCGGGAATCGGCGCGTACGATGTCGGCCTCACGCTCTATCCGCTGCGGCCAACGTCGGCTGGCTCGACCGACGGCGGCATCGGACTCTCGCCATACGCCTTCGGCACGACGCAAGCGAGCTTCGACCTCTCGGACACGCTCGAGCTGCAGTTGAGTGGTTCCGAAAGTATTCAGGGCGGTCTGGCGCTGCTGCTGCGCGCGGGGAAGACACCTCGGCTCCTCACCGGGCTACTCGCCGCCGGGGCAAGCACCGGGACCTTTCGGCTCGCGTTAGGCACCACCGCGCGCAACGGCGAGCGGACGGTGCTCTTTTCGGCGCCGAACATTGTAGTCGACGCCAGGGCAATCCGAGCCGGCGTCGGCATCGATGCCGGCGCTGCCACGCTCGATCCGTCCTTGGTAGCGACCATCGAAGATGGTCGCATTCTATTGACTCCCGACTCGTCCGATGGGTTCCTCGGTGAGATCCTTCCGGCGGACGGCATCAGCATCGCTCTCGACCTGGACGCGAGCTGGTCGCGTCAGAATGGGCTTCGCCTGAAGGGCGGCGGCGGATTGTCGACGTCGATCGTGCTCCAGCAAAAGATCGGCCCGCTGTCGCTGCAAGCACTCTCGCTTGCGATCGATGCGACGACAGCGGCGCTGAACGCGGCCGTCGGCGTGACGGGCGCGGCGAGCATCGGCCCTGTCACGGCGACCGTAGACACGGTGGGCGCGTCGATCGCCTTACGATTCGACCGCGGCAATCTTGGCGCGGTGGACCTCTCATCGTCGTTCTTGCCGCCGAGGGGGGTCGGGCTGTCGGTCGATGCCGAGGGCGTCGTCACCGGGAGTGGGTTCCTGTATCACGACCCGGCACAGGGCACCTACGTCGGCGCCCTGCAGCTCACGCTGCACGAGGCGTTGACCCTGACGGCGCTGGGCTTGATCGCGACGCGCCTCCCGGACGGCTCGCCCGGCTATTCGCTCCTCGTCTTCATCACGGCGGAGGACTTCAAGCCGATCCCGTTAGGCCTGGGCTTCACGCTGCAAGGGATCGGCGGTCTCCTCGCGATCAATCGCACCTTTGACGAGAACGTGGTGCGCGAGGGCCTCAAGAGCGACACGCTCAAGACACTGCTCTTTCCGAAGGACCCGGTCGCGAACGCACTGGCGATCGTGCGCACGCTCGAGAGCGCGTTCCCGGCGCGGCGCGGCAGCTATCTGCTCGGGTTGCTCGCGCGGATCTGCTGGGGCACGCCGACGATCCTGCAGTTCGATCTCGCGCTCATTCTCGAGCTCGGCGCGCGCGAGCGACTGCTCGCGTTAGGCCGAATCACGGCGCTGCTGCCGAGCCCGGACAACGCCTTGCTTCGCGTGAAGCTCGACGCCCTCGGTGTTCTGGATTTCGACGAAGGGACGATTGCGCTCGACGCGGTGTTGGTCGACTCGCGCCTCGTGCAGAAGTTCGCGATCACAGGCGCGGGTGCCTTACGAGCGGGATGGGGTAAGGGACCCGGTCACGCGTTCCTACTCTCCGTGGGCGGCTTCAATCCGCGCTTCGTACCGCCGGCCGGTGTACCGGCGCTGCCGCGGGTGGCGATCGCGCTGAGCACGGGTGACAATCCGCGCCTCTCCTGCGAAGCCTACTTCGCGCTCACCGCGAACACCGTGCAGTTCGGCGCGCGCGCGCAGATCTACGCGTCGGCCATCGGTTTCGCGCTCATCGGCGACATCGGCTTCGACGTGCTGTTCGACTCGCCGGTGCACTTCGTCGCCGATTTCCAGTCGTCGGTGCAGCTCAAGCATGGCTCGACGAATCTGTTCAAGGTCTCGGTGCAGGGCACGCTCGAGGGACTGCTGCCGCTGCGACTCAGCGGCAAGGCCTCGTTCGAGATCCTGTGGTGTGACGTCACCGTGCGTTTTCACGCGACGCTGGTCGACGGCGCCTCGGCGGCGGTGGCGGCGGTGGACGTCCTTGCGCCGCTGATGGCGGCACTCGTCGATCCGGGGAACTGGAGTACACAGCTGCCGGCGAACACCACGCACGGTGTCGCGCTGCGCAGGGTGGCGCCGGGTACCGGCAGCGGCGTGTTGCTGCTCGATCCATTGGGCCGGCTCGCGGTGACGCAAACGCTGGTGCCACTCGCCACTGGTCGGGACCTCGATCTCTTCAACGGCGCGCCGGTGAGCGGAGCGAAGCGCTTCAGCGTCACCGCCGCGCTGGGAGGGGGAGGACCGAGTAGGCCCTCGTCGCCGGCGACGACGATCATCGAGGCGGCGACGGCGGACTTCGCTCCGGCTCAGTTCTTCGCGATGACGGAGGACGAGAAACTCGCGAGCCCGTCGTTCGAAGAAATGCAGGCGGGGCTTGCGATCGGATCGAACGCCGTCGCGTCGAGCGCGAGCCAGCTCGTGGCGGCGCCGCTGACGTACGACTCGTTCGTGATCGACGCGCTGCCGGCGCCGGCGACGTCGCCTAACGGTGGCACGATCGATCAGCCGGTGACGCCGATACCGGCGGCAGCGCCCTACGTGCTCCCGGCGGCCCAGCTCGCCCTGCACGCGGCGACGGGGGCGGCGGCGCGCGCGCCGGTGCGCCAGCGCGGGCGGGCGCGCTACCGCGTCTCGGACCCGCCGCTGATCGCGCTCGCCGCGCCGCGGTGGGCCGTGGTGGCCGCGACAACGGGGACGGCCGTCCCGGTCGACGAGAGCGTCACGACCTGGAGCGACTACAAGGGCGTTGCCGACTCTCTCAATCGCGGCGGCGCGACCTACGATGTGGTTGCGGTGCCCTAACGAAGTTGAGCATTCACACACTCCGATGACTCTATCCCCAACCAAGACACCGCCCGCGCCGTCGACGCCGATCTTCGCGCCCCCGTCCCCGCCGGCGACGCGCGCGCGCCCCGCGGCCGTCGTCGCCGCGGCCCCTCCGGCGAATCCGCCGCTGGACCAAGCGAACCTCGTCTTCGTGCCCTGGGTACGTTCCGGCGCCGCGGCCGCCATCGATACGGTCGATACGCTCGCGCCACAGACCGGCGTCGCGAACGTCAGCGTCGTGCTCACGGTGAACGAGACGAATCAGACGGCGCCGGTGAGCGTACGCCTGCGCGGGCCCGCCGACGTCATCGGCATCGACGTCCATCAGGTCATTCGCATGGATCCGGCGCCGGGCACGTCCGACTTCGAAGCGGGCAACTTCGCGTGCATCGAGTTCGACCGCGCGGATTTTCCGTGGCTCTTCACGCCGGCGGCGGCAAACGGCGTCGGCAAGCTGCGGCCGTGGCTCTGCCTTGTCGTCGTGAGAAAGCAGGATGGCGTCACCCTTGGCCCCACGCCGAACGCGCCGCTCCCGATGCTGCAGATCACGGCGCCGGCGGTGCCCTCGCTCGAGCTGCCGAATCTCGCGGACAGCTGGGCGTGGGCGCACGCGCAGGCGGCGCCCGACAGCGCGGCCGGATCGATCGATCCGGACGATGTTGCACAAGCGCTCAACAACTTCCCCGAGCGGTCGCTTTCACGCCTCGTCTGCCCGCGCGTGCTCACGGCGAACACCGCTTACATCGCCTGTGTCGTGCCCACGTTCGATCTCAGCAGCCAGACGGGGCTGGGTACCGCGAAAGTCGACGCGGAGCTCGGGAAGACTTCGCTGACGCCCGCCTGGCCGACGCCCATGCCGGCGACGGTGCGCGTCCCCGTGTACCACGCGTGGGAGTTTCGCACGGGCCCGGAGGGAACGTTCGCCTCGCTCGTCGCGAAGTTGCGGGCGCGCGCGGTGCCGGCCAGCCTCGGACGCCGCACGATCGACATCAGCCAGCCCGGATTCACGCCGAGCAGCGATTTCCCCTCGTCGGCAACGATCGACATGGAAGGCGCGCTGCGGCCGATTCTCGCGGCCGGCGCGCCCGACGTGATGCCGCCCTGGCCGGCGGGAGGGGCGAGCCCCTTTCAGTCGGCGCTTGCAAACATACTCAACGCGCCGACGGTGATCGCCGCGGCGACGCCGAATGCTGATCCGGTGCTCGGGCCCACGCTGTACGGGCGTTGGCAGGTGAAGGACCCGGCGGTCGCGACTTCCGGCACGAGCTGGTACCACCAGATCAATCTGGATCCGCGCCTCCGCGCCGTCGCCGCGTTCGGCACACGCGTCGTGCGGCAGAATCAGGAAGCGCTCATGGCGTCGGCGTGGGAGCAGGCGGGGGAAGTGCAACAGGCGAATCAGCGCCTGCGCCAACTGCAGATGAGCATGGCGGTGGGCGATCGTCTCGTCGCTCGGCACTTCTCGCGGCTCGCGCAGGAGCACGCGGCGCGCGTCGGTGGGCCGCTGTTCGGCCAGATCGCGCCCCTCAGCGGTTCGACCGGACCGACGTTCGCGACGGTCGATGGCCAGCTGCCGGCGAACAACGTGCCGACCCAGGCCATCAGCCCGGCGATGCGGCGTATCGGCCGGCTGCGCGGTCCGCTCACGCGGCGTATCGCGACGCAGAACATCGTGCGCGGCAATTTTCCGACGTGGGTGGCCGCGTTGAGCAGTGGCAACGCGACGCTGCCGACGCTCCCGGCGTCCGATCTCGTGACGATCAGCGGCACCGACAACCGCATGATCCCGAAGGGCACGATCCAGCCGTACACCGCGGTCACCGCCGCCACCGTCGGCGCCCGCGGCAACATGCCTTTCTTCGTGATCCGTCCCGAGGGGCAGGCGGTGCAGACTGTACTTTCACAAACTGTAACCGTCCCATTCGACAGCTTCACCTCGCAGGTCTTTCGCCGCGCCGCGCACGACCATCTCGCGCGACTCGCGCCCGAGCGCGGCGCGACGCCCGGCGCCCCACCACCGGTAACCGGCTCGGACATGACCGACGTCCAGGGCGCGCTGATGCAGGGGACGGACCCTACGACGACGGTCGCGAGCGTTGCGCGCGGCACCGTCACCGTTACGCACAATTCGGGGGGCGGGGTGATCCTCCCACGCGCGGCGACCGGCGCCGACGACAGCGCCGCGGTCGATCCGCTGCTCGTGACACCGGTGTTTCCGCAGGCGATGTCGGAGTCGCTGCGCGACGTGTCTCAGGATCTGCTGTTGCCGGGCCTCGACGCCGTTCCTCCGGACACCGTGCTCGGCCTCGAGACCAACCGGCGCTTCGTCGAGGCGTTCATGCTCGGCCTCAACGTCGAGATGGCGCGTGAATTCCTCTGGCGCGGCTATCCGGCGAACCTGCGCGGCACGTTCTTCGAGAACTTCTGGAATTCGTCGCAGCCCGACATCAAGGACTTGAACCTGTGGGGCACGAGCGCCCTCGGCGATCCGACGCTCGCGCCGGATTCGAACGAGCGATTCGTCCTGCTGATTCGGAGCTCGCTGCTGCGGCGCTATCCGGACGCACTGATCTACCTGACGCCGGCGGTGCAGTCCGGCACCGGTCGCATGCCGAGTGAGCTTCCGGCGGACGAGCGACAACCGATCTTCGCGTGCTCGATGCAGCCCGACGTCGCCTTCTTCGGCTTCGACATCACGACCGACCAGGCGATCGGCGGCGGCGCGTCGCTCGGTTACTACGTCGTCATCCAGGAGCACCCGACGGCGCCGCGCTTCGGACTGCAGAACGGGGCGACGATTCCCTTGGGGACGACGCATGTCGCGATCGGCGGCGGGCCACCGGCGGGCCAGTCGGCGATCGGACTTCAGTGGGGTCTCAACAGCGCGACGACGGCGGGCATACTGCGCCACCGACCGACGCGCCTCGCCATCCACGCCTCGCAATTCCTCTCGCCCGCCGTGGCGCCAGCAATCAAGAAGCAATCATGAGCGCACCCATATTTCGCAGCAGCTTCGTGCTGCCCGCCGTCGCGGCGACCGATG
Organism: Gemmatimonadaceae bacterium; assembly: GCA_036557635.1. Classification (GTDB taxonomy): domain Bacteria; phylum Gemmatimonadota; class Gemmatimonadetes; order Gemmatimonadales; family Gemmatimonadaceae; genus AG2. The sequence goes on from DATBHD010000378.1 coordinate 6,705, forward strand.
CGACCTCGCCCTCGTTATGCGCGAGCGACCTGCCGCTCGTGCTCATGCCGGTGCGTCTCGAGACACGCTTCTTCCCGCGGGCGGACGGCAGCTCCGAGCTCCGCGTTCGCATCTACCCGGACAAGATCCATCTCGACTCGCACGAGCCCGATCTCCTGGCGAGCGAGATGAACGCGGGGATGCAGTACTGGGATCAGGACTACCACGCGGGGAGCGACCTCGCGGCACGGGCTACGGCCTGGAGTCAGATCGCCGATCGCTTCGGCCCCGAGCGCGCCGCGTACATCGCGCGCGTGTTGCGGCCCACCAACCCGCGTCCGCTCACGGCGGCGCCAGCCGGTACGCCGCTCACACCGCCGATTTCCTTTCCGAGCATCACGCCGGTCGCGGATCCCCAGGCTGGAGCGTGGCGCCGCGCGCCGCAAGCGCGCCTCCTGCCCGATCGCTTCACCGCGATTCTCAAGTCGGGCACGACGACGATTCAAGTGACGGCGAAGGACATCGTCCGCCCGGTGAACGTCGGACCCGACCCGTCCACGCCGCCGGGAACGACACCGCTCGATCAACTCGGGATCGACGGCGGCATGAAGTGGATGGTCGACTTCACCGAAGCCGAGTCGAAGGGAATGGCGGTACGGATCTCGGTGCCGGCGCCGGTCATGGCCGCTGGTATCGACAGTCTCCTGGTGTTCGGAGTCGCGACGTCGCTGAACGGGACGGATGCCGCGGCGGAGCTCGCGAATCTCCTCGACGCGCACCACTACACCGACGGACTCGACTTCCTTCGGTTCGGCGCGCCGACGAACAACACCGACGACCGCCGCGCGCCGCAGCTCACCGACGATCCGGGGCACGCGCGCAGCTTCGCGATCGAGGTCTTCGCGGATCCGTCGACCTTCGCGATCTCGAGCAATGCGAACCGTGTCGGCGCCGCGTTAGGCATCGATACGTCGGCGATCCCGTCAGTGCTGGGGCATGTCGGCGATGCGGCCGACCAGCACGAAACGAACATGCGCAGCATGAACGCCGCGCTCTGGCAGGTCGGGTGGGGATACTACCTGACGAACATGATCGGCTTCGAGGGCACGGGCCTCACGAACGCGGTCGTCGATTGGGTGCGCGACTACTTCGTGACGAACGTGCGCGCCGGTGGACCGTTCCCCGCGCTGCGCTGCGGACGGCAGCCGTACGGCGTGCTGCCAGTTACGTCGCTCGACTTGTGGCAGCCGCGTGCCGGTGACGAGCAGCTCCTCGCGCGCGACAACGCGATGCGTCTCCTGTTGCTCAAGCTGCGCGACACGGTGTGGCGTCCACGGCTCGGCGACGCGTTTCGGCTGGGCCGGCGCACGACGACGGCCGGCCCCAACCCCGACGCCGATCTCGCCGACGTGATGCGCACCGACGGCCTGTCGAGTGGCTACGCGACGCGTGGTGTGCTTGGCCGGCACTACCTGCAACATTTACGAGCGTTCGTGAACGAGGACATCTCGACATCGTTCATTCCGGCTCAGGACACCTGGGCCGGGACGCTCCCGCAGAAGCTCGGCCTCACCTGGCGCCCCCGCGTTGCGCGCGCGACGGGGGCGGATCTCTCCTGGCCGGTGACGGGGGCGCTCGTGCAGTCCGGCGAAGTATCCCCCTGGCGCAAGCTCGAGCCGAACTACATCGGGTCGTTGTTGTCGCTGAAGACCGCGGACTATCTCCCGCCGCTCGATCCGGTCGCATCCAATGCGCCGAAGAGCCTCCTCGAGGCGTTGCTGCGCCACGCACTGTTGCGCGAGACGGCGAACGCGGCGGCGACCCTCGCGGCGGCCTCGCCCACCCGGTTGCCGGACGTCTCGGTGCTGTGGCACGACGCCGAGTTGAACGATCTCGTAACAGGCGCGCCGTTGACGCAGCACTGGAAGCGTCAGCTCGCGCAGCCTGCGCCTAACGCGCCGCCCGGCACGACGATTCAGGCATTCCTCGATGGACTCTCCGCGTTCGACGCCCCGCCCCCGCTCACCGCGCTCGGCGACTTCCGCCGGAGCCTGAGCTATCTGCAGGGACTGGACAGCGAGATGCTCCAGTACCTGATGCAGGGCACGCTCGATCTGTCGTCGCACCGTCTCGACGCCTGGATCACGTCTTTCGCGATCAAGCGACTGGCCACGATGCGGGGCGAGAAGCCCACCGGCGCGTACGTCGGTGCCTACGGCTGGGTGGAGAATCTGCGCCCGGCACCGGCGTCGTCGTCGGCGCCGGTGACGACGCTCCCAACGGGGGAACCGGGACCGCTCGTCGCGGCCGCGAACGACAGTGGCTTCATTCACGCGCCTTCGATGACGCATGCCGCGGCGGCGGCGGTGCTGCGCAACGCGCACCTCGGCCCCACGGGATCGCCTAACGGGAACAGTCCCTTCGCGATCGACATCTCGTCGCGCCGCGTGCGCGAGGCCGCGCGTCTCCTCGATGGCGTGCGCGAGGGACAACCCCTCGGGGCGCTGCTCGGGTATCGCGTCGAGCGCAGTCTTCACGATCTCGGTCTCGACACCGCCATTCCGGCGCTGCGCTCGCTGGCGCCGCTGGTGCCGGCGCAGGACGTCGACGCGAACACGCCGGCCGAAGCGATTGCCGCCAACAACGTCGTCGACGGGCTTGCGCTCGTCCGCCTGTGGACCGATGACCAAACCGACGTCCTGGCGAAGCTCCAGACCGCCGTCACCGCGGACAAGCTGCAGAGCGTGAGAAACGAGCTCGACTCGCTCGCGACAACCGTCGATGCCTTGAGTGACGCGCTCACCGCGGAGGCGGCGTATCAGATCGCGCGCGGCAATACGTCCCGCACCGCGGCGACGCTGGCGTCGATCGCGAAAGGGGACGCGCCGCCGCCCGAGCTCGAAGTGGCGCGCACGCCCCGCAGCGGGACGTCGCTCTCGCATCGGCTGATGGTCCTCTTCAGCGGGACCACGCATCTCAGCACGCCCGGTTGGCCCGCGTGGAATACGGGCATCGTGTCGAGCGCCGAGCCCCTGCTGAACTTCTGGGCGGCGAAGCTGCTCGGTGACGGCAACAAGACGCGGTGCACGGTCGAGCGGCTCGACGACACGACGGGGGAAGTTGTGGAGACACTCAACTTCCATCTCAAGGAGCTGGCGATCGAGCCACTGCAGTTCGTCTACGGCGTGGAGGCGAGTACGAATGCGAGCGTCGCGCAGCCCGTCGGGGCCCTGAGCGTTGTCGAGCAGCTCGTGCTGTATCACGCGAAGGTGCGCACGCCCGGCTTCGCGCCGACGGCGACGATTCGCCTGCAGCATGCACGTCCGGCGAACCTCAAGTCCGGTGAGATCACACTGTTCGACATGCTCGAGCAGGCGAAGGCGTTGCGCCGGGCGTTGGGCAGCGCGCGCGGCATCGACCCGGAGGATCTCACGCCTCCCGATCGCACGGCTCAGGGCGCGGTCGATCTCGTGGAGCTGGAAGCGCGCGTGGTGAAGGCGGAGAATGCCTTGAACGCGGCACACAAGGCGCTTTCCGCACTGATGACGTCGAAGACCGCTCCCACCGCGGCCGCCCTGCGCCGGGACCTGCTGAAGCTGGCCGTTTTTGGGCTGGCGCCGGCGGTGCCGGCGAATGCCGTGGGCGAAGATCCCGCATCGATCGCCGCGCTCGTGTCGCAGGCATCGGCCCTTCTGCGCCTGAGCGGCGCGCGGATGGACCAGGTCAACGCCAATCGCGCGCTGCTCGTCGCCACCGATCCGCGCGCGCGCTTGGATCAGCTCGTGGCGCGGATGCGCACCGTGTTCGGGCAGTCCTTCGTCGTGCTCCCGCATTTCACGCTCGCCGCCGCCGCGGCGACCGAGCTCACGAGCGCGCTGGCGGGGAACCGGGAAGCACTCGGCGGCGACCTGCTCGCCGCGAACAGCTGGCTCACTCGTTATGCGCGGGTGCGTGACACCGTCGCGCGGTTCGTGACCTGCGTGCGCGGCGCCGACGTGCTGGGCACCGGGGAGCACCTGAATCTCAGCGTCGCCCAACTGCCGTTCTCGAACGGGGAGCGCTGGGTCGGACTGCCTCCGATCGCCGGCACGCCGCTCGTCACCGGCAAGATCTCGCTCGTGTTGCAAAACTGCATGACGATCAACACGACGCTGCCGCTGAGCGGCCTCCTTCTCGACGAATGGACGGAGGTGGTACCGAACGATCACGAGACCACCGCGATCACCTTCCAGTACGATCCACCGAACGCCGCGCCGCCACAGAACGTGCTCGTCGCCGTGCCGCCGGTGCCGGGTGTCGATTGGACCGCCGACACTCTCCAGCGCGTGCTCATCGAGACGTTGGATCTCGCGAAGCTGCGCGCCATCGACCCGGAATTGTTAGGCGAGACCGCGCAGTATCTCCCGGCGCTGTACATGGCGTTCAATGTGAACAACGACGCCGTGTCGACCGATTTCGCGCCACTGACGCAATAACTCCACCTCGCACCTTCTGAGAGCCGTATGATCTTTCGAGTCGCAATCATTGGACCTGGCAACAACGAGTCGGTCGGGCGCTCGATCAGCGTCGGCGGAGCCTGCACGGATCGGGAAGCGGGAGTGATCGCCGCGACGATCGTCGTCCAGTTCGGCGTGGGCGGCCCGTCGGTCGCCGCGGACGTGGACATCAACTCCGGCGACTGGTCGTGCGTCGGCTCGCCCAGCGCGAGCATTCGCGGCGCCGACACGTTCGTCATCACCGCGATCGGCAACGCCGTATTCACCCGGATTCCTGGGCAAATCGGTCCCAACCCGACGGGCAGCGGCTCGGATTCGGTGACGGTGCGGATGGCCGACATCAATCCGCCGCAGCTCGCGATCAATACTGTTCCACAACTGGCGGGCAATGCCACGACCGCCGTTGACTGGACGCCGACGCAGCTCCCGGCTGACTTCCGCCTGGCCGGTTCGCTCGTCGAGGGGGACGCGCGCATTTCCACCGTGCAGTGCGCGATCGATACGGGGCCCTTTCAGACGGTCACGAGCACGAGCGGCAGTTGGGCGACGTGGGAGCTGCACGCATCGCTCGCGGCGGGCTATCACCGCTTCGTCGTCAGGGCCACGGATGTCGGCGGGCTCTCGACGACGCTCGAGCGCTGGATCAAGGTGCACGCGAATCCGGACGCGGTGGATGCACACACGGCGTCGGTCACGAGCTGGACGCGGCTCGAGCCGAAGTGTCGCACGGTCGACATGGGACGTACTGTCAGCGCGCGCATCTTCGATCCACTCTGGATGATGACTAGGCAGTGGCAGATCGGTGAGTTCCAGGGCGAGGACACCGGCAGCCCGATTTCGGCACGCGTGCGCGCGACGAGCGGGTCCATCACCCGGTACACGCTCGGGCAATTGCCAACGGTCGTGACGCCGGGCCAATCGTATGATCCGCTGCGAGCGCCCCTCGAGTCGATTGTCGAGCGCCGACGCATGCGGCCCGCGGACGTGACGGAGCAGCGCATGCTCTCACTGGCCGTCGACGCCGGGCTCCACTTCCTGCACATGCTCGATCAGGCGGGCCTAACGAAGAGCTACCGGGCGGCGTTGATCGCGAAGTTCGCTCTCCCACAATTGCCCTCACCACTCCCCTACGCGGCCGACGACGCGACGCAACGATTCGAGCAGACGATGGCCGGTCGCGCGCCCGACGCGCGGCAGCTCGCGACGGCGTTTCGGTCGGGCGGCTCGCTGAACTTCATCCTGGACCCAACGCTCAAGATCGCACTCGCGGATCAACTCGAGGTGAAGGCGACAGCCGACGCGTGGCTCGCCTGGTACGAGTCGATGTTCAGCGAGCCGGCCACGCCCGCCGACGACGCGTGGAATCCCGCGCGGCTGGAATACTCGGTATCCGTCGCCGGCGCGTTGTCGGCGCAGGCGCCGGACGAGGTGACGCTGACGGCGACGGAGCTCGACGACGGCCTATTGGACTGGAGCAATTTCGACGTCAATGCCGGTGTGAAGCTCGGCAGCGCGGGCGATCGCGCGGCGGCATCACTCGTCGAGACGACGATTCCGGCGCCGGTGACATTTCGCGGGATGCCGGCGGTGCGGTTCTGGGAATTGGAAGATTCGAAGATCGCGTACGGGCTGATGTCGGTTGGAAAGACGGATCTGGCGCATCTCATGATGATCGAGTTCGCCAGCAGCTACGGCAACGACTGGTTCGTCGTCCCGCTGACCGTTCCCGTGGGCTCGCTCACGCGCGTCGACTCGCTCGTCGTCACCGATACGTTCGGCGTGCAGCGACTCATCCGGCCGATTGGCGCGAGTGGCCTCCAAGCCGCCGGTTTCTCGATGTGGCAGCATGCGGCGCTCCATCGCGCCGGCGATCCCGCGACGACGCCAGTGCCGAATCTGTTCTTCCTCCCGCCGTCACTGGCGCGAGTGGAAGAAGGAACCGCGCTCGAAGACGTGTTGTTCATGCGCGACGAGATGGCGAACATGGCGTGGGCCATCGAGCGCACCGTCGAGAGCTCGATCGAGCAGCCGTCGGCGCGGGCGTACGACTCGGCGCCGCCACCATCCGCGCAAGCACTTTCCGGAACGGGGATCCCGCGCTACGTGCTGGCGTCGGCGGTGCCGGAGAACTGGATTCCCCTCGTGCCGGTGCAGATTCAGCACACGGGCGCTCCGACGGAGCTGAGACTCCAGCGGGCGGCGTTGCTCCAGCCGGATGGAAGCGCGAACAAGATCAACCAGGCACATTCGGAAACGCTCATGGCCTTGACGCCGCTGCGCATCTGCGACGAAGAGGTGCCGCGCGAGGGAGCGCGCCTAACGAGGTCGCGGCGTCTTTCACGTTGGGTCGATGGATCGTTCTGGGTCTGGACCGCGTTCCGGCGCCGGGCGGGAAATGGCGAAGGATCGAGCGGATTACAGTACGATCAACTCGTCCCACAGAACCCAACGCAGCCTTGAACACCACCAACGGCAGGCATCTCTATACCGCGGAGGACGTCGCGGCCCGATTGAACCTGCACGTCAAGACGATCCGCCGCTTCATCCGCGAGGGAAAGCTCCCCGCCAAGCGCATCGGGAAGCAGTATCGCATCACGCGTGCTGCGCTCGACGAGTTCGCGGGCACGTCGCACGCGGACGACCGTGCCGTCCCTCTCACGCGGCGCATCATCGTCTCGAGCATTCTCGACGTCGACGCGATCAGCCCCGAGGAGAGCGACCGGATCACGAGGATGGTGATGGCGGGGCTCAACGCGCGCCGCGGTGCAGGGGAGAGCTCTCGCGTCGACAGTCTCTACGGCGCCAGCGCGTGCCGGCTCCGGATCATGATCACCGGCGACCCGGCACTTTCGTGCGATCTCATACGCACGATCAACGCCCTCGCCGAGAGCGAGGCAGCGGGCGCCAACGGAGATGTGATCGAGCTCTGAGGCGGGACGCGGGATCGCGGGATGGAACCCCGCGTCCCGCTCCCCGCGCTTCCGACGTTACGCAGCGGCCGCAACCAGATGCTGCCGACGTCTCGCGCACGTGCAAGCGATGCTCGGCACCTCGGTCGCGGGCGGATACATGTGGTAGTACATCGCGATCACCATCGGGGTGAATACGATCGCGTTGTAGAACAGGTGCAACTCGATCCGCGGAACCCAAATCTGGCCAATGCTCGTCGGCACCGTGCCACCGAATAAGTAGTGGTGCGTGAGCGCCTGGTAGAACAGCAGGGCATGCTCGAAGTGGTGCCAGAACTGAATCCAGAACGCGACCATCCACCACGTGGACGAACGGCCGGTGAAGCCGCGGCGAAGCACCCAAAGACCGACCAGCATGACCACCGCGAAACCGTAGTGCAGCGTCTCGGTGCGCATCAGCCAGGGGTAATACATGCCCAACAAGCCCATCGCCATCGGCCGTGGCCAGTGGAGCACGAACGCCTGATAGGCCTGAACGACGTGCTCGACCCAGTGGAACAGCACGATGACCATGAAGACCTGGAGGGCCAGCCTGTGCCAGGTCGAGTTCAGCCGATCTGAAAGACTCATCCGGCCCGCGCCAATCGCGCCCAGGCCCACGCCGACTACATCGGTCACAATGCGTCTCCTTCGACGGGTCGATAGAAAGGGGTGCGCTTATCTGCTATCCGGACCGTGACCTGTCAAGATTCGCTCGTGATCACTGGTCCAAGAAGGGGATGACGAGCTTCGCGTAGGGCCAATGAGTCGGAGAAGAGCATTACCTCTTTTCGAGCATTCGTACTGCTAGGCGACCGCGCTGGCATCTGGTCGCCGCGTACCGAAGAGCCGGGAGATCGGGAGTCCCGTATAACTCGACGGGCGCCCGATGCCGAGCGCCCAGAGTATCGTTGCCGGAACATCGAGCAGGGAGACGCGGCCTCCGAGCTCGCCGGGAATCACGCCGGCTCCGGTGAAGAACAGCGGAATGGTCCGGTCATACGGATGCTCGCTCGTGTGGTCCTTCGGATCGACGCCTCCGCCGCCATGATCGGCGAGTGCGATGATCAGTGTGTCCTCATCGCGGTTCAGGTCGACGAGGTCGATGAGGCAGCCGAGGGCGCGGTCGAGTGTGGTCGCGGCCTTTTCGTAGGCCGGCGACATCCACCCATGATCGTGGCCGGCGCGATCGGCGTCGGGCCAGTGGAGGAAGATCAACCCGCGACGCTGCGCCGCCAGCCGATCGCGCGCCGAGTTTAGAATATCCTCAGCACCGTCACCGATGAAGCGGAGATGTCCGATGCCCAGCCGGCGCCCGATCGTCGCGGCGACCGCGCGGAAGAGTCGCGGGATGCTCGCGAGCACCGCCGTCGTCGGCAGTCCGGCATCGGCGAGCACGGCGGGCAGCGGATCGAGCTTCGTGCGCGGCCGCGGCAGGTGGACCGAGTCGCAGACCACGCCGTGCAGCTCCGGCGGTACGCCGGTCATGAGCGACGTCATCGCGGCCCAGGTGACGCTGGGGTCGATCGTCACTCCGTGCGCCGTCCACGCGGCCGTTCCGCGCAGACGCATCAGCGTCGGAAGCTCGAATCGGTCGATTGCATCGGCACGCAATCCGTCGAGCACGACGACGACCACCCGACTGACTGGATCAATGAGCTCCATCACGACCCTCCCCGAGTAGAGGAATCCTGCTCGGGGCGTCAGGATAGAGCGCTGAGTTCTTATTTACTAATCGTTTGCGTGTCGGTCTTGTAACGCTTTCAGGGAAAACACGGGGCTCTGGTATCGATCACTCGAAGTGGCCGGTGCCATTCCTGGTGAGGGCTCGAGATCCCCATGGTCACGCAATCGATCGACGCTTGGGACGCGCTTCCGTCCGCCATGTCGTCGGTTGGAGGTGACTCACGCGCGCTTCCGTGAGGTCGATGTGCTTCGCCACGAGCGCGGCGACCTCTTTGGGATGCGTGAGTGGGCTCATGTGTCCGGCGCGCTCCAGCACCTCGAGATGCGCGTCGGGCAGAATGTTCACCAGTTCGTCGACGATGGCGCGCGCGGGCCTCGGCGTGCGCGCGCCCGCGATCAACCGCGTCGGCGCGTTGATGCTTCGATAGTCGCCTTCGGTCGTCGAGAGCCCCGAGAGCGCTTCGAACTCCGCCCCCACCTTGCCGACGGTGTGTAGCACGCGGCGGCGTGCGCGCGGCGACATCAGCCACCATCGCAGTTGACCGACCCAGTAGCGCATGTAGACGCCGGCAGCCCCGCGGTCGCGGCGAAACCGGAGCGCCTCTGTCATCCGCCGTCCTACATCGGTCAACTCCTGCCACTCCTCCATGCGTCCCGTCAAGCGGAGCAGGTGGAAGGCAATCGGCTCGATCAGCGTTAGGCTCTTGGCGCGCGCGCCGAGCGCGCGCGCCGCCTCGAGCGCGACGGTGCCGCCGTACGAGTGTCCAACGAGGTGCACCGGCTCACCCGCGCGCTCCGCGAGGGCGACGATGGCGCTGACGTCCGACCATGGGTGTAGCCGTGCATTGATCGGCCAGGGATCCGATCGGCCGTACCCGAGGAGGTCGGGCGCGAGCACGCGATAGCGCGCGCGGAGCGCGTCGATGAGGGGAGCCCAGATCCGGTGGGTGCCACCGGAGCAGTGCGCGAGAATGACGGTGGGCCCGCTGCCAACATCCTGATATGCGATCACGCGGCCGTCGACGACCAGCGTTTCCACCCAGTCGCAGCATCGCTCGATCTTCAGAGTAATCGACATTGATATCGCCGTGTATGGACTGTCCCAGAGCCTAGTCGGCGACTGACGGGGGCCGAATCGGCGGCGGGTCGCACGACGCGTACGACGAAAGAGAGTGCGCGTGTAGGACGGACGCTGACACGGTGACGGCGCGCGCTGACACCACTGGCGCGGCCGCGCTCGGGGTAGTCATTTGTCCTACAGCGCGCCACGCCGCGCGCCGCTTTGCTGGATGCGCCTAACAAGGCATCGTCAGCGCCGATACCATCAGTGTCTCTTTCTCCCGACAGCCTTCGCGAATTGTTCTTCGCGCAATCGATCGATGGGTTCTTCATCATGATGCTGGATGAGCCTATCGAGTGGAACGACGCAGCGGACAAGGACACGCTGCTCGACCACGTCTTCAAGCATCAGCGCATGACGATCGCCAACGAAGCCTACGCCAAACAATACCGCGTCGCGCTGCCGGAGCTCATCGGAAAAACGCCGGCGGAGTTCTTCGCGCACGACATCGAAGGCGGCAAAGCCGGTTGGCGCGCCATGTTCGACGCCGGACATATCCACACGGAGACGGACGAGCGCCGCATGGACGGCACGCCCGTGCGCATCGAAGGTCACTACCTGTGCGTGTACGACGAGCGTGGTCGCATCACCGGACATCTCGGCATTCAGCGCGACATCACCGACCGTCATCTCGCGGCCGAGGAGATCGCGCAATCGCGCGAAGAGCTGCGCGCGCTCGCGGCGCGCCTCGAGTCCGTTCGCGAGGAGGAGCGGACACGTATCGCGCGAGAGCTGCATGACGAGCTCGGTCAGGCGCTCACGGGCCTCAAGCTGGATCTGGCGTGGATGGAACGGCGCCTCAACCGTCACTCGCAGTCCGAGCTCGTCGACCGCTGCGCGAGTGTGCTGGGGCGCATGGACGACGTGATGATCGCGGTGCGACGCATCGTCACCGAGCTCCGGCCGAGCGTGCTCGATCAATTGGGTCTCGCCGACGCCATCGAGTGGCAGGCGCAGGACTTCGCGCGTCGCACCGGTCTCACGCTCGATCTCGACATTCAATGCGAGGTTCCTTCGCCGCAGGGCGCGGTGGCCTCGGCGGTCTTCCGCATGCTGCAGGAAGCGCTGACCAACGTCGCGAAGCACGCCAGCGCGACGAGCGTGCGGGTCGCGCTGCACATCGACGAGCGCTCTCTGTCGCTCGACGTGAGCGACAACGGACGCGGCATCACGCGCAATGAGATGCGCGGGTCGCACTCGCTCGGGTTGCTCGGCCTGCGCGAACGCGCGATCGCCTGGGGCGGATCGGTCACGATCACCGGCGACCGCAAGTCCGGTACGACGGTCGCGCTGCGCCTGCCGTTGCCCGCGGTCACGGCCGCCGACATGGAGTCGCGATGATTCGCATCCTCATCGTGGACGACCATCCGGTCGTACGCGCCGGCCTGCGGCGCATCGCCGAAGACGACCGCGGCATCACCGTCACCGCGGAAGCGCCGAGCGGTGACGACGCGCTGATCGCGCTGCGCGAGCACGTCGCCGACGTGATCCTGCTCGACGTCTCGATGCCCGGCTCGCCCTTCACCGAAACGCTGCGTCGACTGCGCGAGGCGCACCCCACCGTCCGCATTCTCGTGCTCAGCGCCCATCCGGAGGATCAGTGGGCCGTGCGCGCGCTCCGGGGCGGCGCGTCCGGATACCTAACGAAGGATCACTCGCCCGAGCAACTGCTCGACGCGATCCGACGCGTTCATCGCGGCGGGCGCTACGTGAGCCCGACACTCGCCGAGCGGCTCGCGGCGCAGCTGGGTCAGGATTTCGTCGGAGCTCCGCACGAACAGCTCTCGGATCGTGAGTTCGATGTCTTGCGCGGATTGGGCACGGGGCGCACGGTGAAGCAGGTGGCCGTCGAGCTGGGGCTCTCACCCAAGACGGTGAGCACCTACCGCACGCGATTGATGGAGAAGATGGGCTTCGCAACCAACGCCGATCTCGTTCGCTACACGGCGGAGCACGGCCTCGTCGAATACGCCGCCCAGCGCGCGACGAATTAGAGGTGCTGGTGGAAGTGCCAGGTGCACCCGGGCACCGATGCCTAACGCGCCTGCTGCGTTGCTCGTGAGGCGGTCACGGCGCGCTCGATCGTCGCCATGAGCTGATCGCCGGTCATCGGCTTTCGCAGATACGCCACGGCGCCCGCGCCGGCATAGCGATCGAGCGCCTCCGGTGCGTCGTCGGCGGAGTACACGATGGTCGGAAATCGCACGCCGCGCCCCACGAGCTGCTGCTGCACCTCGAGCCCCGTCATGTCGGGCATGTGCGCATCGAGGAGCAGGCAATCCGGCCTCGCGTCGCGCGCGTCGAGCGCCTCGATCAGCTCCTTGCCGGACGCGTACACGCTGGCGGCGAGGCCGAGCGCTCGACACAACCGGCGCAGGCTGATTCGTACCAGCTCCTCGTCGTCGACGATCGCGATCGACAGTCGCAGCGTGGGCCCCGCGGAGTCGGGAGTCATCACCGGGCAGCGGCGGACGACGGCGCGCTCGCGCTGCCCAACATGAACGACAGCTCGCCGGCAGTCGCCTCCGGCACGGCGGCGCTGAGCACGAAGTGCAGCGTCGCGCCGCCGTCGGCGTTGTTCTCGGCCCACACGCGACCGCCATGCGCCGCGACAATCGTGCGCGAGATCGACAGTCCGAGCCCGAGCCCCTCGGGCTTCGTCGTCACGAACGGCTCGAACAGGCGCTCGATGAGCTCGGGAGAGATGCCGGTCCCGCAGTCGCGAATCGAGACCTGGATTTGCCCCGGTGCGCCCGCGTTCACCAGCAGCACCAGCCGGCGGTCGCTTGGGCGCGTGGATCGCATCGCCTCACAGGCGTTGAGAATCAGATTGAGCAGTACCTGCTGCAGCTGGACGCGGTCGCCGAGTACGGGAGGCAGATTCGGCGCGATCACCGATGTTGCCGTGACCCGACGCGTGATGAGCTCCGCGTGCGCGAGCTCCAACACCTCGCTGATCAGCTCCGTCGCGTTCAGCGGTTGCAGACGTGTCTCTCCGCGACGCAACAACGCTCGCAGCCGGCGAATGACCTCGGCGGCGCGCTGATTCTCGCTGAGAATGTCGCGCAGAATGTTGTCGATCTCTCCGTTGTCGAGGGGACGTCGCTTGAGGAGAATGCGCGCCGCCTCCGCGTTGCTCCCGATGGACGCCAGCGGCTGGTTCAGCTCGTGCGCGAGGGCGCCGGAGAGCTGCCCCAGTGCCGAGACGCGCGCGAGGTGCGAGAGCTCGCGTCGCTGCTCCTCCATCTCCAGCTGCTCGCGGCGCCGGGCGGTGACGTCGCGGCGTTGCGCGATTGCACCGCCATCGGGCGATTCGAGCGCTTCGATGCTGAAGGAGTATCGATGCGGCGTGCCGGTCCAACTGTCATCGTACTCGATCTCGTAGCGCTTGCGGTCGCCGTTGAGCACACTCAAAACACCGATGAGTCCCTGCTGCCCGATGCGGTCGTCGTCGTCCACGGCCGCGCGGCACGCCGCGATGTAGTCATCCCCTTCGACGACCCGCTGGGAGGGGGCGATGTTCGGCGTCTCGGCGAAGCGCCGCCACGCCTCGTTGACTTCCACGACGACGCCCCGCGCGTCGAGGATGGCCACATGGTCGTGCACCGAGGCCATGAGCGCGCGGTGGAGGTGGAACGCCGCGTTTCGCGCGCTGCTGACCGCCGCGATGCAGAGCACCGTGAGCGACGTCAGGCCCACGAAGAGCTGCAGATCCAGCACGTATTCGTCGGGCGGCGCCGTGAGAAACGGACCGATTCGGCGGTCGGCTGCCCAGATCGCCGTGAAGGCGACCGCGGTGAGCGCGTAGCTCGCACCCACGCATTCGAATCGCAGCGCCGTCCAGATGAGAACCGGCAATGGCGCGTAGAGAATGAGCGCGAGCTGCCATCGGCTGTCGCCGCGCAGCATCAACGCGCCCGTGCAGGTCGCGGCAAGCACGGCACCGAGCACGACGACCTCGATGACACGCGATCGCGTCCAGTGCCCGCGCCACGGAGGGCCGTTGACCACCGTGAGCAGGAACGCCGGCAGCATCGTGAGACCGGTGAGCGCGTTGGACGTGAACCAGGCGCCCCAGGGCGGCAGATACGAATCGGAGCCGCCGTGCAGCACTACATTCGCCGCGCCGATCGTTGCGCCAACGGCGGGCGCGATCACGACGGCGCTGGCGACGAATCGCAGCAAGTCAACGATGCCGTCGAGCTTCAGCGCATCCCGGAACAGCCAGCGGAGCAGCACGGCGGCGGTGAGGGCCCGGCAGATGTTCGCGACATCGGCGAACAGAATCCAGGAAACGCTAAACTGTGGCCAGTGCGCGACGAAGTGGGTGAGGTCGCCGACGAGAATGAACCACACCCAATGGCGGCGCGACGAGACGACGAGCGCCGCGGTAAGAGCGGCGTAGGGTGGAAAGAGGACCGCGGAGCCGATCTCCGGATAGCGCATCGCCGCGCCGATCGCGTTGCCTAACAACGAGATCACCCCGAACAGCAAGAGGCCGTTCCGGAGGGAGAGCGTTCCTCCCTTCGCTCGGAGCAAGGCCGCACCGCTCAAGCGGACGTCGTCTATCGCGGGCACGTTGAATTTGCTGAGTCTGCCACACTGGACAACGCGCAAAGATGGCCACCACCGCGAGTGGTGGCAATGCGGCGTTCGCCCAATACGCCGACCGATTGACGTATTGCGCGGAATGCAGGTTGTTGCGCCGCTATGCGGCTGGCACCGCGCTCATCTGGCGAGCGTCGACGCGCTCGCGCTCTCGGCGGCCGCCGCGCGACCAGCGACCTCGATCGCCCGGGCGACGGCGGCAACGGCGCGGTCGACGTCGTCATCGTTCGTGCGCCAGTTCGAGACGGAGATGCGCATGCAGCGCTTGCCACGCCAAGTGACGCCGCCGAAGAACACGTCGCCCGTGGCGAGTATCTCTTCGATCACACGATCGGTTCGCGCATCGTGATCGGCTTCCGTCGCGCCGAATCGCTCGTCGAGAAATCGCACGAGGCCTTGATTGATCAGTGGCTCCCACATCGCCGTGGCGCCGGGCAGTGCACCGATGCGCTGAACGAGCGACGTCGCGTGGCGACAGCTGCGGTCGATCAGGTCGGCGATGCCGGACCGACCGAGGTGACGAATCGCCGCGTAGCTCGCGAGCCCGCGCGCCCGCCGCGACCATTCGGGATTCCAATCCACTTCGTCGCGCGCGTCGCCCTCGTGCATCATGTAGCTCTCGCGATACGTCATCGACGCGTGATGCGCCGCGGCATCGGCCACGAACGCGTAGCCACTGTCGTACGGCACGTTCAGCCATTTGTGCCCGTCGGTGGACCACGAGTCGGCAAGCGCCGCGTCCTTCATGAAATGCCGGTGGCTGGGACTCGCGGCCGCCCAGAGCCCGAACGCGCCATCGACGTGCACCCAGGCGCCATGCTCGTGCGAGAGGGGAATCAGCTCGCTGAATCGATCGAACGAGCCGGTATTCAGCTCGCCCGCCTGCAGGACGACGATCGTCGGCTGCTGTGCGCTGGCACGCAGTGCCTCGTGCAGCCTACCGACATCCATACCGTTCCGGTCGTCCAGCGGCACCGGAACAATGTTGTCGCTCCCGATCCCAAGGAGACGAACGGCGCGGTCGACGGTGCCATGGCGCTCGGCGCCCACGATGACGCGCAGCTCGGGCGCTCTCGTTAGGCCGCGGCGCTCGACTTCCCAGCCGCGATCGACGAGCAGGCGGTGGCGCGCCGCCGCGAGGCAGATCACGTGCGCCATCTGCGTCCCGGTAACGAACGCAAAGCTCGCCTTCGCCGGCAGTCCGAGCAGATCCTTGAGATACGTACCGCACACCTCCTCGACGACGGCCGCCGCCGGGCTGCAGGCATAGATCGCCGCGTTCTGGTCCCACGTGGAGGTGAGCCAATCCGCGGCAACCGCCACCGGCATGGTACCGCCGATGACCCAGGCGAAGAATCGTCCACTGCCGTTGACCACGAGCCCACCATCGACGTCGGCGGCGAGATCGTCGATCACGCGCGACGCGTCGACGCCGGTGTCGGTAAGCGGTCGTGCGAGACGATCTCGCAGCTCGGTGAGCGTCGCCATCGCCGACACCGGTACGGTGTCGAAGCCTTCGACATACTCCCTCGCGTGTTTCGCAGCTCGATCAAGCGGGGCGCTGTACAGATCGGATCGTGACATAGGATTTCCTGTGGTGCGATGCAGTAGCGAACCGATAGCCGTCAGTCGAAAGTCGGGAGTGAGAAAGTGGGAAGCGGTGGACCACTGCCCACTGGATCACTTCACCCTCGCGCACTGACGGCTATCGGTTCACCACTGCCTGCTCGGCTCCGAGCAATGCGTCTTGTTTTGCTCACCGCGGACCTACACAATCAAACCCACCAATAACATATCGCGCATGGAACCCCCATCGAAATCGGACTGGCGCATGCACGGCGTGCGCATCGTGCATGGGGACGAGCTGGATCTGAACACGCCGCAAACGGCGGGGATGACGCGGGCGGCGGCGATCACGCACGCGCGCACCGGCGCGACGAAGCTCTGGGCCGGCACGGTGACGATCAAGCCTAACGCGAAGACCGGCGCGCACCACCACGGCGCGCTGGAGAGCGTCATCTACGTCGTGCGCGGGCGGGCCCGCATGCGCTGGGGCGACCGCCTCGAGTTCGTCGCCGAGGCCGGGCCGGGCGATTTCATCTACGTGCCGCCGTATGTGCCACACCAGGAGATCAACGCCGCCGCCGACGAGCCGCTCGAGTGCGTGCTCGTGCGAAGCGATCAGGAAGCGGTCGTGGTGAATCTCGACATCCCCGCGGCGGAGGTGCCCGAGACCGTACACTGGGTCGATCCCATCCACCCGGAGCCGCGTTAGGCTAGCGCGAGAGCCACCAGCTGGCCTTGACGAGGAAGATGTTGTCGGGGCGGGAGGACAGGATGGCGTCGGCATCGCGGTGCAGCACGAGATCGCCCAGGGTCGCGCCGGCCGACCTCGAGTGCGTCCACGCGACGTACAACACGGAGCCCGGACGATACTCCCAGCGGAAGACCGCGTTGCCGCGCAGCGAGCGATCGTTGAGATCCGGATTGTCGAACGTGAACGGCGCGGCCGGACCCGTCCCATCAGGGTCGATTGTGTACTTCGCCACGACACCATCCGCGCCGATGGTCGGTGTCACCGTTCCCCGGTCACGACCGAACACGCGCAGTGACGCCGTTCGCGGAGCCACGTACTCCTTGAAATCGAAGTAGTGCGCGGCGCCGAAGAATGGCTGCATGTAGAGCTCGAGCGTCATGCGCGGCGAGAAGGTCCAGCTCAGGCGCGTGTCGAAGCCCAGCGTTTGCTGATGCAGCGACGACACGACGTATCGCGTGCCGTCAAACGCCGTCGCGGCGGGATCCTCGACCGCGGTGACATATTGCGCCTCGAGCCGCTGCGGATTCCACGACGGACCGAACGACACGCTGATGTTCGGCGCCGGCCGAATCCCGGTCGTGAGCCCGATCGTCGACGCCGTCCCGCCGAGGCGATCCCAGTAGTGCTCGAGATCCGCCGTCAGCGTCACGACGTGGCGCGAGTCCGTCGACAGGTTGAGCACCCCGTACTGGCTGCCGGGCTGCCGCACGGTCGGTCCTCCGCGCAACTGGCGATCGTCGAACGTGCTCGGCCTAACGATCAGGAATTCCGTCAGGTTCCAGAACTGGCGCGTCGTGAAGTTGACAAACTCGTGAACCTGCGTCGCCGTGCGATCGCCTTCGTAGTTCTGCTGCGATTGCGCGCCGAGGATCCCGAACATCGATTGGTACCACCGCGTCCGCCTGGACCAGAAGCGATTGAGATTGGCGTTGAACCAGATGTAGTCGGCGGACTGCTGAAACGCGTAGTCGTTCGTCTCGAAGCCCGGCGTGCGCGTGTTGACGGACGTCTCCCAGGTCCAGTCGCCGGTCTCCTTCGCGATGCGGGCGTAGGCGCCCGCGCCGCGCAGGCTCGTCGCCATCGTGTCGAGACGATTCGAGAAGAAGCCGCCGGAGCCGGCTCCTCGATCGGGGCGCTGGAAATACCGCGCGCTCGACTGCTGCCGCAGCAGGATCTCGCGCCGGTCGCCAGAGACGTTGGAGATCGCCGCATTCGCCGTGAGCGAATACCGATTGTTCCCCCACTGATACACGACGTCGTTGCCGTACATCTCGGCGTTGGTCGCGAGTCGGGGCGCGAAGGTCGTGTCGATGCTCCGCACCACGCCGGAAAGCATTCCGCCGACGACGAGGTTGCCGTGCAGAAAATCGCGCTTGAGCCGTCCCACGAAATAGTTGGCCAGCGGCTCGACTTCCTGCGACGCATGGGCGCCGCCCGGCAAGACCACACTTGCCGTCGCGCGTCCGGTGACGGCCTCGAGGAGGCCAACCGTTAGGCCACCCGACGTCCGTCCCGTCAACTTGCCGGCGCCGAGGATTGTCGTCGCGTCAGGAACGCTGGAATACGGGTAGTTGTCCGAGGCGAGTGACGCGCCCGTCGGCGCGCGACCGACGCGCCGCGAGTAGAAGCCCTGCATCCCTTCGACGTTGCTGCAGAAGTTGCAGCGCAAGACGCCAAAGTCGAACACCTGGCCGTTCTCGACGAAGAAGGGGCGCTTTTCGGGAAAGAAGGTCTCGAACGCGGACAGATTGAGCACCGCCGGATCGACTTCGACCTGACCGAAGTCGGGATTGAACGTCGCATTGAGCGTGAGGTTCGACGTCACGCTGTATCGGAGATCGAGGCCGGCCCGCATCGCCGGCCGGCCATGGGTATCGAACGGCGTATCGGCGGTCGATGCGAGCGACGACGACTTCGCGCTCGCGTACGGCATCAGCTCGAGGTGTGATGAGGAACTGTGAATCAGCAGTCCCTCGAGGTGCCCGAAGCGGGGCGGGCCGCCCGCTTCGTTCTTGTGCCAGAACGACCAGTCGTCCTCTTCCTCGCGACGCTTGATGATACGACGTACCTCAAGCCCCCACGTCTGCGCGACGTCGCGTGAGAACCGCAGCTGGCTGTAGGGAATGCGAAGCTCGGCCGTCCATCCGTCACTATCGATGCGCGTCGCCGCTTCCCAGATCGGGTCCCACGAATTGTCGCAGCAGGAGTTGCCGATGCCGATGCGATCCGCCTGCGAGCCCGAAGGATTCACCTCGAAGAAGGCGCGACTCAGGTGATCGTGATACGCGTCGATGACGACCTGGAAGAAATCCGAGTCGAAGGTCGCATCGCGCCTGACGAGCCGAGTCGTTACGCCGCTCGGCCCGTTGGTGTCGTACATCCTGGCCCCGACGTACAGCGCGTCGTCGTCGAACAGGAAGCGCACATCCGTCCGCTGCGACGGGGGACGGCCCTCCTCGGGGTCGAACTGCGTGAACTCCGTGATCGGCGGCGCGGTTCGCCACGCCGCCTCGTCGAGTTTGCCATCGAGGGTGATCCTGCCGGCGAGGCGCACCGCCGTCGCATGGGGCACGGCGATCTTGTGTCCATAGGTCGGACTTCCCGCCTGACGGGTAGCGCTCGCCGTCCCCGTGGCCTGAGCGGCTGCGGCTATTGGTGCAACGAGAAGGCAGGCGAGGACAGAGCGGATGATCGGCACGGATGCGACTTGGACAGCGCGTCGGCACAATATGGTGGCGCGCTGTCCGGTCAGCGCGCCTCAGCCAACCTCTCTGACGCAAGCCTTACGAAAGGCTGATGTTCGCGTGCGATTCGCGAATGGCGGTATCGATCGCGCCGATGAGCACATTTGCATCGACCGGTTTGCACAGGTAGGCGCATGCGCCGGCGGCGATCGAGCGGGAGCGCATCGTCTCGTCGTGGCGCCCCGTGATCATGATCGAGGGGATGTGAATGCCCCGCTCGCGCAGCCACAGCTGCGTTTCCAGCCCGTTGAGCCCGGGCATGTGGACGTCGAGGACGAGGCAGTCGGGACGCGCCTGGTCCAGCGACTCGAATAGTTGGTGCGCCGACGCAAAGGCGCGCGCCTCGAGCCCACTCGCGCTGCACAATCGGCGCAGGGCCACGCGGACGGACTCCTCGTCGTCAACGATGGCGATGAGCGGTCGTGTTTCCGTCATGATTGTTCTCGATCGGCAGCTCCAGATGGAACGTCGCGCCCCCGCGCGGATTGTTTTCTCCCCACAAGCGTCCGCCGTGCGCGGTGGTGATCGATCTGGCGATCGCGAGGCCGAGGCCCAGGCCGTCGGGCTTCGTCGTGAAGAAGGGGTCGAAGACGCGATCCGTCTTCCCGTTAGGCAGTCCGACGCCCGAGTCCGCGACCTTCAGCTCGACGTTGTGTCGGCCGGCCTGCGTGACGTGCAGCCTGAGCTGGCGGTCCGACGCGGGCGCATCGCTCATCGCTTCGCACGCGTTGACGATGAGGTTCAGCACCACCTGCAGCAACTGGACCGCGTCGCCGCGAACGCGTGGTAAGGCGGCGGAGAATTGTGGCTGCACTTCGACGCCGGCGATGTCGATCGTGCTCCGCCCGAGCGCCAGCGCGTCGCGCACGACCGATTCCACGCCGATCGTTTCGTACTGGGGCTCGCCTTCCTTGAGGAAGAGTTGCAGGTGCGAGATGACACTCGCCGCCTGTTGGTCTTGCTGCACGATGTCGTGGAGAATCTCGCGCACGGCGGCGATATTCACCGACTCGTGCGCGAGCAGCCGGCTGGCTGCTTGCGCATTCGCGAGAATGGCCATCAATGGCTGGCGAAGCTCGTGCGCGAGCGCGCCGGACAGCTCGCCGGCCGTCGCGACACGTGTCACGTGCGCGAGTTGATTGCGCTGTTCCTGCAACGCCTCCTCGGCCTGCTCCCGCTCATGAATCACCGCCGCGAGGAGCATCAGCGGAAGGCAGAGGACGATCCAGAAGATCTGCAGCGACAGTACCTGATCGGCCTCTGTCGACAACACGAACGGACCCATCTGACGCGCCGTTCCCCAGATCGAGAGCATCATCACGGTGAAGAGTGCCGTGCTCGCGCCGACCGGTCCAAAGCGGACCGCGGCCCATAGCAGCGGCGGCAGCATCCAGAACAGCAATGAAGGGAGCTGCGCGATCTCCGGTCCCGTCCCGAAAACGAACGCGCCGACGCCGAGCAAGGTCGCCATCATCGCCGTCGCTTCCCACAGGCGACTGGCGCGCTGCTCCGTCAAGCGGCGCGCGCCGTACCGTGCCCACAACAGCACGACCGGCGCGACGAGCAAGAGCCCCGTGGCGTTCGTGAGCGTGATGCGGAGGAACGCGTCGCCCGCACTGTAGGTCGGCTCCAGATCGAGCAGCGATAGAATGAAGGCGGCCGTCGTTAGGCTGAACAGCGCCGGCATCGCGAAGGCGGCGATCGTGTAGATGAGTACCTGCCGCCGGCTCTCGAGGTGAATCGGAAGGCCGGCAAAGCGATGGAGCAACAACGTCGTCCCGACGGTGAACAACGAGTTGCCGCCGATCTGCCAGGCCACTCGCCATGCCGGGATCGAGCCGCCGACCGCAGCGACGTGCGCGGCGGCCGTCACGAGCAGCACGAGCCACCAGCGAGACTTCGGCGTGAGGAGCAGTGCCGACAACATCACCGCGTTCGCCGGCCACACGACGCCAATCTGAGAGTGCTGAAATCGAAATCCCAGCCCGAGTCGCACAGCCAGGTAGTAGCTGACTGCGAGGAGCACATTTTGAGCTACGAGCAGGCGTCGCGCTTGGCCCACTTCAGCCCGATCCGTTCAAAGAAGGCAACACGATGCGTATGCCCCGCCGAGCCCGCAAGCAAGCTCGTCATGCCTCACGCCGGAACCGGCTGAGACGTGCCGCCGGCCCAGAAGAAATTGCCGTCCCCGTCGCGATACCAGTGCGCGTTGCCGTGCACCGTTTCGCCGTTGCTCGTCCAGCCGGTGTAGGTCAGGGTGGTGCCCTTGCGGACGAGTCGCACTCGCGCCGCGAGTGAGCTCGGCGCGCCTAACCGAACGTTCAGATCGCGCGTCGTCGCTACGGTCCCCACACGTTCGACCGTGTTCGCGCTCGTTCCGGACAGTACGACGTGGTGCGCGAGGTCGATGAGATGGTCCAGCTCGCAATGTGGACCGGGGCAGTACGGCTTCGCGGAGTAGATCTCGCCATGCCCGATGACGTGCAGCCGGTCGAGCGCGATCGACCAGCGCTGCGAGATCTCGGCGAGGAGGGTCGCGCTCGCGGCGTACATCTCGTCGGTCCACGGCATGTCCGGCTTGCCTTCATGCTCGATGCCGATGGTGTAGCGGTTGGGGTTCGACTGCGCTCCCGTCTTGAGGAGCGGCCAGACACACCCCTTCACCCGTCCCGCGTGCCACGCCGTGTCCATCTCGTCGACGTACTGGTGGATCGCGCCCAGACGCGACACGCCATAGTGCGCGGAGACGGGCATCGGGTTGTTCGGGCCTTTCGGCGTGTTGAACCACCGATCCACGGTGACGATGTCGTCATCCATGATGTGAACCACGACCGCTTCGGGACGGAGTCCGCCGCGGCCCTTGGTCTTGTTGGAGCTACCGATCCAGGTGATGGCCATTGGTTGATGAGCGAACGCGCAACTGATCCGGCACTACCGGAAGCGGGTGACCACGCATGTGTACGCGTGGGTACTGCAGTGTAGGCCACACTGCTTCTTCTCAGCCAGTTACCGCATGCCATATCCCATCACGGCGGGCGCTCGCCGGGCCTCGCGCACGCAGGTCACTCGCTTCGTCTTCGTCGCCGCGTGCGTCTGGGCAAGCGCGTGCGGCGACCAACATATCGCGGAACCGCGGACGCGCGGCAAGATCGCAATCTCGTCAGGCAACGCGCAGCGCGGCGCTCCCGGACAACCGCTCGACCGTCCGATCGTCCTCGTCGTGCGCGACGCATCCGGCGCGCCGGTCGCGAACGTGAGCGTCGCCTGGTTCGCCGACGACGGCGGTGCGATCGTCCCGCCGGAGAGCGTCACCGGCGCCGATGGCGTTGCCGAGGCGACGTGGACGCTCGGTGACGCATCCGTACACCGGGGACATGCGAAGGCATCCGGCTACGCCGACGCCGTGTTCACCGCGTCGACGGCCGTCAGCGCCGAGCTCCCGCTGGACGTGATCCAACCGCTCGGGCTGATGACCTACGACGGCTCCGGCCAGACGGTGCACCCGGACTATGTTGCCACCGGCGCCGACTGGGCGGGCTCGGCTGATCAGTATCTACTCATTACGCCCTACCCGAACGGCAACGCCGGGTTCGAGAATCCGTCGATCTTCGAGCGCGTGCGCCCGGTCGACTGGGCCGTCCCGGCGGGCGCCGTCAATCCCATCGCCGCCCCCGGGGACGGATACCTCTCCGACCCCGACGCGCTCTACGTCCCCGACCGCAACGAGATCTGGCTCTACTTCCGACAGGTCACGAGCGAGAACGTCATCCGCCTGACGACCTCGCGCGACGGCGTCCGCTGGAGTACGCCGGTCGTCGTTGCCCACGCGCCCAACCACCAGATCATCTCACCGACCGTCGTGCGGCGCTCGGCGACCGATTGGCTCATGTGGTCGGTGAATGGCAACAGTGGCTGCACCGGCGCGACGGCCGACGTCGAGCTCCGGCGCTCGTCGAATGGCACCGACTGGTCGGCGGCGCAGACGGTCGATCTCGCGCAGCCCGGGCTCTTCCCATGGCACATCGACGTCGAATGGATCGCCAGCCGCGGCGAGTATTGGGCTCTTTACAACGCCAAGACCGCCGGCGCGTGCACCACCGGCGCCGTGTATCTCGCGACGAGCACCGACGGCCTCCACTGGAAAACGTATCCGTCTCCCGTGCTCGCGCATGGCGCGATCCCCGACCTGCAGGACGTCGTCTATCGCTCGAGCTTCGCCTACGACGAGTCCGCGGACGCGATCACCTTCTGGTATTCCGGTGCTCGCCTCGAGGGCGCGACCTATCTCTGGCACTCGGCCGTGCAGCGGAGGCTCCGCGCCGACGTCTTCACGACGATCGAGGTGCCGATTCCACCGAAGGCCGGGATCGCGCTTCAGCGCGAGCTACCGCAGCTGATCGACTTCCCCTGACGGCAACTGCGTCGTCGGGTCAGTTGCGCGGTTGGCCTTTCGACGGGGTCAGTATGATGTTGCGAAACTCGATCGGGCCATGATCGCCCTGAAGCAGCAGCGGTCCCGGCGCGCCCTCCTTGCTGTCGATCGCGCCGCCGGTGATTCCGGGGATCTCCTGATCGCAGATGACGCGCTTGCCATTCGCGACGACCGTGAGGAGCCGTCCGACGAGCGTGATGTCATATGATTGCCACTCGCCCGGACGCCTGGCGGCGATCTCGTTAGGTGCGATGAAGCCGTAGATCGAGCTGAACCGGTCGTTCGCCGGCGGAAGGCCGTAGTCGTCCTGGATCTGCACTTCGTGACGGCCGCGAAGGTAGACGCCGCTGTTGCTCTCCGCCGGATATCGGAATTCGATGTGGAGCTTGAAGTCGGTGAAGGTCCGGTCCGTCTCGATGTTCGCGCCCGACTGGGGACTCCGCAGCACGCCATTGGCGACGACCCACTGATTTCCCTGGCCGCCGACGGCGTGCCAGCCGCCGAGGTCGCTCTCGTGCAGGAGATGGATCGGCGTCCCCCAGGCCGGAGCGCCGGCCCGCCGCATCGCCGGCGCGCGAACCGCGGACCAGTCGTAGCGCTTGCCATCGGGGAAGGTCATCGTCCCCGAGAGGTGATCAGCCGTTAGGCGGCCGTCGACGACGAGGTCGTCGTTGCCGTTCTCCCATTGTGGCGGGATCGCGAAGTGCAGCGAGTCGCCGTGTACGTCGACGCGCGAGATCGGCCGCGCACTCCCGACGACGCCGACAAACTGCCCGACGACGATCCCTCTCCCCGACTCGCCCAGCTCGAGCCAGGACGGCCACTCGCCGTTTGGCGTTTGGATCGTGATATCCCAACGGCCCACGAGCGGCTCCTCGGCGGCAAGGCCGCGGGTGGTTGCGGAAGGAACGAGAAGCGCGAGAAGCACTGCCGACGGTCGCCACGTCATGGTCGCTCCATGCGAGAGGGGAGTGAATCGTGAATCCATGGCGCGCCGAGCACAAGGGAGCAGCTCCCGCGCGATACCATCGGCCTCCGTGCCGGCTCTCTCGTGTTTCACCGGCGCGCGTGACGCGGCGTTCAGCATCCGCTCATGTGGTGAGGCGCACCATACCACTCTGCGGTTGAACGGCTGGACGCAGATGAACGCCGATTACGCGGATGAACGCAGATAAACCCAAGGAGCGAACGATCTTTTTGAAAGAGGTCGTAAACGCCGTCTCATCCGCGTTCATCTGCGTAATCGGCGTTCATCTGCGTTCGGCCGTTCACAACTTTTGAGGGACCTGTTCGCGGGATACAAGTACTTGCATGAGGTACCTGATCGCGAGAAGAGACGTCGCGCGACCTGCTAATCCGCCCTGAGCGCCTCGGCCGGGTTGACTTGCGCCGCCCGCCGGGCGGGAATCCAGCTCGCGAGAAGCGCGAAGACGGCGAGCACGGCGATCGTCGCGCCCAACGTGAGCGGGTCCGTCGGCGCCACCTCGAAGAGCAGGTTGCGAAGGAGCCGCCCGCCGGCGAGAACGAGCACCAGTCCGGCGACGATGCCGGCCCCGCACAGCGCCAACCCCTGCGTCGTCACCATCGCGGCGACGGCGCCGGGCTGAGCGCCTAACGCGATACGCACGCCCAGCTCGCGCGTGCGCAGCGCGACGACGTACGCGATCACGCCGTACAAGCCGATCATGCCCAGCACGAGCGTCACCGCCGCGGCCACGCCGAGCACCACCATCGTGAACGACAGCAGCGCCATCGACGCGTCGAGGTTCTGTCGCATCGAGCGCACGCCGAAGGTCGGAAGGGTCGGATCCATCTCGCGGATCACGCGCTGGATCGCGCGCGTCGTCGCCGCGACGTCGGCGCGCGTGCGCACGACGATCGCCATCGTTCGTTTGAGCTGGCCATCGACCGTATCGCCCTTCACCGTCTCCGGGACATAGACCGCGCGGACCGGCGAACCGGCGAGGGCGGTGTCGCGCACGCTTCCGACGACGCCGATCACCGTGTGCCAGGGACCGTTAGGCAATTCCTGAAACCGCCGGTTCAGCGCCGCCTGGCCGCTGGAATCATGAAAGAACGCCTTCGCCGTCTCGAGACTGATGAGCGCTTCGTCGGGTCGCTGTCGCGCGATCGCGTCGAACCCTCGCCCCGCGATGAGCGGAATGCCCATCGCGCGAAAGTACCCGCTGTCGACCGTCTCATAGATCTCCAGGGGCGGGATCTTCGTCTTGTACTGCGCGTCGCCCTCGACATAGAAGGGATTCTGATTCTGTCCTTCGGTTCCGAGCGGAAGCCTGGAAGTGATGCCCACGTTTCGCACGCCGGGAAGCTGAGCTACGCGACTCGTGAGCTCCGTATAGAAGCGCACGATGTTCGAATCTCCCGGATATCGGATCGACGGAACCGCGATCCAGAGCGTCGCGACACCATCGGCGTCGAAGCCGGGACGTACCGCGTGCAGTCGCTGGAAGCTCCGCAGCAACAATCCCGATGCGGCGAGGACGACGAGCGCGAACGCGACCTGCGCGACGACGAGCGCGCTGCGCGTCCGCTGACGTCGACCACCGGCGGTGCCGCCGCGACCGCCGTCGCGCAGTCCGGAGAGCGGATCGCCCCGCAGGAATCGGAACGCCGGAAAGGCGCTGCACGCCAGCGCGACGACCGTTGCCACGCCAAAGGTGAATGCGACCACGCCACCGCTCACCCGCACTTCGGCGAGGCGCGGAATACCGGAAGGTCCGCTGCTCACGAGAAGACGGGTCGCGACGACGGCGACGGCGAGGCCAAGGACGGCCGACGCCGCCGCGAGCAGCCCGGACTCGGTGAGAAAATGCGCCAGCACGCGAGTGCGTCCGGCGCCCAACGCCGCGCGCACGGAGAGCTCGCGATGGCGGGCGTCGGCGCGCACGAGTAACAAGTTCGCAACATTCGCGCAGGTCACGAGGAGCACGAGCAGGGCCATCGCGCCCACCATCCATAGCGTGCGCGCCGAGTCGCCAATGACGTCGTCGCGCATCGGCACGAGATGCGGGACCGGCTTCGCCTGGTCGAGCAGCATCTGCGTCGTGATGCCCGGTGCGAGATTGGGCGAGACGTCGACGACGCGCGGCAGCACGCTCGCAAAATCTCTCTGTGCTGCCTCGAGCGTGACGCCAGCCTTGAGTCGCGCGAACGAGCCGTAGTTGAAGCCTCCCGCGTACAGTTCGTCGGGATCGAGCTTCATCGGCAGCCAGAGATCGGTGTGCGCGGCCGGAAAGCGAAATCGCTCGGGCATCACCCCGATGATCTCGGTGAGGGTGCCGTCGATGACGAGCTTCTTGCCTAACGGGTTCGTGCCGGCGAAGCGCGTGTGCCGGAGTCGCTCGCTGATCACGACGACGGCGGGCGCCTTGGGCGCGTCCTCGGCCTCCGAGAACGGACGGCCCACGATCGGGCGGACGCCAAGGAGCGGAATCGCCTCCGCCGTCATCCAGCTGACCGAAATGCGCGCGGGCTCGGCTCGTCCATCGGGGTCGGCGACGTTCAGCGACCCTTCCTGATAGAGCGCCATCCCGTCGATGGAGTGCGCGAATCGCTTGAAGGTGCGGTAGGTCCCGGATGTTTGCTGCGCGTGCGTCATCGAGAGCGGCGGCATGTCGAACCATGCGCCGACGAGACGATCCGGGTTCTCGTAGGGCAGCGGGCGGAGCAGCACCGCATTGATGACGGCAAAGATCGCGGCGGCGGCGCCGATCCCGATGGTAAGGGTGATTATCACCGCGGCGCTGAAGAGCGGCGCGCGCGCGAGAGAGCGGGACGCGTACAGGACGTTTTGCCTGAGGCTCATCGATCGATCCGGTCTTGGGACGCGGGCCCTACGGCTCGTCGCGAGGGAACGTTTCGGATGCGGCTTTGACTCTGCTTGATTGGGGCGCGAGCTTGAATCCATACCTGGCCTCGTCGTTCCGTCAACGGCAATGTGGTCGCGTGCGTTTTCAGGATCGGGTCGCATGGGGTGTGCGTTCGATCACGCCAACCCGAACGCTACGCACCGCCGGGGATCTGGACCCAAGCATTTCTCGAGGAATGCCTCTCGGTCGAAAACGAGATGTCCGCCTTTTGTGGGAAATTCCGTATCGAAGGTGGAACGTTTTTGACCGCGATATGATTTGGCATTGCATCTTTCACATCGACGGTCAGAGACGTGAGCAATGTCTAATTCCGATCTTGCAACACTCCATAGGCCGACCGCGCCGAACGCTGAGACGACAGGGATCACCGAGCTCCTCGCCGAATTGCGCGAGGGGCGGCGCGACGCGTTCAACCAAATCCTGCCGCTGGTCTACTCCGAGCTTCGGCGCGCCGCGCGCCGCGAGCTCGCGATTCGTCCGAGCGATTCGCTCTCGACGACGGCGCTCGTTCACGAGCTCTATCTCAAGTTCGCGCGTGCCGACCGCGCCGACTGGCGGAATCGAGCGCATTTCCTCGGCGTGGCGTCGGTCGCGATGCGGCACATTCTCGTCGACCGGGCGCGACGCCGCTCCGCCGAGAAACGCGGCGGCCCACAGCGCCACGTGACGCTCGACGACAACCTCACCGCGACCGAGACGCAAGCCGAGTCGCTGCTCGAGCTGCACGAGGCGCTCGATCAGCTCGCGCGGCTGAACGAGCGTCTCGCGCGCGTCGTCGAGTGTCGATTCTTCGGCGGCATGACCGAACAGGAGACCGCCGAAGCGCTCCACATCGGCGTGCGCACGGTGCGTCGTGACTGGATCAAGGCGCGCGGACTGCTCTACCAGGCGCTCGGCGCCGACCTCTCGCCGGCGGCGCTGCACCTAACGGGTCCGACGGACTGATGATCCCGTTAGGTTCGCTGTCGCGTGAACGCTGGCAGGTGTTGGAGCCCCTCCTCGACGCCGCGCTCGAGCTCGAGCCGGCGCAGCGGACGGCGTTCCTCGACAAGGCGTGCCGGGGCGATCCCGGGTTGCGCGAGGACGTGCGCTCGCTGCTCGCCGCGTGCGAGCTCGGGACGACGATCCTCGCGACGCCAGCCGCGATCACCTACGCGCCGCTCCTCGCCGACGAAGCCGCGGCGATGCCGAGCCTCCTCGGGAACCGCTATCACATCGTGCGCGAGATCGGCCGGGGCGGCATGGCGACGGTCTACCTCGCCGACGATCCGAAGCATGGCCGACAGGTCGCGGTGAAGGCGCTGCACGCCGACGTCGCGCGCATCATCGGCCGCGAACGATTCGCGCGCGAGATCGAGATCGCGGCGAGTCTGTCGCATCCGCACATCCTCCCCCTGCACGACTCGGGGGAGGAGCATTCCGACAGGGCCGACACGCCGACGTTGCTCTACTTCGTGTCACCCTTCGCCGGGAACGAATCCCTCCGCGACCGGCTGCGCCGGGAACCGCGGCTGCCACCTAACGAGGTCGTCCGGCTGGGGCGCGAGATCGCTCTCGCGCTCGACTACGCGCATCGGCGTGGTGTCATTCATCTCGACGTCAAGCCGGAGAACATCCTGCTTCAGGAAGGGCACGCGGTCGTCGCGGATTTCGGGATCGCGCGCGCCATGAGCCGCGCTGGCGACGGTGCGCCGGCGGCGGCGCCGATCTTCGGGACGCCGCCGTACATGAGCCCCGAACAGGCGCTGGGTCTGTCCGATGTCGACGGTCGGAGTGACATCTACTCGCTCGGCTGCGTGCTCTACGAGATGATCACGGGAGAGCAACCCTTCACCAAACCCCGCGAGAGGATCGCGCCGGCGGGGGACGCCGGTCGGACGATGCCTAACGCGTCGATGCTGGCGCGCTTCGTGCCGCGCGAGCTCGCCGACGTCGTGCTGCGCGCGATGGCGCCCTTGCGCGAGGAACGTTACTCCACCGCCGCCGAGCTCGCGGTGGCATTGATCGGCGCTGCCCGTCAGCGGCGGCGGCGCAAATGGCGGCGCGCGACGATCGCCGTCGCCGGCACCGCCGCGACGCTGGCGTCGTTCGTCGCCCTCTGGACCTCCCGGGTGCACGCCGCCACCGACGCCGATCTCGTCGCCGTCGCGCCCTTCGATATTGAAAGCCAATCCCTGGCGCTCTGGCGCGAGGGATTGGTCGACGTCCTCTCGCGCGGCCTCGACGGCGCGGGCGCGCTGCGCGCCGTCCCGGCGTCGGTCGTGATCCGGCGATGGTCGGGGCGCGCCGACGCACAGTCGGCTCGATCGTTAGGCGCCGGGACCGGCGCCCGCCTCGTCGTCTTCGGCGGCCTGTTGGCCGCCGGTGATTCCGTGCGCGCGAGCCTCAAGCTCCTCGACACCAAAACGGGGAAAACGATCGCCGAGATCGAGCAGGGGGACGACGCGCGGCGCATGGACCGCCTGTCGGACTCGCTCACCGTCGCCGTACTGCGGGAGCTCGGACGCTCCCGACGCACCGACCAGGCGCACGCGACCTCCTGGCCCACGACGTCGCTCGCGGCGCTCAAAGCGTACCTGCAGGGCGAGCAGTACTATCGCGCCGCGCGGTGGGATTCCGCGCAGACACACTTCGAGCGCGCGCTCACCTTCGATACGACCTTCGCGCTCGTGTACCATCGTCTCGCCGCCGTCCGCCGGTGGCGCGATACCTCCGACATCCCGGACTCGGTCACGTACGCGTTGATGCGCCAACCGAGTCGATTCACGCGCGGCCTCGGTCCCCGTGAGCAACTGCTCGCCACGGTCGACTCGCTCACCGCCGAGGCGCATTTCGCGTGGCGCGAGGCGCTGCAGACCGGTTCGTACGCACACGAGCAGGAGCTCGTGTCACGGCTCTACGCCGCGCTCCGCGACGGCTTGCGACGCTACCCGAGCGACGGCGAGCTGTCGTTCCTGCTCGCGGAAGCCCACTGGCGCTTCGATAGCGACGTCGTCGCCGGCGAGCTCGACGACCGCGCCATGCTCGCGCGATTCGACCGCGCGATCGCCATCGACTCCACCTTCGCGCCGGCGTATGTGATGTCGACCGCGCTCGCCGCCTATCTCGATGGCGCGGCCAGCGCGCGGCGATACATCCGCGGCTACCTCGCGCTCGCGCCGGCCGGTCCGCATTCCGAGGTGATGCGCCTCGCCGACGCGATGCTCGATCCCGACCGCGCCGGGTCGATCGATGTCCCGAAGCTCGTCGATACGCTTCCTCCCGAAGTCCTGTGCCAGACGTCGCGCGTGTTGCGTCACGCCGCGGACTCGACGGAGATGGCGCTGCGCATCGCGACCGCTCTCGCCAGCCGCGGCAGCGACACCGCCGGCGGGCACCACGACGCGGCGTGCGCCGCCACGCAGGTGCTCGACGCACTCCAGTTTCGCGGACATCTGCGCGCCGCCCAGCGCCTAACGTCGCTCCAACTCCACTGGCTCCGTCCGACGGTGATGTACAACTTGACGCGCGCGCACATGGTGCCGGTCGACAGCAGTCGCGCCGAGTTCCAGCGCGTGCTCGCGCTCGCGCCGCGGACGACGATGACCAGGTTGTATTCCTGGTGGGCGACCGACGGCGACACCGCCGCGATTCAGACGTACCTCAAGGATTTTGCCAGCGCGCAGCGCCGCTCGCGGACGCGTTCCGGTGCGGCGATGCTCCGCGCCGACATCGCCTCCGGTCGCGCGTTCCTCGCGCTCGCGAAAGGTGATAGCGTATCCGCGGTGACCCAGTTGCTCGTCACGGCGGACACGCTGCACGAATGCTGGTATGAAAACCGGATGGCCCTGGTGCAGCTGCTCGCCGCCGCCGGACGCTACCGCGAGGCCGCGACTCGGCTCGAGCGCCGGTGGCCGGGGACGATGACGTGCAGCAACGGATTCGACGACGTGATCTGGACGATGGAGCGCGCACGCGTGTTCGATCACCTGGGGCGGCGTGACGAGGCCGCCGCGAACTACGCGTTTGTCGCCGAAGCCTGGCGGACCGCCGATCCCGAGCTCCAGCCGTACGTGCGCGAGTCGCGCGCAGCCATCGCGCGGCTCGAGACGGCCCGGCGCTGACCGCTTTCCCCGCGACGTTGCGTGTCACCCGTCAGTGCCACGCAAGTGGAGTGCGGTGCGCGGGACGCTCACTTCAGCGCAGCGCATCGCGCACGACGACCGCTCCATCCTTCATAACGAACCTCACGTGACGCACCGCACGGATATCGCGCGTTGGATCGCCGTCGACGGCGACGAGGTCGGCGAGCAGTCCCGGCGCGACGATGCCGCGGTCGGCGAGATGCAGCGCGCGCGCATCGACCACCGTCGCCGACTGGAGTGCCTGCGTCGGCGTCATGCCATACTCGACCAGGGCCTCGAGCTCGCGCGCGTTCTCGCCGTGCGGGAAGGCGCCGACGTCGCTTCCATTGCAGATCGGCACCCCCGCGGCGAGCGCCGCGCGAAAGCTGCGATGCTTGAGCGCGACGTCCGGCGGCATTGGATCGATTCCCTTGCGCCAGCCGTTCCGAATGAATCCGGCTTCGCTGCCGGTGAGCGTCGGACAGATCGCGACGCCATTCCTGAGCAGAAGCGCGATGACGTCGGGCGTAAGCGAGTCGCCGTGCTCGATCGTCGTCACGCCGGCGCGAACCGCGCGCTCGATGCCTAACGGGAACCGAGCGTGCGCGGTAACGAGGCGGCCCGAGCTCCGCGCCGCGGCGACGGCTGCCTCGAGCTCCGGCGTGGTGAACGTCGGCTCGGTCTCGCCATCGGGACCCCAGCCACCGTCGGCGTAGAGCTTGATCCACTGGGCGCCATGCTTGATCTGATCGCGCACCGCGCGGGTTACGCCGTCGGCGCCGTCGGCCTCCTGCGCGCCTTGAGGAACGTCGAATCCTGGTGCGAAGCCGAGAGGCCCGTACGATCCCGTCGCGACGATTGCGCGTGTCACCACGAGAAGTCGAGGCCCGGGGATGATCCCCGCGTTGATTGCCTGTTCGAGCCCGACGTCGGCGTAGCCGGCGCCTTCCGTGCCGAGGTCACGGAGGGTCGTGAAGCCCGCCTCCAGCGTGCGGCGCGCGGCGACCGTCGCGCGGGCGACGCGCAGGGCGAGCGGCTCACGCAACACCTGATCGGCCCACGGCGTTTCGCTGTACGGATGCAGCAACAGGTGGGAGTGCGCGTCGATCAGGCCTGGCAGGAGCGTCGCGTTAGGCAGGTCGACACGCCTGACGCCCGCGGGGACAGCGACCCGCGCGGGCGGGCCAACCGCGGCGATGCGATTACCGCGGACGACGACGATCCAACCGTCGCGAGTGGCGCCGGCCACCGCATCGAAGACGCGAGCCGGCGCGATCACGATCGGCGTCGTGTCGCGTGCCGGTGCTTGGGCGCGGATCAGCCGCCCGGGAACGGCGACACACAGCGCGACCAGGACGACGGCGAGAGGTTTGTGTCTTTTAAACTCCAGCGTCATGCGCCCGATGCTCCTCCGGTCGGCCGGTTCGGCGCCGGGAATCGCTCGCCGAGTCTTGACACCGTGCATGATGCAGTCGAATGTTTGCCGCTCTCGGCGTGACCTCCACCACTGCGATGCCGCACGATTTCGCCGCCGGCCGATGATCGAGATTCGCAATGTCACAAAGTCATACGGCGCCTTCCGTGTCCTCGACGACTGTAGCGCTTCGGTCGCGAAGGGGTCGGTGGTCGTCGTCTGCGGTCCATCGGGCTCCGGCAAGAGCACGCTGATTCGCTGTATCAACGGGCTGGAACGAATCGACGGCGGAGTGATTACTGTCGACGGCACCTCCGTGCACGTGCCGGGCACGGACCTCAATGCCTTACGCGCCCGTGTCGGCATGGTCTTCCAGAGCTTCGAGCTGTTTCCTCATCGCACCGTTCTCGAGAATCTCGACCTGGCGCAAGTACGCGTTCTGAAGCGCGACCGCAAGAGGTCGACGGAGCGATCGATGCAGCTTCTCGAGCGCGTCGGCCTCGCCGATCAGGCAGCGAAGTACCCGTCCGCGCTCTCCGGCGGGCAGCAGCAGCGCATCGCCATCGCGCGCGCGCTCGCGATGGACCCTGTCGCCATGCTGTTCGACGAACCAACGTCGGCGCTCGATCCCGAGATGATCAGCGAAGTGCTGGCCGTGATGACCGCGCTCGCGGAGGACGGAATGACCATGATCGTCGTCACGCATGAAATGGCCTTCGCGCGTCACGTCGCACACCGGATGATCTTCATGGATCACGGCCGCATCGTCGAGAATCGCGAAACGCACGCCTTCTTCTCCGAGCCGCACACCGAGCGCGCTCGCGAATTTCTGTCCAAGATCCTGCACCACGACCTCGCCATCGCGTGACGCCCTCGACTCGCAAGCCGCTGCGCGGCACGGCCTCCCGAAACGGCCACCCGCGCACCACTCGGCAAAAGGCCGACAAGCGCCGAAAGGCGGCCGACGCGCCGCGCTATCAGCAAGTTGCGAATGAGCTCATCGACAGCATCGGCGGGGGCATCTACCCGGTGGGGGCCTTGCTCCCGACGGAAATGGAGCTGTGTGAACACTATCGAATCAGCCGCTCCACGGTTCGCGAGGCGCTTCGCAAGCTCCGCGACGTCGGACTGATCTCGCGGCGCCGTCGCCTCGGGACGAAGGTAGTGTCCCGCACGGCGTCCGCCAGCTATCGACAGCCCACGAACTCGATCAGCGATCTGCTGCAATACGCCGACGATACCCGCGTCGAGATCCTCGCGAAAAAACGCATCGTCTGCGAACCGGCGTTGGCGGAACAGCTGGAGTGTCGTACCGGACGCTCCTGGCTTCGGATCGACAGCCTGCGCACGATTGCCGACACGCCGAATCCGATCTGCATGACGACCGCCTACCTCGACGGGCGCCTCCCGAATCTCGAGCGCAATCTCGAAGGGATCGATGGCCCGATCTCGGCGATGCTCGAGCGGAGGTACGGCGTCCGCATCGCGCGTGTCGAGCAGAGCATTCAGGCGATCGCGCTGAACAAGCGGCAAGCCAAACTACTCAAGGCAGAAGTGGGAAGCCCGGCGTTGCTGGCGACGCGCCGGTACTACCGCGAGGACGGCTCCCTCATCGAGCTCTCGAGCGCCGTACATCCGAGCGATCGCTTCACCTATGTAACGAGCCTCGTCCGGGGCTAGTGCCACGCGGCGCGTCCACGCGCGCGCCTTGCTTGACCCGCTGGCCCGCGCGCCGTAAATATGGTCCGTCTGTTATTGTCCGTACAAATAGGTTTCGCGACACACGAAAGGAGCTCGGGATGCAGCCGCCTGCCTTCGCTCGACGCGCGTCACAGCTCTCGTCAGCCCTGCCGCCGGCCGCGCCGCCCGGGAATATCTCCTTCGATTCGGGCCATGCCTTCCCGGGCGTCCTCCCCGACCTCACGGCGGAAGCCGAGCGCGCACTCGCGCGCTATCGCCACGAGACACTGCAGTACGCGCCGCGCCCGGGCTTGCCCGACCTCCGCCGCTGGATCGCCGAGTTCATGACCGCCGACGGCGCGACGACGCAGACCGACAACGTCCTCGTCACCAATGGCGCCAAGCATGCCCTCGAGCTGGTCTGCCGGCTGCTGCTCGATGACGGCGACGCCGTCGTCGTAACCGCGCCAACCTACTTCAGCGCGATTCCCATTCTGAAGAGCTACGGCGCCCGCTTTGTCGAGGTACCGCAGGATGAGGCGGGACTCGATGTCGATGCGCTCAAAGCGATTCTCCAACGCCGCCGGCGTGAGGGCCATCCAGAGCCGAAGTTCATCTACGATGTCCCTGACTTTCACAACCCAACGGGCGCGACGATGTCCGCCGGGCGGCGCCGAGCGCTCCTCGAGCTCGCGGCGGCGCTGGGTATCCTCGTCGTCGAGGACAGTCCGTATCGACGGGTGATCTTCGAGGGAAGTCCGGTGCCCTCGCTCAAAGCGCTCGACGAACAGGACATCGTCCTTCAACTCGGCACCTTCTCCAAGCTCATGGCGCCGGGGCTTCGCGTCGGCTGGGTAGCGGCGCCGGCTGTCTTCGTCGCCCGCATGGCGCAGCTCAAGACCGACGCGGGATCGTGCCCGCTCACGCAGCGCATCATACTCGAGTTTGTGGGTGCGGGACGTCTCGGACCCCACATTGCGCGCGTGCAGGAGTGCTACCGCTCCAATCGCGACCGGATGGTGGCCGCGGTGCGGCGGACGATTCCAGATGCGTCTTTCGTGATGCCGCACGGCGGCTATTATCTCTGGCTGACATTCCCGGACGGCGTGAATGCGGACGAATTGGCGGCATGCGCGAGTCAGGCAGGCGTGACGGTGATCCCCGGCAGCAAATTTTTCGCGCGCGCCGACGTCCCGCACCCGCGCCATCACGTGCGGCTGGCCTTCAGCCACGCGACGCACGACGAGATCGACGAGGGGGTGCGTCGCCTCGCCGGCGCCTACGCCGCGGCGGCGAACGCGCCGACCGTCATGTTGAATGCCGTGAGCTGACGCCGCGCATGCGAACGCCGCTAGCGATTCGCGACGTGCGTGCGTCGCCTAACGAAAAGGTCGAAGGTTGGCTGGAGATCGGCGAAACCGCGAGCGGTCCGCTGCGCGTCCCTCTCGTCATCATCAACGGAGCCGAAGATGGCCCGCGGCTCTGTTTCACCGCGGGGGTGCACGCGACAGAGTACGCACCGATCGACGCCGTGATGCGCCTCATCCGCTCGGTGAAGCCGGCGGAATTGCGCGGCGCGATCATCGCCGTCCCCATTGCGAACATGCGAATGTTCGAGAGCCGTAGCGGCTTCACATCACCCCTCGACGGGTTGAACCTCAACAAGATCGCGCCTGGCCGGAGCAATGGATCGATCTCGGAGATCCTCGCCGACGTGATGCTGCGTGAGATCATCGGCGCCGCCGAGTACCACATCGATTTTCACGCCGGCGACGTTGGCGAGGCGCTGTATCCGTTCGCCGGCTACTCGCTGACCGGGAATCGCGAGCTCGACGAGAAGGGTGAGGCACTCGCCCGCGCCTTCACGCCGCTCCTCATCTCCCTCGCTCCGCT
The DNA here is from genome assembly GCA_036557635.1 of Gemmatimonadaceae bacterium. Lineage (GTDB taxonomy): Bacteria > Gemmatimonadota > Gemmatimonadetes > Gemmatimonadales > Gemmatimonadaceae > AG2. Next base: position 44,015 of record DATBHD010000378.1, read on the forward strand.
CGACGGCCCGATCCCGCCTTTCGCCGGTTCGCTCAACTACTCCGCGGCTCGCGGGGGCGTCGTATCGATTCTCGCCGAGTCCGGCGGGGATGGGACGCTCGAGGAGGAAGACGTGCGCGTGCACGTCGACGGCGCGCTGAACGTGATGCGGCATCTCGGTATGATCGCCGGTGAGGCTGCTCGCAACGGGCGCCGCATCGCCGCGCGCGACCGCGTCGTCGTGCGCGCGACGCGCGCGGGCCTCCTCCGCCTAACGGCACACATCGGCGACGAGATCACACCTGGTCAGCAATTGGGCGAGATTCGCGACGTCTTCGGCAAGGTCGTCGAGCGCGTCTGCGCGCCCGGCGCGGGTATTGTCGGCCTGATCTGGACGCACAAGGTCGTCAGCACGGGCGACCCCATTCTGCGCTACTGGATCACCGAGCCCGCCTGACGCGAGCGGCCGCCGTGTCACGCTTTTCGGATGTGCGAGGCCTCGCCGTCACGGCCACGAGCGGCGACGTCGCGCGGGATCTCGACGACGCAATAGACGGCCACCTCGGCGCCAGATCCGACACCCGGACGCGTCTCGATGCCGTGCTCGAGGTGGATCCCGATTTCGCCTTCGCGCGCTGCGTCGATGGTTATCTCCGCATGCTGTCGAGCAAGAAAGAGGGAACGGAGCAGGCGCGAACGGCGCTCGCGCGCGCGCGCGAGGCGGCATTCGTTCGGCCGGTCACGCGGCGCGAGACACGACACATCGACGCGCTCGAAGCCTGGTCACGGGGTGACATGCGCGGCGCCGCCGCGACGTGGGCCGCAATCATCGTTGACGATCCCCTCGATCTCGTCGCGATCAAGGTGTCGCAATTCGTGCTCTCGTATCTCGGGATGAGCGAGGCGATGCGGGACCTCGTCGCCACGGTGCTGCCGTCGTGGGACTCGGCATTGCCGGGGTATGGATATCTCCTCGGCTGCTACGCGTACGGTCTCGAAGAGGCCGGCGACTACGCCCAGGCGGAGCAGCTTGGCCGGCGCGCCGTCGACCTCAACCCGCGCGACATCTGGGCGGCGCACGCCGTCGCGCATGTGGCGGAGATGCAGGGGCGTCGGCAGGACGGACTCGCCTGGATCGCGAGTGGCGCCGAGCACTGGCGAGAGTGCAACAATTTCGCATTTCATCTTCGCTGGCACGAAGCGCTCTTTCGCCTCGACCTGGACGAGCACGATCGCGTGCTTCAGGTATACGACCGCGAAGTCCGGAGCCAACCGACCGACGAATATCTGGACATCGCGAACGCGGTCTCGCTCTTGTGGCGCCTGGAACAATCCGACGTTGGCGTCGGCGATCGCTGGCGCGAGCTTGCCGATCGTGCAGCTCTTCACGTCGACGACCACGCGCTCGTGTTTGTCGATTTGCACTATCTCATGGCCCTCGTCGCGGTCGGTGATACGGATTCGGTTGACGAGTTCTTCAACTCCTGCGTCCGCTTCTCGGGAGACGCGTCGAACACCGAGGCAACAGTGATGGCCGACGTCGGTCTACCCCTCGCGAAAGCGGTGGTTGCTCATCGGCGAGGCGCTTTCGGCGAGGTCGTCACGCAGTTGTTACCGGTGCGTCGACGCTTCCGTACGATCGGCGCGAGCCACGCCCAGCGCGACATCTTCGACCAGCTGCTGATCGACGCCGCGTTGCGCGCCCGTCAGTTTCACGTCGCGCACGAGCTCCTCGCCGAACGCACCGGACTGCGTCCCGGCAATATCTGGGGGTGGAAGCACTACGCGCGCGTGCTGCAGGCGCTCGGTTCGCCGCAAGCCACCGAGGCACAACGCATGCTCGACCGGTTGCGACAGTCATGACCGAACTGCCTTCGGCAAGAAGGCCGCTCGCGCTCGATACCCTCCTGGCGCATGCCGGCGGCGATCCCGCCGAACGACAGGGAGCCGTCAATCCGCCGGTGTATCGCGCGTCGACCTTCGTGTTTCCGACTGTGGCAGAGTGGGAGGCATCGCGCGTCCACGAGCACCGCTTCGATGTAATTCGATATGGGCAGCTCGCGACACCGACGACGCTCGCCTTCGAGCAGGCGATGGCAACGCTCGAGGGTGGGTATCGCGCGATGTTGGTCCCGTCGGGACTCGCGGCGGTGACGGTAGCGCTCCAGGCGCTCGTCAGGGCCGGGGACCACATTCTCGTCGCGGACACCGCGTACGTGCCCACGAGGGTTTTCTGCGACCGAACGCTCAAGCGGTTCGGCGTCGAAACCACGTATTACGATCCACTCATCGGCGTCGCCATCAGCACGCTGTTCAGACCGAACACGCGTCTCGTGTTTCTCGAATCGCCGGGATCGATGACGTTCGAGATTCAGGACGTCCCCGCGATCACGAAGACCGCACGCGCGCGAGGCATCTACACGCTCTTGGACAATAGTTGGGCGACGCCGTACTTCTTCCCGGCGTTCGAGCACGGTGTCGACGTCTCGATCCTCGCTGCGACGAAATACATCGGCGGCCACTCGGACGTGATGATGGGCACGATCACCACGACCGAGGCGCTCTACGACCGCGTGCGATCGGAAGTGGCGGAGATCGGGTTCTGCGTCAGCTCGGATGACGCGTATCTCGCGCTGCGTGGACTGCGCACGTTGAGCGTGCGCCTCGAGAGGCATCAGCGAAATGCGACTCAGGTCGCTGAGTGGCTCTCCGCTCGGCCGGAAGTCGCGCGCGTCACCTATCCAGCGCTCCCGAATGCACCGGGCCACCCGCTGTGGAAGCGCGACTTCCGTGGCGCGAGCGGGCTGTTCGGTGTCGAGCTGCACCCGGTCGCGAAGGCTGGCGTCGACGCGTTGTTGGACAGTCTCGAGTTGTTCGGCATGGGCGCGAGCTTCGGTGGCTTCGAAAGTCTCGCGATTCCGATGGACCCGCGTCCCTATCGCACTGCCACGCGCTGGACGCACGACGGTCCCCTCATTCGTTTGCATGTCGGCCTCGAAGACCCGAACGATTTGATTGCCGATCTCGAGCGCGGCTTCGCTCGCATGCGCGAGGCCTAATTGTCACTCCGAGCGCTTCTGTCATTCCGAGCGAAGCGAGGAATCTGCTTTTGCCATTCTGATTCCCTGGAAGTTCGAAAGGCAGACGCGGATGCACGCAGATGAACGCAGAAACTGCAAACGATCGATGCGACTTTTCTTAACATCGTTTTGCCGCGCTCTCTCTCGGTGTTCATCTGCGCAATCTGCGTCGATCTGCGTCCAGCCTTTGGCTCACGGTAGATCCGTCCTCGCTACTCTCCTCGGGATACTGGTCGCCTGTTCCGGTGCGGAATCCGGTCGACCAGGCCGCGGCCAGGGCGCCACTCTCGCAGCCATCCGCGCGCGCGGCTCGGTCAAATGCGGCATCACGCAAGGCGCCGGCTTCGCCACGCCTGACGACTCGGGACGCTGGCGCGGCTTCGACGTCGACTTCTGCCGCGCGCTCGCCGTGGCACTGTTCGACGATCCGAACAAGGTCCAATTCATCACTTTCACACAGCAGCAACGCTTCTCTGGTCTGCAATCCGGCGAAGTGGACCTGCTCGTCAACGGCTCGTCGGTCACGAGCAGCCGCGCGCTCGAGCGGAACTTCCACTTCGGTCCGATCTACTTTTACGACGGCCAAGGCTTTCTCATGCCGAAGGCGTCGAAGGTGGCTCGCGCGGCGCTGCTGAATGGCGCGACGGTATGCGTGCAGCAGGGAACGACGACCGAGCTCAATCTCACCGACTTTGCCCGGCGCAATCATATCTCGTTCAAGCCTGTCGTGATGGAGGATCTGCGCGCCGCGGTGAGCGCGCTCGCCGGCGGACGCTGTGACGTCATCAGCCAGGACGGCGCCGGTCTCGCGACGACACGCACGATGCTCCGCAATCCTGACGACTACGTCGTCCTTCCCGATCGTATCTCCAAAGAACCGATCGCGGCGGTCGTCCGCTTCGGCGACGATCGATGGCTCGAGGTAGTGAACTGGGTCTTTCACGCACCGGTCGAAGCCGAGGAACTCGGGATCGACTCGAAGAACGTGGCGAGCCTCGCGCAGACAACGGATCCGTCCATCCGTCGCTTTCTCGGATTCGAGCCCGGGATCAGCGATGGCTTCGGCCTCGACGCGAAGTGGCCGTACAACGTGATCTCGAGAGTCGGCAATTACGGCGAGATCTTCGACAGAAACCTGGGACCGACGACGCCGCTCGGCATGGATCGCGGAATGAACAGGCTGTGGAGCGACGGGGGACTCATGTACTCGCCGCCCTTCAGGTAGTGGCGACCGCGGCACGCACGCCAATCTCTCGCGCGGCGATCATGCAGGCGCTCGCGCTCGGCGCCGGAGCGGCCGTGCTCTGGTGGCTCGCTCGTAACACCCAGGCCAATCTCGAGCAGCACGGACTCTCGCTCGGCTTTGGCTTTCTGCGCCAGCCGGCGAACTTCGAGCTCGCCGACAGCTCCGGCATTCCTTTCAGCCCCGCGGACAGCTTTGGCCGCGCGATCCTGATCGGTCTCGCGAATACGGCGCGCGTCTCCGTCATCGGTTGGGTGCTATCGATCCTGATCGGGTTCGTGCTGGGGATTCTGCGGTTGTCGAACAACCCCGCCTGGCGCGGGATGGTTCGCGCGGGTGTTGAGCTGATGCGAAATACGCCGCTGCTGTTGTTGCTCCTTCTGCTCGCGGCGACGCTTCACAGCATGCCCGGGCCGAGGAACGCGTTCGAGCCGCTCCCGGGCGTCTTCCTCTCCGACCGCGGCCTCGTCCTGCCGCTCTTCGAGCGGCCGCGGCTCGTCGGATTCAATTTTGTCGGCGGGGTGTCGCTGTCCCCCGAGCTCGCCGCTCTCGTCGGCGCGCTCGTACTGCATCACGCCGCGCAGGTCTCGGAGATCGTACGTGGGGCGATTCTCGGCGTGCCACGCGGCCAGGCCGACGCGGCGATGGCGCTCGGCCTGTCGCGCGGCCAGGCACTCCGATTCGTCATCGTGCCGCAAGCGCTCCGCGCGATGATGCCACTGCTCGCGACGATGTGCGTGAGCCTCACGAAGAACTCGAGTCTCGCGATCGCCATCGGCTTTCCCGACGTCGTGAGTATTCTCAACACGACCGCGAATCAAACCGGCCATGGTGTAGAGACGATGCTCATCATGATTGCCGTGTATCTGACATTGAGCCTCGTCACGGCGGCGATGATCAATCGCTACAATACGCGGCTGCTGGCGACTGGCGGATAGCCCGTGTCGACGGCGCTCATCGAGTCTCCACCTGGCAGCGTACGCGCGAACCTGCGCGCGGCGTTCGCGAGCGCACCCAACATCGTCCTCACGCTGGCCGCCCTGCTTGGTGCGGGAGCAGTGCTCATTCCTGTCGCGCGTTGGTCGCTCATCGACGCGCGCTGGAGCGGCACCGCCGCCGATTGCCGGGCGCGCGGAGTCGGCGCCTGCTGGGCATTCATCGGCCACAAGCTGCCCTTCATTCTGTTCGGATTGTATCCAGCGGCCGAGCGATGGCGACCAGCACTCGCCACCACGCTGCTCCTTGCCGTCGTCCTCGCTTCACTCGTGCCATTCTGCTGGCGGAGGTCGCTGATACTCGCGTGGATCGTCGGACTCGTCGGATTCCTCTGGCTGATGGGCGGCGGTCTCTGGCTGTCCCCGGTGCCGACGCAGGATTGGGGCGGTTTTCCCGTCACGGCGATGCTCACGGTCATCGGCCTGGCGCTGGGATTTCCGCTCGGCGTGCTGCTCGCGCTCGGCCGGCGATCACACTACGCCGTGCCGCGGCTGACGGCGAGCGCTATCGTGGAGGTCGTCCGCGGGGTTCCGCTCGTCGCGGTGCTGTACCTCGCCGTGCTCGTCGTGCCGCTCGCGCTGTCGACCGGCGTCGACGTCGACAAGCTCGTGCTCGCGCAGGGCGGCATTGCCGTTTTCGCCGGCGCGTATCTGGCCGAGGCGGTGCGCGCCGGACTGCAGATGGTGCCGGCGGCGCGCGCTGACGCGGCGCGTGCGCTCGGCCTCACCTGGTGGCAGGCGACCCGACTCGTCGTCCTCCCCGAAGCCCTGCGCATCGTCGTGCCATCTTTCGTCTCGATCGCCGTCGGTTTCTTTCAGGATACGAGTCTCATCGTGATCATCGGACTTTTCGATCTACTCAACACGGCCCGATTGGCGGCGCAGGATCCCGACTGGCTCGGCTTCCACACCGAGGCGTACGTATTCGTCGGGCTACTGTACTTCGTGATCAGCGCCCTCGTCTCTCGTTATGGTCTGTGGGTCGAGCGCCGCCTGGGCGCGTCAACCCGGCGTGCGTGACGCAACGAGCCGCCGCAACTTCGGCATGTCCGCCGTTACCAGTGTGCGGAGCTTCGCGAAGGCATCGGTCAAGTCGGCGATGGCGACGTCCAATGTGCGCCGCTCCGCTTCGGTCGGTGTCGCCGCCGACGACTCGAGCCCACCGAGCAGATCGAACACCTGGCCGATCGGCGTCGCGTAATCGGAGCCGAAGCTCGCCCGCAACGTCGTGACCGCGGTGGTGACGCTCTTCACGACGCTGTCGGTCGCGACGACACTCGCCGTTGGGCCGCCGAGCTGTTTGACGAGGCGTGTGTATTCGCTGTCCAGGGCGATGAACGTCCCGCGCTGCTCGGCGAACGCGCGACTCAGTGAGTCGATCTCCATCATCATCGCCCAGCGGGCGCGGATGGCGGCTGGCGGCGCCGCCTCGCGCGCGTCGGCATGCACGTGAACGGTGCGCGAGCGGGTTGTGCCACCGACGATCAGCTGCACGGTGTATTCGCCGGGTTGAACGAATGGCGGACGCGGCGGACCGTAGAAGCCGGAGTCGGCGGCCGGCGGCACGAAGGCGAATTGCGTGCGAAGATCCCACTCGACGCGATGCATGCCGCGTGTCGCCGGACCGGTGAGCTCGCGAACGACCGTGCCATCCGGAGCGAGAATCCGGATCCGAGCGAAAGCGGTGGAGTCACCGCCCTTCGCGAGCCAGTAGGTGACGAACGTGCCCAACGGCGCATTCGGCGCCGTGAAGGTTCTCATGCCGGGGAGCGGCTGATCGCGCCACTGGTAAATCTCCGTTGCGTCACGCAGGGGGAAGAATTGCATCGGGTCAGCGCTGGGCGACGAGTCCCACGCTTCGAGCGGAGCGATGTCATCGAGGATGATGATGCTTCGCCCGTGCGTGGCGAGCACGAGGTCGTTGGTTCGCTCGTTGACGACGATGCGGTCGACGGCGACGCGTGGCAGTGCGCCGCCGGGAAACGTCCAGTGCGTGCCGCCGTCGAGACTCCAATAGAGGCCGAACTCCGTCCCCGCGAACAGCAGCCGCGAGTTGCCTGGGTCCTCGGTGATTGCTTTCACCGGGTCGTTCGCCGGCAGGCCGCTCGCGATCGTGGTCCAGGTCCCACCACCGTCGGTCGTCTTGAAGAGGTACGGTTTCCGGTCGTCATCGGTGTGACCGTCGAAGGCGACGTAGGCCGTCCGCGCGTCGAATCGAGAGGCGAGCACGGCGCTCACGGTGTGGGGCATCGTTAGGCCGAAACGCGGCGTGAGGTTCGTCCAATGGCCGCCGCCATCGGTGGTGAGCTGGACGTTGCCGTCATCGGTACCCACGTACAGCATGCCCGCGCTCCTGGGCGATTCGCTGATCGTCGTGATGTTGCCGAACTGGCTGGTGCCGTCGTCCCGCGACAGCGTCGATCGGCCGCGGAGCGGGATGCCGGCGCCGAGCGGAAGCTTGCGCCACTCCTGCGCCCGGGTGAGGTCGGGACTGATCGTCTGCCAGGTCGTTCCGTAATCGGAGGTGCGGAGCAGCTTGTTGGCCCCGTAGTAGTAGACGTGTGGGTCGTTAGGCGAAACGAGGATCGCCGTGTTCCAGTTGAAGCGATAGCGCTCGTGCCGGTCCGCCGGCACCGGTGTGATCCGTCGTTCCTCACGCGTCACGAGGTCGAACACGTAGCCGCGGCCGTTCTGCGAGTTGGTGTAGACGACGCGCGGATCGGCGGGATCGGTCGCGACCTCGAAGCCGTCGCCGTAGCCAATGTGCATCACCTGAGCGTCGGTGAGCGCGCCACGCGAGAATGTCCCACTCGGGAACGCGAAGGTGCCGTTATCCTGCGTGCCGCCGTAGATCCAGTATGGCTCGCGCGCGTCGACGGCGACGTCGTAGAACTGGCCGATCGGCAGATTGTCGACGTAGTCCCAATGGCGGCCCTCGTCGTACGTGAAGTAGACGCCGCCATCGTTGCCGAGCATGATGTGTCGCGAATCGGTGGGATCGATCCACATGGCGTGGTGGTCGGGATGCACGCGGATCGCGGTCGAATCGCTCCTGAACGTCTTGCCGCCGTCGATCGAGTGATAGAGACTCGTCGCGAGCCACCACACGCGCTCGGGATTCTTCGGATCGATCCGGATCTGGCTGAAGTAGCTCGGCCGCTCCTGCAGCGGGCTCTGTCTGCTCCACGTGGCTCCGCGATCCGTGGAGCGAAAGACGCCTCCCTCCTTCGCTTCGATCAGCGCGTAAACGATGTTCGGGTCGCTGCCGGCGATGTCGAGGCCGATGCGGCCGACGTCGCCGGCGGGCAGGCCACTCGTTATGTGCTGCCAATGATCGCCGCCGTCCACCGACCGCCAGACGCCACTCGTCGCCCCGCCGCCGACAAAGCCCCACGCACGCCGGCGACGCAGATACGTCGCGGCAAGGAGCGTGCGGCCATCCGGTGTGATGACGACGTCGGTCACCCCCGTATTCGCGTCGACGCCGAGCACGCGTTCCCAGTGCGTGCCCCCATCTCTCGTCCGATACAGGCCACGCTCATCGTTAGGCCCGAAAAGGTGTCCGACCGCGGCGACGAAAACGACGTTCGGATCGTGCGCGTCCACCACGATCCGTCCAATGCTCTGTGTCTCACGCAATCCCATGAACCGCCAGGTCGCGCCGGCATCCGTCGAGCGATAGACGCCGTCACCCCAGGTCGAGCTCTGCCGATTGTTCGCCTCACCCGTACCAACCCACACGACATTCGGGTCGCTCGGCGCGATCGCGATGTCGCCGATGCTGAGCGCCGAGCTCCCGTCGAAGACGGGAGCCCAGGTGGTCCCGTTGTTCACACTCTTGAACACCCCGCCCGACGCCGTGCCCACGTAAATGATCCGTGGATCGCTCGCGACGGCTTCGATGTCGTCCACGCGGCCACCGAACTTCGCCGGCCCGATCGCTCGCCACACCGAGTCGGGCCAGCCGGACGCATACTGCGCGCGTGCCGAGTCGAGGCAGGGAAGCGAGAACACGACTGATCCGGTCACGATTACCCATCTACGAATGCTCATCGCGCTACCCGATCGGGTGGAGAGAGGCCGGATGGCCGGCGGACCTTAGCAGAGCGGCCCCGATCCGGGATCGGCGTCGCCGTAATGCCAGGGTGCGGCGGCGAGCGCGCCGCACATGGTCGAACGGAATGTCACGGGTCGGAGAACGCGGCATAAGAACGGGTCCGAAAGAGTACGGCGTACCAGGGAAATCTCTAAAGAACTGTCATTCCGAGGAGCGAGGCGGCGAGGAATCTGCACCTATGCCCAGAAGAGCAGATCCCTCGCTCGGGATGACATTCTTCAGAGATTCCCTAGTCGTGATCCGGCGCGCCTGTTATTTAGTACGGACAATTGAGCAGGGCAAACCGTGCTCGCCGTGTCCTCGCACCCTCTGACGCGAGATTTGCATGCGGAACCGAATCAGCCTCCTCGCACCGCTCGTCCTCGGCTTCACGTTCTTCCTCGTCGTCCGGCTGGACGCGGCGACGCCCGCCGCGCACCCTCCCGCGCCGCGCCCGGCGGCGCCCACGCGCTTCGAGGTGAGCTTCACCGCCGCCGCGCACGCTACGCCGGTGACCGGACGGCTCATCGTGATTCTCTCCAAGAACGCGCAAGCCGAGCCGCGGATGCTCGTCTCCCCTCAAGGGCCCGCGATCTTCGGAGTGGATCTCGATCAGCTGCGCCCGGCGCAGACGACCGTCGTCGACAATGGCGCGGTTGGATACCCGACGGCGCTCGCCGACCTCCCCGCGGGCGACTACTACGCGCAAGCGGTGATCGACGTCTACACACAGGTGCATCGCGCCGATGGCCACACCATCTGGGTGCACCTGAATGACGGCCACATCGAGACCTTCCAGATCGCCGAGGGGAATCTGTACAGCGACGTCCAGCGCGTTCACGTCGGCGGTGGCGGAACGGTCAAGCTCTCCCTGACGCACGTCATGCCCGCGCCGCCGCGCGCGGAAGACACCGAGTGGGTGAAGCACGTGAGCATCCAGAGCGAGAAGCTGACGAAGTTCTGGGGACGCCCGATCTACATCCACGCGACGGTCCTGCTCCCCAAAGGCTACGTCGAGCATCCGAGCACGCTCTACCCGAGCGTCTACACGCTGGGACACGGCACGCCCTTTCAGTTCTCGACGAGCCCATCGCGAAACAGCGGCACGATCAATCCAGTCACCGGCACCGAGAGCGGCTACGACGTTTACAAAGAATGGATCACTGACTCGATGCCGCGGCTCATCGCGATCAGCCTCGAGCAGCAGACGCCGTATTTTCCCGATTCATATTCAGTAAACTCGGCGAACAACGGCCCCTACGGCGACGCGATCGTCGACGAGGTCATGCCGGCGCTCGAGCAGCAATTTCGCATCATTCGCAAACCCTATGCGCGCGTGCTCGAGGGCGCGTCGACGAGCGGGTGGCAGACGCTGGCGATGATGCTCCAGCACCCGGACTTCTTCGGCGGCGCCTACGTCCTTCAGCCGGATCCGATCGACTTCCGGCACTATCAACAGACCAATATCTACGCCGACTCGAATGCCTTCTCGATCCCGTTCGGCCAGTTCATGTCCGCCGAGCGTCCCTTCAGGCGAACGACGCAGGGTCAGGTCGTGTGGACGATGCGCCAGCTCAGTCGATTCGAGGCGGTGCTCGGCAGCCACGGGCGCTCATCGTACCAACTCGAGGCATGGGAAGCCGTGTACGGTCCCGTTGGCGCCGACGGCTATCCGCGCCCGCTTTGGGACAAGCTCACGGGGAAGATCGATCACGAGGTCGCGGCGTACATGCGCGACAATGGCTTCGATCTGCGCGAGTACGCGCAACGCAACTGGGCCACGCTGGGTCCCAAACTCGTCGGCAAGCTCCACTTCTTCGCCGGTGACATGGATGACTTCTATCTCAACCTCGCGGTGTACGACTTTCAGGAAATGCTCAAGTCGTCGACGAATCCGCACTACGAGGCCGAGTTCACCTTCGGCCGCCCGATGAAGGGGCACTCCTGGCACACCTGGACCTGGGCCGGATTCGCGCGAACCGCGGGAGCGTTCGTGAAGTCCAATACGCCGCCTGGCGAGACGACGGATTGGAATTACTGAGTTCCATTGTCGTCCCGAGCGCGGCGAGGGATCTGTTTCTTGCTCGCGCGTCGAGATCTCGACTACGCGGGCATGTCGTCACGAATCACGCGAATGTGACGAATCGGTCAGAGCGCATTCACCGTTCCTCGCTGCCAGGTGAGAATGATTCTTGTGAACAAAGCAAGAAGAGGTGCTGGTGAAAGGATCGGCCGTACGGCGCTACGCGCGGATCCCGCAGCGCTGATCACAGGATGCCTACGGTTGTTCGCCGATACTTCGCACCACCTTGCCATCCGCCCCCAGGAAATCGAGGCTCGCCTTACCTGACGAGTCGACCGCGAGCCGCAGCCGCGGATGACCCATCTTGTCGGACAGGAGCACGAGCGCCGACTTGCTCGGATCGCGCCCGACGAAGAGACGTTGCGCGGCGAGCGGTTCACCCGGACGCGGCTCCATGAAGCGCTTCATCGCCGAGTCCTTGGCTGGCCCGGCCGGCATCTTTTGCAACGCCTCCTGCTGCTTCACGAGATCCAGAATCGGAACGTTCGCGCGATCGAGGATTTGCAGCCCCTTCCGCTGCACGCCATTCTCGTCCGCATACTGCAGTACGATCACCTGATCCTCGTTGTACTGATCGAACGACATGTGTACGGTCGACGCGTATTTGCCGTCGGCGCCCTGCTTGCCCGTGAACGTCAAGCCGCCGTTCTCCGAGCCCTCGTCGTTGAAAAAGATCATCCCCGGGCGCGACCCGCCGGGATAGCCGAAGGGCTTCCCGTAGGCGATCGGACCCGGTGAACGTTCGCGGTTCGAGATCACTAAACGGAGCTTGCCGTCCTTCTCGACGACGTTGATCCGCTCGACGTCGATCTCCTCGAATTTCGCTTTCGCCTGCCCGGTCGAGCGCCGGAAGGCCGCCAGCGCGAGCACGGCAAACGCCGCCGTCGAGCAGAGCGCGTAGAGCTTCAACCACCGAACGTCCCGCTGGAGCTTCGTAGCCATGGATCCTCCACGTGGGTAAGGGCGGAGCAACGTCATCGTATATCGGTGCCCGTGAGGCTGCGCGTGACGCGCCCGCTGTCGTCGAGAAAATCGATGCGCGCCGTGCCTAACGAATCGACGACCAGCTGCAGGCGCGTCCGCCCTTTCCGGTCGGCGAGCACGACCGTCGAGGACTTGTCCGGCCGCTTGCCGGCGAAGAGCCGCGGCGCGGGCACCGCGCCGCGTGCCGCCATGTCCTGCTGCAAACGCCGCATTCGGGTCTCCTTCGCCGGACCATCGGGCATCGCCCGAATGGCCATCACGCTCTCGGCGAAGAGGCGAATCGGCTCCTCGGGCCGATCGAGCACGGCCAACCCTGCCTGACGACGGCGATTCGCGTCTCCATACTCGAGTGAGATGGTTTCGTCCTGGTCGAACTGGTCGAAGGTAAGTGCCGCCGATGCCTGGTAGCCTTCGGCGGAGCGGCTGCCGGCCCATGCGAGCCCGCCGTTCTCGTTCCCCTCGTCGTTGAAGAAGATCAGTCCAGCAGATTTCACTCCCGTTCCGCCGCGTAGCGGATACGACTTCCCGCCGACGACGACCTGGGGCAGTCGCGCGTGATTGGAGATCGTGAGGCGGAGCGTCCCGTCCGGTTCCCGCACATTGATCCGCTCGACGTCGATCTCGTCGAACTTCGTACGCGCGCCCGGACGCGACTGCACGAATGCGCTGACGCTCACAATCACCAGGAGTCCGACGGCAACCGCGTTCGTCCGGCGCAGTCGACGAATCTCGCGTTGAAGCTGGTCGTCCATATCGCCTCCTGTTTAGCGATCGCTCGCCGCAAAGGTTCGTATGACTCTGCCCGAATCGTCGAGGAATTCGATCCGCGCCGCACCGGCGGAATCGACGACCATCCGCAGCCGCGGACGCGACTGTGCATCCGCGAGCATCACCATCGCCGTTTTGTCGCTCTGTTTGCCGACGAAGACGCGTTGCGCGCCACCCAGCCCCGACTTCGCAAGGCTGTCGCGCATCGCCTTCATCCGCCGCGTCTTCTCCGGTCCATCGGGCATTTGTTTGATCGGCTCCACCAAGTCGGCGAGCACCGTGACCGACTGATTCGGACGATCCCACACGCGAAGTCCGGCCGAGCGCCGGCCGTCCTGCTCGTCGTACGTCAAGCCGACCGTCTGGTCCTGGCCGTATTGATCGAACATGAATCCCGCATTCGCCGAGACATGGCCATTCCGCGTATGTCCGCTGAAGCCCATCCCGCCATTCTCGCTCCCTTCTTCGTTGTAGAAGATCATTCCCGCTTCGTTGCTACCGCTGCGATGGTATGTCTTGCCGTTGATGATCACGTCCGGCGCGCGCTCGGCGTTGGAGATCACGAGACGCGGCTTGCCGTTCGGCGCGATGATGTTGATGCGCTCGACGTCGATCTCGTCAAAGCGCGGCTTCGCGACCGATCGCGTGAAGGCGGCAATGCCGGCGACGCCGAACAGCGTGCAGCCGACGAGATATGCGCGCGACGCGAGTCGCCGCGTCGTCGATGGAGAGAGGTTGGCCATTGCAGGAAGGGGAAAGGGAATGCTCAGTTTCCGGACGACATATCGGTGCGCGACGGAGAAGGGAGGTGCCTAACGGGCCGCACGACGAGAACGCCGGCGCGCGCGGTCGGATCGCTCGGATGCAGTGCGCCGGCGAGGATCACGTCGTCCGCCGGCGAAGCGCCGTCGACACGCCACAGCCACACATAGCGCCCCTCGGCCAGCGGCAGCTCCACCACCCAGACCTCGCCGACGCGCGTCGCCGGGACGGGCTTCGCGAGGAAGTTTCCGGTCAGCTCGACGGCGTGGGCGGTGGGCGCCCGCAGAGCGAAGCGCGCCGTGTCGCCCCAGTGACGGCGAAGCAGAAAGTGGTGATCCGGATCCACGCGCGCCTCCGTCACCTCACCGAGGGTAGTCACGTCGATCGTATCGGCGCGTGAAGTCAGGTGCACCGGCCGCCTCACGACGCCGTTGGTCGTTGTGAGCTCCACGTCGAGTCCCAGGTCGAAGGGCGGCGTCGGCTGCGACTGGGTGACGATCACTTTGCCACCTTCGACGCGTGCATCGACGTCGGGAATGTACTTCTCCGTGAGCCACGGCATAACGAGGGAGCTCACGTCACGGCCGGCCGCCTTGCTCATATCGGCGATGAGCTCTTCGTAACCGTTCGGTCCATAGCCCGCATGCCGGACGAAGTCCCGCATCCCCCGATCGAAAACGCTGTCCCCGAGGACGTGTTCGAGCTGATGAAAGATCCAGGCGCCCTTGTAGTAGTGAATTCGGCCGTTGTCGGGATCGCCGAGCAGAGTCTGTCGTCCCTCGAAACCACCCTGAAAGCCGGCGCGATCCTGTCCACCCATGTACGCCACGTACAGCCGCTCCCACACCGCGCGCCCCGTCGCCGCTCCATAGAGATCGCCGAGCACGAGCGACTCACAGTACGTCGCCCATCCTTCCTGCAGAAAGTTGGCGGCCGGTCCGCTCGCGTCCATCGTCCAACCGTGCGCCACCTCGTGCGCAAAGGCGGCCGACGGCCCGAGCGCGGGCTCGTCCAAAATCCGCACATTGTCGCCGGCGACGACCGCGTTGTTCATTCGTACGGTGAAGCCCGCCCCATGCAGGACGCGGTTCTCGACGACGGCGAGATACCGGGACGGCCACTGTGGCTCGCCGAAGCGTGGCGCGAGGAGCCGATACTCTCGTGCCACCAGCGCCGCCAGCGTGTCGTGCGAGAAAGGGAAGCGCGGCGTGAGGAACGTCTCGAAGATGAAATCGCCGATGCGCGTTGCCGTTCGCTTCCACTCCTTGTCGTACATCAGGCTCAGAATGAACTGTGGATGCACGCTCTCGCCGCGAATCGTACGGATTCCGTTGGCGACGCGCTCCGTCTGTGGCACGCTCGTCGTCAACTCGTACGCGGCGGCAATCGTCACCGTCACCGTGAGCGCGGCGAAATCATTGCCGCTGTCGTAGTTGAAGAACGGCAGCCACGCGTCGGTGTTCTCGAGCGCCCCGAACGCGGGCGCCGCCGTCGTGTCGGTCGGCGCTCGCTTGTCATCGGCAATCACGTATCGCAGTGCGAGCCGGGCGTGCGTCCGCGGCCGGGTCGCGATCCAGAGGACGCCGCCGCTGAGCTGATGCTCGGCGTCATCGCCCTCGAGGCGCACCGTTTGTACTCGCGCCTGATTGTTCAGTCGCAGCGCGAGCCCGAATTCACTTCCGACAGTCACGTCGAGCGTATCGACGATGACGCTTTCATGTCCGGGATCCAGCGCAACGTGGATTGCCTGCGCGTGAATTCGATTCGCGCTGTCGAGGGGGAGCTGCCGCCCGAGATACCATGCGCCGTCGCGGCGCGTCGCCTCGTAGTAGCCGGCGAGTCGCCGCACCTGATTGGTCTCGTCGCCGCCGGCGGAAAGGCCCGTCGCGGTACCGGTGCGCACGGTGGGCGTGAGCAGAAGCACCGCGCGATCGGAGGAGGACCACACGATGCGCGCGCGTCCGCCGTCGCGCTGCCTCGCCCGTTCGACGGCCGAGTGCATGACGCGGCGGCCAAGCGGGTCGCTGTAGATGCTGTCGAACGCCGCGGGTGAACCGGCGGCGAAGCGTGCGAGGACGACGCGCGCGAGCGAATCGGGCGTCGGTGCGCCGACCGATTGCGCGCGCGCGGCTCCGGCGGGCGCGAGGATGCGGACGAACGCAATTCCGAGGAGAAAGGGGCGAGAGGAACGGCCTGGTGTCGGCACGCGCGGCTCCTGGTTGGTCGGTGAGGCGGGATGGAATGTGTACATTAGTCCGGACAAATGCTATGTTGGTCGCGCGCCGCGGCATTTCCTCCGCGCCCGGCGGGACTGCGCGCGCAGCGGCTGCGTCGTCGAAGCGGCGCCGCATGGCCCACTCAACTGCCTCTTACGGGTCCTGATCACCGACCCTAATTTGTCCGTACCAATGGCGGCCACGCCGATTCCTACCACGAGGAGATCACGATGAGACGTCGCGCATGGTTCGCGGCCATGCTGCTCGCGGGGACTGGCGTCCTCGCGTCCAGGCTACGCGCGCAGCAAGCAGGCGTTGGTACCATCGCCGGCAAAGTCACCGACGCACAATCCGGCGCTCCCCTCGATGCGGTGACGATCACCGTTCAGGGAACGCAGCTCGGCGCGTTCACGGGTCCAGACGGCACCTATCGCATCACTCGCGTCCCGAACGGGGCGCACGTCGTCACGGCGCGGCGCATCGGCTACGGCGCTGGCGCGCGCACTGTCACCACGAGTGATGGCCAGCCTCTCACGCTCGACTTCGCGCTCCAGACCTCGGCAGTGAATCTGCAGGAGGTCGTCGTCACCGGAACCGCCGGAAATCAGACGCGCGCCGCGCAGGGCGCCGTCGTCGCGACGATCGACGCGAGTCGGGTCACGACCGAAGCGCCCGTTTCGACACTCTCCCAGGTGCTCGAGGGCCGAGTGGCGGGCGTGAACGTGACAACCGCGTCCGGTACGTCGGGCACGGCGCCACGCATCAACATTCGCGGCGCCACATCCATCTCGCTCTCGAACGCACCCCTGGTCTTCATCGACGGCGTGCGCGCCTACAGCGGATCGCGCAACGACGTCGGTTCCTATCACGGCCTCGAGATTCTCGGCGGTCAATCGGTCACCGCTCTCAACGATCTCAATCCCGACGACATCGAAAGCATCGAAGTCGTGAAGGGACCTGCCGCGTCGACTCTGTACGGCGCCGACGCCTCGGCGGGCGTGATCCAGATCATCACGAAGAAGGGACGCCTCGGCTCCCACGAATTCCGTCAGAACCTCACGACGGAGTGGAACCAGATCGATCCGAACTTCACGCCGCGGGCGCTCTACGGAACGTGCAGCGCGGCGAACGTCGCCGCGGGTGGCGCCCCACTCTGTCAGGGGAAGACGGTCGGCAGCGTCATTTCCGACAATCCCCTCGATCGCGAGGGCGTTTTCCGCAACGGGAATCTCGGCTCGCTCGATTACAGTGCCCGTGGCGGCGGCGACAACTTCGGCTACTTCGTTTCCGCCGACGCGAGCAACGAGCAGGGCACGACGCCGAACAACGCGACGCAGCGGCGGACCGGCCGGGCGAGCTTCAACTGGGTCACGACGCCCACGTTAGGCATCGACGCCACGATCGGGCTGAGCCGGAACGACTACCGCCTTCCCGATGGCGACGACGCCAACTACGGCTATCTGCCGCAGCAGTACGCGCTCTCGAACATCTACGCCGTTCAGGTCTCGGCGAATGGCGTTCGCAGCGGCGGCTTGAGCACCCCGGTGGCAGGGCTCGAGGCGGTGCAGAACGAGCTCACGACGATGCGCTTCACCCCGTCGACGCAGATCCACTACACGCCAGTCAGCTGGTTCACGAACCGCCTCACGCTCGGCGCTGACCTCTCTTCGACGCACGGCGTCACCTTCTACCCGAAGAACAACCAGAACTGGTACGCGGGCGACCAGGCGAACGGCTATGTCGAAGACGTTCAGAATCCGATCAACATCTATACCGTCGACTACCTGGGGAACATTCACACGACCCTCGGTGGCGATCGGAACATCGCCTCCGATCTCTCGTTTGGCAGTCAGTACATCAACACGGTCACGAACTACCTCGCCGGCATCGGCATCGGTCTCGCGACCAACTCGTCGAACCTGGTCTCTTCCGCGGCGACGAACGAGTCGCACCAGACGTACAGCCAGGCGAAGTCGCTCGGTCTCCTCGCGCAGGAGCAACTCTCCTTCGGCCAGAAGCTCTTCCTCCAGGCTGGCGCGCGCGTCGACCGGAACTCCGCCTTCGGCAGCGCTTTCGGATCACTGTTCCTGCCGAAGGTGAGTGCCTCCTATGTCGTCTCGCAGGAGCCGTTCTGGCAGCGCATCGCACCGGGGGTCTCGACCTTCCGGCTCCGAGCGGCGTACGGCACGACGGGACGGTCACCCGATCCGGGCGCTTCGCTGCGGACATACGCGCCGTTCACGTACGTGACGCCAGCGGGCGGCGTCGGGCCAGGTGTCGTTCAGGCGAGTCCAGGAAATCCGAATCTCGAGCCGGAGCGCGGCACCGAGTTCGAAGGTGGCTTCGACGCGGGTTTCTTCCACGAGCGCGCCGGCATCGAGCTCACCTACTTCGATAAGCACACGTCTGATCTGCTGCTGCGCAATCCACTCGCGCCCTCGCTGGCGTACACGAGCAATCCCTTCATCAACGCCGGAAAGGTCGATAACCGTGGTATAGAGTTTACTATCCACGCGTCACCCATCGACCGTCGCAATCTGAGGTGGGATGCCGCGCTCACCGGCGCGACGCTCGACAACAAGCTGATGAGTCTCGGTCCCATAACTATACCCGCGCAGTCGGAGATCAGCCCTGACCTCACGTATCGTTACGTGATTGGCAAGCCGCTCGCGTCATGGTACTCGAGCCAGATCACGAGCATCGACACGGTCGCCGGCGTCGCGACGGTGACGGGCACGCCGGTGTTCACCAGCCCGCAGTTCCCGACGCTCACCGCGAACTTCAGCAGTACCTTCACGCTCTTCCGAAACTTTCGGCTGTATGGGCTCATCACCCACCAGCAGGGCGCGAAGATTCTCAATGTGACGCCGCTCTACCAGGACCTCACCGGCACGAGCGCCGGTGCAAACCTGCCAGCGGATCAGGGAGGTTACAGCAAGGCGGAGCTCATCGCGCACTTCGGGCCGTTCAAGACGCCGAGTGGCACGGCGGTTCCCCTCGTACTCGATCGGTATCTGCAGCCGACCAACTTCGTTAGGCTGCAGGAGCTGTCGCTCTCGTACGAGCTGCCGGCGGAGCTCGCGCAACGCATGCGCGCGGCGGGCGCGTCGCTCGTCGTCGGTGGACGCAACCTGCACGTCTGGAAGAACAAGGCATTCGATGGCCCCGATCCCGAGCTGCAAGCGAACACCGTGAACGGCGGTCAGGCGCAGTTCGCATCGGTCGAAGAGTTCACGGTGCCCAATCCGCGCCGCTGGATCGTCCGCCTCAACCTCCAGTTCTGAGGATCAGAGCCATGAATAGGAGATCTCTGCCGATCGCAGTGGCTCTCGCCGGCGTCCTGGGTGCCGCTGCCTGCAACCTCGACGTCTCGAACCCTTCGGTCATCGACGCCGCGACCTTCAACCCGAACGCCGACGGCACGACACTCTCGCTCTCCGCGCAGACCAACTTCTTCATCGCATTCCAGAGCGTCGCGCTCTACGGCGGCCTGATCTCCGAGGAACTCTGGAGCGGCGCGGCGCGACTTCAGCAAAATCGGATAGCGGCGCGCACGTTCGCGTCGACGGACGACATCAATACCGACTTCTTCGCCCCGCTGAGTCTCGCGATCGCGTCGAACGAGAACGCGGTCGGTGCGCTGCAGAGCGGTCCGGGCGCGGCGTCGGACGTCAACCTCGCGCGTGCCTCGATGAACCTCGGCTTTGCGCTCGAGCTCATGGCCGAGTCGGCATGCGCCGGCGTCATTCAAGGTGGGCCGCAACTCAGCGATGCACAGCTGATCGATTCGGCGATCACGCGCTTCAACACGGCGGTCACGGTGGCGACTGCCGCGGGCTCGGCGGGCGCGGCGATCGTCAACGCGTCGAACGTCGGGCTCGCGCGGGCGTACCTTCAGAAGGGTGACTACCCGCATGCGAGCCAGGCCGCCGCGCTGGTGCCCGCCGGCTTCCAGGCCAACGTCATCACGAGCGCCAACGTGAGTACCCAAGGGTCGTTAGGCAATCGGTTCTATGGGATCACCGCCGGCGCGCAGATCGTCGCCCCGAAGCTGTACCGCGTCGGCGATCCGCGCATGTCGATCGACAGCACACGTCCGGGGGCGACGCTGAACGGCGTCCCCTACATCGTTCAGGCGAAGTACAACACCTACGGCGATCCAATTCGGCTCGCCTCCTCGCTCGAGGCACAGTACATCGCCGCCGAAGCGGCAATCCACGGCGGCAACAACACCTCCGACGCGATCACGCTCATCGATGCGCGACGGGCGGTCGGTGGGCAGGGCGCATACGGCGGCGCCACCGATAGTCTCTCGGTGATGAGCGAGCTGCTCAATCAGCGCGCTCGTGATTTCTGGCTCGAGGGGAAGAAGTTGGGCGATCTGCGCCGCAATCCCTCCGTGCCGCTCACTTCCGTCCTCGCGGATCCCAGCCAGGCGACAACGTACTTTCCCAGCAAGAACCCGCCGACATTCGGTAACAACCTCTGTACTCCGATCCCACCGCAGGAAACCAGCGCGAACCCGAATTTCAATCCGTGATCGCTGGTTATGGGGACGCGCCTAATTGGCCGGGTGCGTCCCCCTCTTTCCGCTGCGACAGGCGGCGCACACAGTTGAGCGTCTTGGTATTAGCCGTGCCACCAGCCTCCGCCAGAATGCGCCGTGGAGATGCGTCTCACAGAGAACGCGTCCGCAGCGAACACACGCTCCTCCGTACACGGGGTCGAAGACCGTTCGACACTGCTCGCAGCGCCCGAACTGCGCGGACGGTTTGAAGATCGCCATGGCGTGGTAAGCTAGTTCGACTCGAGCGTTGACAGGGGCGCCCCGTTGTTCCATAAACCAGGCGCGAATGCGACAAGCACAGAGAGCGAGCAGCGCGCCACGCGTGCGAATTCTGTGGGGATCGGCCATTGCCATCGGCCCTGGTAAGGCTGATCTGCTGCAAGCCATCGACGAAACGGGCTCGATCTCAGGGGCCGCTCGGCCACCCCTTGACATCTAGGTATCACCACACGATCAATACCTAGACCGCTCAGGACACTCGCCTCCGATGGCACAATCCAAAGATCGTCTCCACGGAACGCTCGACGCCCTTGTTCTCAAAACACTCACCTTTGGCCCGCGCCACGGTTACGACATCGTACGCTGGCTCCGCGAACAGACGAACGACGTCCTGAGTGTCGAGGAAGGCTCGCTGTATCCCGCGCTCTATCGCATGGAGCGCGACGGTTGGATCGAGTCCGATTGGGGCACCTCCGAGCTCGGACGCAAAGCCAAGTTCTACCAGATCACGGACAAGGGCCGCGGCCAGCTTCGCGCCGAGACGAAGGCGTTCGCGAGCTTTGTCGAAGCGGTCGCCCCTTTGCTCCTGCCCGCGTAAATGCGCCGACGCTGGCCGCGACTCCGTCGCACGTCAGTCGACGAAGAGGTGGAGAGCGAGCTCGCCTTCCACCTCGAGATGACCACCCGAGAATTGATGGAGCTCGGTATGACTCGCACGAACGCGCGGCTCGAGGCCGAGCGCCGATTTGGTGACAGTGCCTCGATCAACGCCGAATGCCGGCGCTATGGGCAGGAGCGCGATCGTCAGGCGACTCGCGCCGAGCTGCGCCACGAGCTGCGCCAGGACGTTGTCTTCGCCCTCCGGCAGCTCGCTCGGGCGCGCGGGTTCACAACCGTCGCGGTCCTCACGCTCGCGTTAGGCATCGGCGCGACGGCGGCGGTGTTCAGCGCCCTCGACGCCGTCGCGCTGCGGCCCCTCCCCTACGCGGGCGCCGACCGAATCGTCAGGGTGTTCTCCGCCCGACGCTCGGAGCGCGGCGACCCGTCGCCGCCGGAGTTCCTCGCCTGGCGCAAGGTCCCCGCGTTCGAGCACGTGGCTGCCGCGGTGCTGCAGGCGGGAATCACCATGCGGCTCGGCGACGTGCCCGAGATGATCACCGGCGGCCACGTGAGCGCCGAGTATTTCGCGGTCTTTGGCGCGCACCCGTTGCTCGGCCGCACCTTCGGCGCCGACGAAGATGCACCGGGGCGCGCAGACGTCGCCGTGATCAGCTATCGCCTCTGGATGAGTCACTTCAACGGCGATCGCGGCGCACTGAATCGGGTCGTCGAGATGGATGGCACACCGCACACGATCATTGGCGTGATGCCAAAGAGCTTCGACGTCACGACGGGGAGTGAGGACATCTGGACGCCGATCGCCTTCTCCTCTGACGATGCCACCCGGTACGGTGAGCACTATCTCAGGGTGCTGGCACGGCTTCGACCCGGAGTGACCCTCTCCCAGGCGCGCGCCGCGACGATCCCCGTCGAGCGCGCGATGGTCGAGCAGATCCCAAAGCGTTCGCTCGCGATCAGCGACTTTGGCGTCGAGCTGACTCGCTATCGCGACGATCTCGTCGGCAACTACGCGTCGCTATTGCTCGTGTTGTTGGGCGCGGTGAGCTTCGTGCTGCTGATCGCGTGCGTGAACGTCGCCAACCTCTTGCTGGCGCGAGCAACGGTGCGCGCCCGCGAGCTCGCGATCCGTGCCGCGCTTGGCGCCGGCCGCGGCCGACTCGTAAGGCAGCTTCTCACCGAGAGCCTCGTGCTGTCGCTCACCGGCGTAGCCGTCGGACTCGCCGCCGCCTTCGGTCTTCTCCGCGTCATACGCAGTGTCAGCCCCGCGGACATTCCGCGGCTCGATCAGGCTCGGATCGACTGGCGCGTCTTTGCCTTCACGGTCGCCGTCGGTGTCGTTAGCGCGGTGATCTTCGGCTTGGTCCCGGCGCTGCGCGCCGCGCGTCCCCAGCTGCAGCAGACGTTGCGCGAGGGCGGCCGGTCGTCGGTTGGACGCGATCGCCTGCGACCCGTGCTCGTCGGCGCGGAGATCGCGCTCGCGATCACGCTGCTGGTGGGATCGGGGCTGCTCATTCGCAGCGCCTGGCTCATGCAGCATGTGGATCCAGGTTTCGACCCGCGCGGCGTCCTCACGTCGCGACTGCTCCTGCCCGCGGCGCACTATCCGAACGGTGAATCGGTCGTTCGTGCATACACGGCGATTCGCGAAGAAGCGGCGCGCATCCCCGGCGTCCAGTCGGCTGCTGTCGTTTCCGTGGTGCCGCTCTCCGGTTCGTCGATGTCGTCGTCGGTCGCACGCGAAGGTCAGGCTGCGGACGACAAGGCGTCGCAAGCCAATCTCCGCATAACGAGCAGCGGCTACTTCGCGACGATGCGCATTCCCGTTCTCGCCGGGCGCGACATCGCAACGACGGACGTTGCGTCGACGCCCGGCATCATGCTCATCAACGAGGCGCTCGCTCGCCTGTTGTGGCCGACGATCGACCCGCGCGACGCGGTCGGCCGGCGCATCAGCGCCGTGGCGGGGAAGAACGACCCCAAGTATCGCGAGGTGGTCGGCGTCGTTGCGAATCTGCACGACGCCGGACTCGATCAGAAACCGGCGCCGGAGTGCTACATCCCGCTCGCGCAGACGCCCGAACTGCTCTGGCCGCTCATTCAGCGATCGATGGTCGTCGTGATACGCGGTCCATCGACGAAAGGCGCGGCGGAAGCGCTCGTGCGTCCCCTCGGCCGCGCCGTCGCGCGTGTCGATGCGTCGTTACCTCTCACCGAAACGAAGTCGATGGACCAGTTCCGTCGCGCCTCACTCGCGACGGCGCGCATGAACACCGTCCTGCTCTCGTTGCTCGGCGGGATCGCGCTCGCGCTGGCGATGGTCGGCATCTACGGTGTCGTGTCGTATTTCGTCAATCAGCACGTGCACGAGATCGGCGTACGGATGGCGCTCGGCGCGACGCCGGGGCTGATCTGGAGTTTCGTCATGCGTCGCGGCCTCGCTCCCATCGTCGCCGGCCTTCTCGTCGGCATCCTGCTGTCGCTGATGACGACGACCGTATTGCGGCAGCAATTGTACGGCGTCACCGCGCACGACCCGCTCACGCTCGGCGGCGTCGGCTCGCTCTTGCTCGTCATCGCGGTGCTCGCGATGTACGTTCCGGCACGGCGTGCCATGCGCGTTCCGCCGATCGTGGCCCTCAACGAGAGCTGACGTATGCACCGTCACCATCCTGTCGCTGCGCTCGGCGTGACGCTCATGATGCTGGCGGCTGCGAAGCCGCCAACCGTTAGGCATGACGATCACCGGCTCACCGCGCCTCCGCCGACCGACTCGCAGGAAGTCGCCCTCGGCGCCGCGCTCGCGGCGCAGTTCGACATCGACCGCGGAATTCAGCCCACCCCCGAGACGAGTCGCATCGAAGCCTATCTGCAGTCCATCGCCGACTCCCTCGGCAAGCACGCGCGGCGCCGGCTGCCCTGGCACATCCACTTCGATCCACATCCGGGGATCAAGAGCGGCTTCGCGCTCCCCGGAGGGCACATCGTGATCTGGGGCGGCATCCTCGCGTACATGTCGACCGAAGACGAGGCGGCCGCGCTCATCGCGCACGAGATCGAGCACATCGACGACGGACAGGTCACGCGTCGCATCGACAGCCTCGTGCGCACACAGCACCGCGACGTCAACGACGCGCGGCAATGGAGCTGGGACGAATTCGGCGCCAGCTACGGCGAGACGCTCGAGAATCTCTGCGACTACAAAGGCGCCAAGCTCGTCGTCGACGCGGGATACTCGCCATATGCGTACAAGACGCTCCTCGAGAGCTTCGTCGCGTTAGGCAAGGTCCACGCGCCGGATGCGCCGCCGCCGAAAGCGATCGTCGATCGTATCCAGCAGATCGAGAAGGAGATCGCCGACGAGCATTGGCAGGCGCACACGACGACGCGTCCACTGCGGCTTCCCGGGAACGGCTGATGTTGCGCCTCGACACCTTTCGCAGTGCGGTCCCGCTCGTAGACTGATAGGGCATGCGGATCGCCGCGTGCGCGTCTTTCCTCTCACTCGCCGTCGCTGCGTCGTGCTCGTCCACGCCGACGCGGCCCGCGCCGATCGCGCTGCCCGATTCCGGCATCACGTATTTCCCGGGCGACGAGTGGCGGACGCTCGCCCCGCGAGGCGCCGGTCTCGATGAGAACCGTTTGTCGACGCTCCGGTCGGACATGGCGCGCGGCAAGTACGGCACGCTGCACGGCGTGCTCATCGTGCGCTATGGCTTTCTCGTCTTCGAGCAGTACGAGAACTGGCCGCGCGACCAACTCCACACGATGCAGTCGGTGACGAAGAGCGTAACGTCCCTCCTGTTCGGGATCGCGAACAGAGCGCACCCGGCGGAGCTCGATCTCGACCGGCCCGTGCTGGATGTCTTCGCGCGCTATTCGTCCATTGCGAACGTCGACGATCGCAAGCGCGCGCTGACGCTGCGAAACCTGATCACGATGCGAACGAGCATGGACTTCTGGGAACAGCCGTATCCCGGATCGCCGCTCGACCAGCTCAATCAATCGACCGGCGATTGGGTGAAATTCGTGCTCGACCGCCCGATGATCGGCACCCCCGGCACCGACTGGGCGTACAACAGTGGCTCGGCGATTCTCATCGGCGGTGTGCTTCGCGAGGTGACTGGCGAGAACGTCGACGTGTTCGCGCAGCGGGAGCTCTTTACGCCAATCGGCATTCGCTCCGTGTCGTGGGCGAGAAGTCCGTTCGACGGGTTGCCGCACTGCGGTGGCGGCCTCGGACTGCGCGCGTCCGACCTCGCGCGCATCGGCTACCTCGTCCTGCGTCGCGGCAAATGGGGCGATGTCCAGGTGGTGCCCAGCGAGTGGCTCGATGCGTCGACTCGCGTCGATTCGCACGGACCGTCGTTGTTCTTCTCCGCATTCGGCTCGTCGTACGGATATTTCTGGTGGCTCTTCCCGCACCAACGCGGCGGAACCGACGCCGAGGTGATTACGGCGTCCGGCTCGGGCGGTCAGTGGCTGTTCGTGGTGCCGTCGCTCGATCTGGTCGTCGCCGTCATCGCGCAGGATGGCGATGGACTGGATTTGTTCTACGATGGCGTGCTTCCCGCGATTACGAACTGACGAAACACCGAGGGTGACGGCGGCGACGCATACAGGGTGATTCATCGGGAGTACGTTTGTGCCCGGCCCTCACCCCGCCAGGAGAAGATCATGCCACGTTTCTTCGTCAGTTGTGTGGCCGCGCTGTTCCTCGCCGCCGTGCCCGCGCATCGGGCGCACGCGCAGGCGCCGGCCCGCGTGCAAGGCACGGCGCGTGCGACGCGCAAGGAGCAGCACCCGCGGATTCACGCGGCCATCCGCGAGCTGCAGGCCGCCAAGGTGGAGTTGCAGAAAGCGCCGCACGATTTTGGCGGTCACCGCGTCGATGCCGTGCAGGCCGTCGACAAGGCGATCGAGCAGCTGCGTCTCGCGCTGCAATACGACAAGAAGTAGCCGAGCGCGCTAGCGCGGCGGCGCGATCGCGCGCAGCGCCGCGAGGCGCTCGACGGCGAAGCGCGATCGACCTGTGCGCGTGATCGCCCCCGCGGCGACGAGGGAGCGCAACGCGCGCACGACGACCTCGCGCGCCGTGCCCAGCTCGCGCGCGAGTGCCTCCTGCGACATCCCCAAGCTGAACTCTCCGCCTAACGACTCGGCCCGCGTCAAGAGATAGTCAGCGACGCGCGCGGTGATCGTCGTCGCCGTCAGGTCGTCGATGCGCTTGAGCAGCCCGCGCGCCCGTTCGGCGAGGCGCTGGAGCGCGAAGCGCGCGAAGGCGGAGTCCTCGGCGAGGAGTCGCTCGATTGCCGCCTTCGGCAGGAAGGCGCTGCGCGTCGGTTCGACGGCGGTAGCCGAGGCGGGGAACGCCCCGCCGCCGAACAGCGGAATCTCGCCGAGGATCCCGCCGGCAACTTCCCCATGCAAAAACTCCGTACGCGCGCCAGTCTCCCGCGCCACGTGGACGCGTCCGGAAAGCACGATGTGCAAACCGTCAGCGGGGTCGCCGGCGCGATAGAGCGTGGCTCCCCTTGCGAAGCGGCGTTCCATCGCGGCGCTTGCGATGCGACTCAGCGTGTGTGCCGGCAACGCATCGAAGGCGCGCACGTCCTCTCGAAGCCGCGCGGCGGTGATCATATTCGCTTCGTGCGCGAAGTTGGAACCGCGGTTCCAGCGCCGACGTCCCGCACGACGCTAGCTTCCGTCGACGTCATCGGAGACACGTATGACATTTCGCTCGAGCCTGACTGTCGCACTCTGTCTGCTCGCCTCCTCGCTGCCGGCGCAGCGAAGCGTGCACTCGCACGACAGCGCGTCACATGATAGCGCCTTCGCCGCGATGCAGGAACGTGGCAGGATCGCGATGGGCGTCGATCAGTATACCTCCACGCACCACTTCGACGAGCTTCCCGACGGCGGTCGCATCGCGCTCGAGCGCGACGTTCCCGACTCCCTGGGCGTCGCCCGCATTCGCGTTCACATTCGCGAAATCGCGCGGGCGTTCAAGGCCGGTGATTTCTCGACACCGGCGATGGTGCATATGCGGGAAGTGCCGGGCGCAAAAGTCATGGCGGAAAAGCGCGCTCTCATCACCTACGAGCCGCGCGATCTGCCGCGTGGCGCCGAGCTTCGCATTCGCAGCAAGGACGCTGACGCGCGCCGCGCGATCCACGAGTTCCTGGCCTTTCAGCGCTCGGAGCACCACACGCACGGTTGACAGGTCGCCGCGCGCGAGCATCATCCGCGCAACACAGCCGGATGCTGGACCGAACTCCCCACTTTTGCACTGACAGCTATCGCTGTTCGACGGCCTGCGCTGCAGCGATAGCCGTCAGTTTGGAAGTGAGTAGTGCGGAGTCGCGAGTGCTCTCTGCCGTCGTCCAAGAGTGGTGCATGTGGTGGCCTACGTGCTACACTAGCCGCGTGACGACGCCAGCCGCGCCAACTCTTCGACGCTTGCCTCCACGATGGCTGCTCATCGCCGCGGCGGGACTCGTCCCGGCGACGCTCAGCGCGCTCGACTCGTACTTTCAGACCCGGCTCGCGGGGCAACCGCGGGTGTCGTGGCCCAATCTCCTGCGCTCGAGTAGCGAGTGGTTGTTCCTGGCCGCGCTCACGCCGATCGTCATCGTCCTTGCGCGACGCGTCCCCCTGCGGCGCGACCGCATCGGACGGCTCCTCATCACGCACACCGTCGGAGCGCTGCTCCTGTGTGTCGGCTGGGCGACGCTCGGCATCCTGCTCGGACTGGCGCTGCACACCTTCCCCTACATGGGGCACTTCGGCCGCGATTACCTGAGTTGGATCTTGACGAGTGTGCCCTGGTCGGTGGTGATGTACTTCGCCTTCCTCGGCTGCGTGTACGCCTTCACGTACTTCGCCGAGGCGCGCGAGCGCGAGGCGCAGCAGGCCAAGCTCTCGGCGCAGCTCGCCGAGGCGCGGTTAGGCGCACTGCGGATGCAGCTGAATCCGCACTTCCTGTTCAACAGTCTCAACGCGCTCGCCGTCCTCGTGCGCGACCAGAAGACGCGCGACGCGTCGCGGATGCTCGAGTTGTTAGGCGCCGTCCTGCGGCAGGTGCTGCAGGGCGAGACGCGCCACGAGGTGACCCTCGCCGAGGAGCTGCGATTCATCGAGCAATACCTCGCGATCGAGCAGGTCCGCTTTTCCGATCGACTCCAGTTGCGATGGTCGATCGATCCCACGCTCGGTGACGCGCGCGTTCCCGAGTTCATCCTCCAGCCGCTCGTCGAGAACGCCATACGCCACGGCATCGCCAAACGCAGCGAGCCGGGGACGATCGAGGTGTCGGCGTCGACCGAAGAAGGGAATCTCGTGCTGCGGGTGAGCGACGACGGGCCGGGATATCGGCCCGCGCAGAGCGAAACGGGCGTCGGTCTCTCGAACATTCGGGCGCGACTGGAGACGCTTTTCGGCGCGGCCGGCCGGCTGGAGTTGCGCGGCGGCGAAAGTGGAGGCACGATAGCGACGGTACGATTTCCTCTGCGCCGAGGTCCGGGTGTTTGACGACGTCCACATTCGCGCCGTGATCGCGGACGACGAGCCGTTGGCGAGGCGGGGAATTCGCCAGCTCCTCGCCTCGCAGGACGACGTCGACGTCGTCGGCGAGGGGCGAGATGGACGCGAGACGTTGCACCTCGTTCGCACGCTCCGTCCCGATCTGCTCTTCCTCGACGTGCAGATGCCGGAACCGGACGGGTTCGGCGTGCTCGCGGCGCTGGACCCGTCGGCGATGCCCGCGGTGATCTTCGTGACCGCGTACGACGAGTTTGCCGTGCGCGCTTTCCGCGCGCACGCCCTGGACTATCTCGTGAAGCCGATCGAGGAAGCGCGTTTCGTCGAGGCGCTGGAGCGGACGCGCGACCGCATGCACGCGCTTGCCGCGGTCGAGCTCTCGCGCCGCCTAACGGCACTGCTCTCGGCGCGCGAGCGCGATAACCTAACGAGAGGGCTCGGCGCGGCGCGGATCGTCGTCCCGACGTCGACGGGCGATCTCATGCTCGACGACCACGAGATCGACTGGATCGAGGCGGACGACTACTACGCGGCGATCCACGCGCGCGGCCGGCGACACCTGCTGCGGCAATCGTTGGCGCTTCTCGAACGGCGGCTGGATGCCAGTCGCTTCGTGCGCGCCCACCGCGGCGCCATCGTGAATATCGAGCGCGTGCGGGAGCTCAGAGGCGAATCCGGAGACACCGTGCTCGTGCTGCGCGACGGGACGCGGATCCCGGTGAGCCGCCGGCGGCGCGAACAGGTTGTTCGCGTACTGCGCGTCCTCGCGGGAGAACCGTTCGCTGCACGCTGACGACCGCTCGCGGATCAACCGTTGTTCGCTCGCCGATGGCGGCGTGACAATACGAGCCTGTGACACCCCCTGGAGGCGAAATGACGGCGTCCTCAGTCGGCACACGCCCCGCGCCCTACACGGCGCCCCCACCGACGCGTACCGTTGGGCGAATTTCCTCGCTCGACCTCGTGCGTGGCGTCGTCATGGTCCTGATGGCGATCGATCATGTTCGCGTCTACTCCGGTGTGCCCGCCGGCGGGCCGACGCCGGGGATCTTCTTCACGCGTTGGGTGACGCACTTCTGCGCACCGGCGTTCGTCTTCCTCGCCGGCACCGGCGCCTTCTTTCTCGGCCGAAAGCTGGGCGATACGAGGACGCTCGCGAAGTACCTCGTGACACGCGGTCTCCTGCTCGTCGTCCTCGAGCTCACCGTGCTGCACGTCGCCTGGACGTTCAGGTTCGACTTCACGCAGCTGCTCGCCGGCGTCATCTGGATGCTCGGCTGGTGCATGGTGCTGATGGCGGCACTGGTGCAACTGCCCGCTCCGGCGGTGGGGATCATCGGCCTCGCGCTCATCCTCGGTCAGAACTTGCTCACCCCCTTGGCCGGCGTGATGCCCCAGTCGACGCAGTGGTTCTGGCAGTTTCTGTACCTGGGCGGCGACGTGAAGATCGGCGGCGTCACGGTGTCGGTCCTGTACGTGCTCGTGCCGTGGATCGGCGTGATGGCGGCGGGCTACGGATTCGGCACGATCATGGCGCGCGAGCCGGAGGCGCGCCGTCGCCTGTGTCTCCGTATCGGTCTGGCGGCGACCGCGCTCTTTCTGGTAGTCGGCGGCGCGCTCGTCGCGACCCATCAGGCGCCTAACGGCGCTCCCCCCTGGTTCATCCGCCTCCTGAACCAGCAAAAGTACCCGGCGTCGCCGCTCTTTTTGCTGATGACCCTCGGTCCGACGATCGCGCTGATCCCCCTGGCCGAGCGCGCCCACGGCTGGTTCACGAACGCGATCACGACCTTCGGCCGCGTGCCGATGTTCTACTACCTGCTGCACATCCCGCTGATTCACGCGACATCGCTCGTCGTCTGGCTCATCCGGGACGGCAAGGTCGGCGCATCACGCTTCGACTACGCGCCGTATGTCTCGATCCCGCCCGCGGATCGCTGGAGTTTAGCGCTCTTGTATCTCGTGTTCGCGATCGTCGTCACAACTCTCTACGTGCCCTGCCGATGGTATGCGGCGCGCAAGGCCGAGCGGCCGGCGGCGTGGATGCGGTATATCTGAGGGCTGGCTAGTTACAAAGCGTCCGTGATCACGCTTTCGACATGCTTCTGGAGCATGGATCTCACGGCGTTGCCGCCTTCGGCTTCAACGTCGGATACCGAATGCCCAGCTGCTCGAGATACGTCGCGTACTTCGACGGGTTGTAGTACATCGCCCGCATCGCCGGGCGATACTTCGCCATGGTTTCGGCGTTCAGGAAGGTCGGCGGTTGATCGGTCGGCGAGAGGAACGACTTGTACTTCCGATCCTTTGTCTGCACGTCGCGGAAGTACGTCCACCCGTCGGCGACGATCCGTGGCTGCGTGAGCAGGTCGATCAAGGTCAACGCTTGCACCTTGGCGCCGGCGAGCGCACCCTTGTGCGCGATCGGTGTCGCCATCGCGATCGCGTTCGCCCACATGTGGCCGGGAAGACCCGGCACGTTCGACGGGTAGCGCAGTGTGACCGTGGGAACGTTCCACGAGACGTCACCGATGTCGTCCGACCCGCC
>DATBHD010000379.1:0-7473 GCA_036557635.1 Gemmatimonadaceae bacterium
AACGGCGGGTACCGCGTGAACGGCGGAGACCGCGTGAACGGCGGAGACCGCGTGAACGGCGGAGACCGCGTGAACGGCGGGTACCGCGTAAACGGCGGATACCGCGTGAACGGCGGGTACCGCGTAAACGGCGGGTACCGCGTGAACAGCGGATACCGCGTGAAAGGCGTAACGAATTCGGACTCAGCGCGCGCAGAGCGCGCGCATTCGGTATCCGCAGCGCCGTCTACGCGGTCCCCGCTTCATACGCGGTTCCCGCTTCATACGCGGTTCCCGCCCCATACGCGGTTCCCGCCCCATACGCGGTTCCCGCCGCATACGCGGTTCCCGCCGCATACGCGGTTCCCGCCCCATACGCGGTTCCCGCTTCATACGCGGTTCCCGCCGCATACGCGGTTCCCGCTCCTCTCGTTAGGTAACAAACCGCCTAACGACCGTGCCCGGTTTCCCTCCTGCCAAGCGACGTGATCCAGGTCACAATGTCGATAGCAGGGGTATGACGCGGCGCACTGGAATCAGGTTTGCCTCTCGTGTTCGGTATGGCCTACCGGGAGTTTCTGGATTCGAAGGGAGTGTCGTGGCGCGTGTGGAGCACCATTCCGTCCGCGGCATCGCGTCTCGGCGGGGGATTCGCTCGAGGTTGGCTGACCTTTGAACGGACGAGTCCTCCGAACGCGGCCAAAGCTTTTCCCCTCCGTCGTCTGGTTCCGATCCCTCCCGACTGGGAGGCAGCCACGGAAAACCGGCTGGAGCTGCTGTGCCGGTCCGCCGAGGAGGTCACATCTGGTCAGCTTCGCGGGCGCAGCGTCCCGAGCGAGTCGACCGACCGTCGCTGAGAGTAGGGAATACTTTCCCGTTTGGAGCCCTCTACCTACAATAGGTCCGCTCCGATCGACTCGAGTTTAACAATTTTGGCATCACTATCCGACCGGCACGCGCGCTTTGACGCGCTTGTTCTCCCACATCTCGACCGTCTCCTCGCCTTTGCGGCGCGACGAACCAACGTTCGCGCCGACGCCGAGGATGCGGTGCAGGAGGCGTGTGGGCGCGCTTGGCTCGGCCTGGATGACCTGCGCGACCCGGCAAAGGTACGAGCATGGCTCTATCGCATTCTTCGTGGAGTCCTGAGCGAATCCGAGGAGCGTAATGCGCGGCGGCGGCAGCTCGTGTCGATCACGCGCCTCGAGGAGGCCCACGGCGAGTTGGTCTCGAGCGACAGCGACATGGTGTTCGATGAAGTCGCGTCGCGGCTGACGGGAGAGGAGGTCCGCGACGCTCTACAGCAACTCCCCGACGACTTTGCGACGGTCGTCGAGTTGCACGACATCGACGGCTTCAAGTATCACGAGATCGCCGAGATCGTAGGCGCCCCCATCGGAACGGTGATGAGCCGGATTTCGCGCGGACGGCGCCTTCTTGCCGGTGCCGTGCTGTCGAGCCGAACGGTCTCGAGAGAATCCGGATTCACTCGAGAGCGACGCAGCAGTCGACAAGGCGGGGGTGGGGCTGGGGGTAGGGGTGAGGGTGGGGGTGGGGGTGGGTCAGGAACGATAGGCGGAGGCACGCGATGACTGATTGGACACCGCTCGCGCCGGGTTCGTCGGAGGACCCCGCTGAACGCGCGGCTCGCGAGAATCAACATCAGGTCTTGATCGATTTGCTGGGGCCGTACGCCGACGGTGAGCTCCCGCCGGAGACGACCTCGCAGATCGACGCTCACCTCGTGGGGTGCGTTCGATGCCGGCGCGAGTTGGCGGTGCATCGCGCGATGCGTCGGCGGCTGGGGTTCGAGCCACCGGTCGCCGCGCCGCCCGCGCTTCGTGAGCGCATCGCGGCCGCGATCGCGGCAACACCCGTCCCGGTTCAGATCGCGGAGTCGGCACCGGGATGGCTCGCCAGGGTTCTCCGTCCGATGGTGCTCGGCCCGATCGTCGCGATCGTCCTCGCGATCGCCTTCGGCGGCGTGCTGCTCGTTAGGCAGCCGACGACGGCGGCGCTCTCGCCGCTCACGGCGGCGGTGAGCGCGATTCCATTGCTGCGCGACGCGCTCGGCGACTATCGGCGCGTCGTCGCCGGCGACCTGCCGGGCCGCGCGCGCGATCTCGACGCGGTGCGCAGCGCGGTGCCCTTCCCGATCGAGCCGTTGCGTGCGTCCGGCGTTAGGCTCCTCGCGGCGTGGACGACGGAGCTGGGCGGAGATCCGGCCGTCGTGCTCGCGTACCGATGGGATGATCGGATCGTGCTCCAATACGTGGTTTCCGAACAGCGCTTCTTCCAGCATCCAGCGGTTCGGCAAGCAGTCGCCGGCGGTGGACTGCTGGCGGCGCGGGATGGCGCGCAGGGGATCGTGGCGTGGCCGACGTCGTCGGCGGGCGCGCTGCTCATCGCGGATGTGCCGCCGGAGCAGCTTCGCCCGCTCGCGGTCGCGGCACTACTGGCCGGAAAGGTGTCACGCGATGCACCTTAGAGACGGGATAGCGCGTCGCGCGATCCCGCTCTCAGAGCGCTCCCGCCCCCGCGCCGCGTCCCCATCTCGTGAGACTTCGCACCGCCCTCGTCTTCGCTTTATCCGTCGTCGTTTTTGCGAGTCGCCGCCCCGCCGCGGCCCAGAGTCCTCCTCCGGATTCGGCCCGGCGGACGCAGGACTCGCTCTCACTGGATTCGCTGCGAGCACGGCTGGAACGCGCCGAGGCGGCGATCGCCATTCTGAGGCAGCAGGTCGCGGATGAAGAGGAGGGCGGTGTGCACACCCGCTCGCGATTTCACCTGGAGTTGTCCGCTCAGATTCTCATGAATGCGTTCTTGACGTCGGGGCGCGTCAACAACAGCGACGTCCCTCTCACGGTACTCGTGCCGCCGACCGGCTCGAGCGTGCCACAACCGAGCAACGTCGCGTTAGGCGTGACACTGCGGCAGACGCGTCTCGGCGCCGCTACGTCGATCGCGAACGTCGCCGGTGGCGTCTTCGCGGGTGACATCGACGTCGACTTCTTTGGAGGGGTGCAGAATGGATCGGGTGATCGGCGGCTCTTTCCGGAGCCGCGGCTGCGCTCGGCGCGAGCGCGTCTCGTGTGGCCGCACACGGAGCTGATGTTCGGCTCCGACACGCCGCTCATCTCCGACCTCAATCCGCTCAGCCTCGCCGCCGTCGGCGCACCCGACTTCTCCGGCGCGGGCAATCTCTGGAATTGGCTCGGTCAGGTGCGTCTCACGCAAGACATTGGCTCGTTAGGCAGCGGACCGGGGCGGCTGCGGTGGGCCATCCAGGGTGCCGTGATGTCGCCCTATGCCGGTCAGCTGGCGCCGGGCGAGCCGGACGTCGTCGACGCGGGCGACCGCTCGGGCCGGCCCGCGTTCGAGGGGCGCATCCGCACGCGGTGGGGCGGCAGCAACGGTGGTGGCCCGCTGTCGACCGTCACCGGCGCGCTGCTGGGCTCCTTCGGCGGCGAAATCGGCATCGGGATGCATCACGGTTGGGTCGCGACGAGCCCTGGGGTACTCGAGGACAGCTACGCCATTTCGATCGACGGGCACATGCTCATCGCGCCGCGTGTCGAGCTCCGCGGCGAGGCATACAGCGGACGGCTGCTGAGAGGACTCGGCGGCGGCGGCATCGCTCAGAACTACGGTAACGCTCCAGTCGGGGCGCCGGCGAACACGCTGGGCCCGCCGGTGCGCGATGTCGCCGGGTGGGCGCAACTCAACGTCCAACCGCTCGAGCAAATCATTTCCGGCTTGGGGTGTGGGTTGGATCTCGTCGATGCGAGCGACAATCCCACTCGCCTCCAGAACACGGTGTGCGCCGTTCACGCCGAGTGGCGTCCGGTGCAGCCGCTCGTGTTCGGCGTGGAGTATCGGCAATTGTTCACGCGGTACGTCGGCGACACGTACAGCGCGCGCCACTTGAACTTCGTTTTCGGATTCGAGCTTTAGCAGATGTATATCGCTGGGAAAGGACTGTTGGCCGGCGCGGCTCTGCTATTTCTGCCACGCCTCTCCGTGGGCGCGCAGGGGACAGTGTCGGGTGTGCTCCTGCTGGAGGAACGGACGGGGGCGGACCGCGGCGACATCCGGACCGCCGTCGTCTACCTCGAGCCGCGCGAACGCGCGATTCCCGTGACTGACGTCGCGAGCATGCGCTCGCGAGTGATCTCGATGCATGGGCGCGAGTTCATTCCGCACGTCGCCATCGTCCTGGCGGGCGGCACCGTCGCATTCCCGAACGAGGATCCGTTCAGCCACAACGTCTTCTCGAACGTTGAGCTCGGACCCTTCGATCTCGGCCTCTATCGGCGCGGCGCAACGCGCACCGCGACCTTCGCGCGCCCGGGAGTCTACCCGATCTACTGCAACATCCACTCGATGATGGTGACCTTCGTCGTCGCCGTGCCATCGCCTTGGGCAACTCAGCCGGACGAGACAGGACACTTCACCTTGCGCGGAGTGCCGGCGGGTCGCTATGTGATTCATGCCTGGCACGAGCACGGTGCGCGGGAAGTGACGCGGGACATCGTGGTTCCCGAATCCGGCATGGACGCGCTGCAGCTCACTATCGACGCGCGGACCTATGTCGAAGCGCCTCACCTCAACAAGTTCGGCCGACC
Source organism: Gemmatimonadaceae bacterium (assembly GCA_036557635.1). Lineage (GTDB taxonomy): Bacteria > Gemmatimonadota > Gemmatimonadetes > Gemmatimonadales > Gemmatimonadaceae > AG2. The sequence continues at coordinate 4,605 of DATBHD010000379.1, forward strand.
GTACTCGCTCATTCGGGATGACCGATACTGATTCGACGGATCGCCTGTCCGCACGCGATCTGTCACCGGCTCGCGGTATCGCGGGTCGAGTGTTCCTGAGCACGGCGGCGATCATCTGTGCGGTCCTGATCGCCGCGCTCGTCGTCGCGTCCTATTCGGCGCGGCGGGCCACGCGCGAGGCGGAGCGCCGCGGCCTCGAGCAGGCGGCGGACCTCACGGCACAACTTCTCGCGGGACGTGGGCGCAGCCTCGCCGGGGGCGCGCGCGTGTTCGTGCAGGGGCCGTCGTTCCGCGCGCTCGTCGCCGAACGGCAGCACGACGACATTCTCGATCAAGCATTCGAGGCGACCGCGCAGTTGGCCGCCGACTGGGTCTTCATCACCGACGAGCAGGGAACGCTGCTCGCGAAGAGCGATGAGCCGGGTGTGCGCGGCGTGTCGATGAGCAGCATCCCACTCGTCGAAGGCGCGCTCGAAGGTCGCACGACATTCGGATTCGGAATCTCGCGCGACACTCTGCTCTTCCAGACGGTGGCGGTTCCGATCGTCGTGCCCGGCGCGGCGCCGGTGGGCGTGCTCGTCGCGACGAAGCTGGTCGATCGTCAGATGGCGCTCGATGTCCGCGCGGCGACGGGCGCGGACATCGTGTTTTACGCGCTCGACACGCACGGCAGGCCGCACGTCGCGGCGACGTCGCTGGACAGCATGAGCCACGCCGTAGCGGCGCTCCCGGCAGCAGCGCCTAACGAACAGCCGGCGGTAACGGGTGTACGCGCCGATTCGGCGCCAACGACGAGTGGTCCGCGAGCGTCGCGCACGGCCTTGCTCGGCCGGGCTCCGTACGCACTGCAGGGCGCGACGCTCACGACCTCCGGTGGCGAGATCATTGGGGGGTTCATCGTCGGTCACCCCGAAAGCGCGACCTCGGCGCAGCTTGCGGGAATTCGCCGGTCGCTGTTGATCGCCGGCATGCTCGGCCTCGTGCTCGCGCTGGCGGCGGCGTGGAGCTCGGCTCGTCGCGTCACGCGTCCGACACGTGCGCTCGCGACGGCCGCGGCGCACGCACTCGAGGGCGAGTACGACGAAGCAGCCCGCATCGCCGCCGACGCGAGCACGGGCTCGCCGTCGGCGGAAGTCGCCGCGCTCGGCGCGGCACTGACCGCGTTCCTCCAGGAGCTGCGCGAGAAGCAGGCCCTCGGCGCGCTGATCGATCGCGCCACGCCGAGCGAGACGACGCCTAACGATCTGAACCCCGATGGGGGCGTCGATAACCCTCGAGTCCGCGTCCGCGCGAGCGGTCGAACGCGTACCTCGCTCGCGCCGCAACTGAGCCCGAGGCCCGGTACTCTGACGTTGCCCTCCGGCGCGCTCGCGCCGGGGGTCGTCGTCGCCGAGCGGTACGAGATTCAGGACGTCATTGGAGTGGGGGGCACGGGCATCGTCTATCGCGCGGTGGATCTGACGCTCGATGACGTCCTCGCGCTCAAGATGCTCCGGCCCGAGCTCCTCGCCGATGACCCTCGGGCGCGCGAGGAGCTGAAGCAGGAGCTCCGCCTAACGCGGCGCGTCTCGCACCGAAACATCGTTCGCACGCACGACTTCGGCGTCAGCCGGGGCGCTCCCTATCTCACGATGGAGTACGTCGAGGGCACGTCGCTCGCCGCGGTGCTCGCACGGCGCGGTACGCTGCCGGCAGCGGTGGTGCTCGCGCTCGCGCGCCAGCTCATGCGCGCGCTCGATGCGGCGCACGAGCAGGAGGTGATGCACGGCGACGTGAAGCCGGCGAACTTGCTCCTCGCGAGCGACGGCTTGCTCAAGGTCACGGATTTCGGAGTGGCTTCGCTCGTCCGGCGACCAGCCTCGTCCACGGCATCGAAAAAGTCCGCGGATGACGTCGCCGGCCCGCCGCGACTAGCCGGTGCCGTAGTCGGGACCCCCGAGTACATGGCCCCCGAGCTCTTGCTCGGCGGCATGCCGGACATCCGAACGGATCTGTACGCCGCCGGGATGGTCTTGCACGAATGTCTCACCGGCGCGACGCCCTTTCAGGGCGATACGCCGCGCGGCTTTCTGGCGCAAAAACTCGATACGCCGCGCGAAACGCTCATACCGCCTCGTGGCCCGAGGAAGGAAGCTCGGACGCTCGCGGCCGTCGTCGCGGTCATGACATCTCCCGACGCGGACGATCGACCAGCCTCTGCCGCCGCCGTTTCCGCGCTATTGGCTCGCGTCGGCTGAGCATCCGAAGGCAAGACGTCGAGGCCGGGAATAGTTCCGCGATTCGTCCCGTCAACTAGGTCAGGTTCGCTTCCCCCTCCGAGGCCACCCGTGACCGACCTGATGAATCCCCAAAAAATTGCGCGCGACCGTGATTTCGAGCGTGAAGCACTGCCGTGGCTGGACGACGTGTACCGATTCGCCCTCTCGTTGACGCGTGACTCCGTCGACGCCGAGGATGTCGTTCAGGACACGTTTCTGCGCGCGTACAAATCCTGGCACACGTACGTCCCGGGCAGCGACTGCAGGCGCTGGCTCTTCACGATTTGCCGGAACGTATTCCTGCGATCGCTCGAACGTCGTTCGCCGACGGTGGACTTCGGCGAGAGCGAGGGCGAGGCGCTCGCGAACGGCGCGATGTTTCGCGAAGCGGCGCGGGTGAACAACGATGAGCTCTTCTCGCGCCTGGATCTTGGTCCGGCGATCGAGCGGGCGCTGGCGAAGCTTCCGGAGCCTTTCCAGTCGACGTTGATGCTCGTTGATGTCGAGGATCATCCGTACGAGGCCGCGGCGACGATTCTCGGCATTCCCGTCGGCACCGTGCGGTCGCGACTCTTCCGTGGCCGGCGCCTGATGCAGGAGATGCTCATGAC